>JAFVYW010000010.1 GCA_017508465.1 Clostridia bacterium
AGTTGCTTGTTGAGATGGATGGCTTTGGCACGAACTCTGGCGTCATTGTTATGGCGGCTACCAACCGTCCTGACTTCCTCGACCCTGCTTTGCTTCGTCCTGGTCGATTTGATAGAACAGTTACTGTTAATTATCCTGATATCAAGGGAAGAGAAGAGATTCTTCGCGTGCATACGCGTAATAAACCTCTCGAAGATACGGTCGACCTTCATAAGATTGCCCTGACTACCATAGGTTTTACTGGTGCAGAGCTTGCGAATCTTATGAATGAGGCGGCGCTTCGTGCAGCAAAGAAGAGTAAAGCGCTGATTGGTATGGAAGATATCGAAGAGGCGTATATGAAAATGCTGCTTGGACCACAGAAAAAGACCAGAGTCCGTTCGCCTGAAGATAACAGATTGTGTGCATATCATGAGGCAGGTCATGCTGTCGCATCCTATTTCTGCAAGCACACCGATCCCGTTAAGCATATTACTATTATTCCCGCAGGAAGCGCGGGTGGAGTTACAATCAGCGTTCCCACACGCGATCAGTTCACACTGTCGCGCAATCAGATGATTGATGACATTGTTATGTCCCTCGGCGGTCGTGTCGCGGAAGAGATTATTCTCGATGACATTTCAACAGGTGCATCAAGTGATATTCAGCATGCCACGAAAGTTGCACGGAACATGGTTATGCGCTATGGTATGAGTCAAAAGCTCGGTCCTGTGCTGTATGGTTCGGATCACACATCTGATGAGGTATTCCTTGGCCGTGATTTTTCGTCAGGAAATAATTATTCTGCGAAAACCGCCGCTGAAATTGATGACGAAATTCGTGCAATCATTGAAAACGCACACTCTACTTGCAAGGAAATTCTTACAAAGCACATTGACAAGTTGCATTTTGTTGCTGAATTCCTTCTTAAAAATGAGTCTATGGATGAAGAACAATTTGCAGCCGCGATGAGCTCTGAAAATCCTACTATTGAAGAAATCGAGGCTATCGCTTCTCAGAAACGCCAGAAGAGCGAGGAAGAGAACAGAGAACAGCACGAGAGAAATCAAAGAGAGGAAGAGGAGCGCGCACAGATGGAAGAACAGTTGCGCCAGGAAGCACAACAAGAAAGCTCTTCCGATGATACGCCCACTTTCCCATTCTAATGAAAATGCCCGTGCAAACGGGCATTTTCCATTTAGGAGACAACTATGAAATATCCTATTATTCTTGTTCATGGAATTATGCTGAAGGATGTATGGCATTTTAAAGCCTTTGGAAAAATCGGAAAAATGCTTAAAGATCAGGGTTATCATGTTTATACATCACCGCATGACGGTTTGGGAACGATTGAAAATAACGCGCAACAAATCAAAGCATTTATTCTTGAAATTATGGAAAAAGAAGAAGTCAGCAAGGTGAATATTATTGCCCACTCCAAAGGGGGACTTGATTCGCTATACATGATCGACCGACTTGAAATGTCGGAGCATGTTGCATCTGTAACTTTCCTCTCTACGCCACACAAAGGTTCTATTATAGCAACCAAGCTATATTCGATGCCCAAAATCATTCGTAATTTCCTTGCATTTTGTTTGAATATAACATATAAAATTGCGGGTGATAAAAAACCAGATGCCCTTGCCGTTTGTGAATCCTTAAAACGATCGGATAGTAATGTTTTCGAGTGTTTTGAATCGCACGATGGCATTTATATGCAGAGTTACTCTTCAGAGATGGAGAGGAGCAGGGATGATTTTGTGATGGGCATTCCCTTTCTGTTTTCGCGTCATTTTGAGGGAGAGCCGAGCGATGGTATGGTCAGTGTGGAGTCCTCGATATATGCAATTTATCGTGGAAACGCCACAGAACATTCAATTTCTCACTCGCAGATTGTTGATTTTATGGTGAATAAAAGCAAAAAAGAGAAAGTATACGGTTTTTATATGACACTATGTAACGAACTTGAAGAGTTCGGGTTTTAATAAAAAAGGAAGAATGCATTGCATTCTTCCTTTTATTGTTTTGTTTATCAGATGGGGTGAACACCGTTCTGGGGATCACCGTTAGGATCGAGATTATATTTCTGCTGTTTTCTCCAGTCGAAGAATTTAATAGCAACCTGTTCAAAAAGAGCAAGAGAAAGAAGGTCCTCTTCCTGTTCCTGATAAGGAGCTACTCGCTGACGGAGGGATTCAATCTCAGGAGCGATTTTATCAGCAGGGCGGTAATCGATAACAGCATCATCACCGATAATCTTTTCTCTGAAATCTTCACTGATTGTAGCAGGGCATTTACCATATTCACCACGAACGAGTGCGCGGAATTCCTTGGTAACTCTTGCATATCTGCCTTCATCAGCGAAAAGAACATTGTTTACAGCTTGTGTTCCGACAATCTGTGAGGTAGGTGTAACAAGGGGGGGATATCCTGCATCACGACGAACATTCGCAACCTCTTCCAAAACTTCGGGAAGCTTGTCGAGTTTTCCTGCCATTTTAAGTTGAGAAATCAGGTTGGAAAGCATACCGCCAGGTACTTGATAGCGAAGCGCGTTGACATCGACCTTGAGAACCTTGGGATCGATAAGGCCACTCTGGAGGTATCTCTCACGGATGCCATTGAAATATTTTGCAACGACATCAAGCTTTTCAAGAGACAGTCCTGTATCATAAGGAGTGCCCTGAAGAGTCGCAACAAGAGATTCCGTAGGCGTATGTGAAGTACCCATCGCCAAGGGAGAGATTGCAGTATCCACAGAGTCTACACCAGCCTCGATAGCTTTAAGCAGCGTCATGGAACCAAGTCCTGCGGTATAGTGTGTGTGAAGGTTAATTGGAATAGAAACTGTATTTTTGAGTGCTTTAACAAGCTGGAATGCCTCGAAAGGCTTCAGGAGACCTGACATGTCCTTGATACAGATAGATTGTGCACCCATATCTTCGAGTTGCTTTGCATATGCAGCAAAACCTTCGTTGGTGTGGAAAGGGGAGGTTGTGTAGGAAATAGCGGCCTGCACATGTCCGCCTTCTTTAATGGTTGCGCGAATTGCGGTTTCAAGGTTGCGTGGATCATTCAATGCGTCAAAAATACGAATGATATCAATACCATTTGCGATAGATTTTTGTACAAAATATTCGACAACATCATCAGCGTAATGACGATAACCAAGAATATTCTGGCCGCGGAAAAGCATCTGAAGCTTCGTATTCTTTACTTTGTTACGAATGGTACGAAGTCTTTCCCAGGGGTCTTCTTTAAGGAAACGCAAGCAGGAGTCAAATGTAGCGCCACCCCATGCTTCAAGAGAGTAATAACCAACCTGGTCCATCTCTTCAAGTATGGGAAGCATTTCTTCTGTGGTCATACGGGTTGCTGCAAGCGATTGATGCGCGTCACGGAGGACGGTTTCTGTAATTTTAACCTTTGCCATGTTTGTAAATCCTTTCTAAATCATAAATCAGGCGAAGAAACTGAGGAATACGCCTGCTGCAACTGCTGATCCAATAACGCCAGCAACATTTGGGCCCATTGCGTGCATAAGAAGGAAGTTGGAGGGGTCAGCCTTGCGACCTTCGTCCTGAGCAACACGAGCAGCCATCGGCACTGCACTAACACCTGCACTACCGATTAAGGGGTTGATTTTACCACCTGTGACTTTGCACATGATTTTACCTACAATAAGTCCTCCACAAGTGGAAAGAATAAATGCGCAAAGACCGAGGGCGATGATATAAAGAGTCTGGAGCTTCAAGAAGTTTTCGGCATTTGCTGTTGCACCAACACTGACTCCCAGAAGAATGGTTATGATGTTACACAACTCATTCTGAGATGTTTTGGAAAGGCGCTCGGTAACACCAGATACATTGAAGAGATTTCCAAGCATAAGGAAACCGACCAGCGGTGCTGCGTCAGGAACAATCAGCGTAACAAGAAGAGTTACAACGATAGGGAAGATTACCTTTTCTATCTTCGATACGGGGCGAAGATTCTTCATTTTGATCTGGCGCTCTTTTTTCGTGGTAAGCAAACGCATAAACGGAGGTTGAATGATAGGAATCAAGGCCATATACGAATATGCAGCAATTGCGATTGCGCCGAGAAGATGAGGCGCAAGCTGCTTTGTGACAAGAATGGCAGTAGGACCATCTGCGCCACCAATAATACCAATAGCGCCTGCTTCCATGGGAGAGAAACCGAGGAAGAGAGCAACAAAGAACGCGAAGAATACGCCGAGCTGTGAGCCGGCACCCATAAGAAGCGATTTGGGATTGGAAATCAAGGGAGAGAAGTCGGTCATTGCACCAACTCCCATGAAAATAAGGGAAGGATAAATGCCGAGTTTAACGCCAAGATAAAGCAAGTCAATCAAACCACCATGATTTGCTACTTCAGAAAGAATAGCGCTCATATTTACATGGTAGAGACCGTCAGAGAAGTATGCGATATTCGTGAATGCTTGATTGAAAGCATCGCCAAGCATTGCAATTTGCGCATCGTTCAAGCCTTCCAGGTTGAATACATATTGCATCTCTTCGTTGAGAGCAAAAACGGTATCAGGCAAACCAATATCCGAGATCGCATGAAGAAATTCGTTAATCTGAATCTGGAAAGGAGCGACACCAGCCGCATTTTGTGTAAAGTAGTAGTCATCGAAAAAGAATTCGAGGTGAATTAAGTTGGCGCCAGGCAGGTTCGCAAGAAGCATACCAAAAGCAATTGGTAAAAGGAGCAACGGCTCAAATTTTTTCACAATTGCGAGATAAAACAGAACACCGACAATCACATACATGATAAGGTATTGCCACCAGTTTTCTGTTGCGAAAAGTCTTGCTATGCCTGTTGTGCCAAGAAACTGTTTAATGGCTTCAAGCATGATAAATACCTAATCCTTTATGTATAATCAGTTAAGAGTAGCGATAACATCGCCGGCATTTACAGATGCGCCCTTCTGAACATTGACAGAGGCAACAACACCATCAGCAGGTGCAGGAATTTCGTTTTCCATTTTCATTGCTTCAAGAACGCAGATTACATCGCCCTTCTTGACAGCAGTACCTGCAGCAACTTTCACCTCAAGGATCGTACCAGGCATGGGAGCAGTAACTTTGGTTCCACCCTGCGAGCCTGTAGAGACAGGTGCCTTGGGAGCGGCGGGTTTAGGTTGTGCAACGGGGGTTGCAACGGGCGCAGATGCGACAGGAGCAACAACAGGAGCAGAAGTAGCATCAGCTTCTTCTACAAATACTTCATAAGTGTTTCCATTGACGGTAATATTATATTTTTTCATAATTCATTCCATTTCTCCGCATATTTGGGCATGCGGCACCAGATTTATTTTCTTTTAAAGGATACTACTCGGAATTTGAGACCGTTGCTTTCGCTTTCTGCCATTGCAATTGCAGCAGCGATTACAGCAATTATTTCTTCGTCGGCGGATTGCTCAACAGAGGCAAGCTCGGGCGCGGGTGTTAATACTACAACCTCTTTCTTCTTTTCTTCCTGGGGAAGCTTGGCAAAAACCTTCTGGAAGAGAATGAGAGCTACCCAGATAAGAATGAGAACAGAGAAAACGGTAAGCAATCCGATTCCAAGCATCTGAAGACCAAATAACGCGACTTCACCGAGATTGTATCCGCTTTCAAAAAGATTATATGTATAGTCTTTTTCGGCAATCGAAAGTAAAGTATTCATTTTCGCCCTCCATTAAAACCCGAATCTTCCTTTAGAGGAGAGCATAAGAAGCGCAGAGCAGATGCGAGCGCGGAGTTCGTTTGTTGATATGATATCGTCAATTTCGCCGCTTGCACATCCTGCAACAGGGGAAGAGACATTTGCTTTCCATTTTGCAATAAGTTCTTCGCGAGTAACTTCTTCTGTGATGTATTTATCCCATGCGAAAGCAACACCACACTCTGCGTTGAGCGCACCGACCTCAGCATTGTCAATGACATATACAACATCAGCACCGAGAGCTTTAGAACCAAGAAGCGAGAATGCACCGCCGATTGC
>JAFVYW010000121.1 GCA_017508465.1 Clostridia bacterium
CGCACCACCACAATCCGCGCGCCACCGCACCACCACAATCCGCGCGCCACCGCACCACCACAATCCGCGTGCCACCTCACCACCACAGTTCGCGCGCCACCTCACCACCACAATTCGCGCGCCACCTCATCAAATCAGCACGCCACTCCACCAAGTCTGCGCCACCGCACCACCACAATCCGCGCGCCACCTCACCAAATCAGCGCCACCGTCGCTTTTACCCCCCATAAAACATTATAATAACACATGTTATAATAACGCCTGTTATAATAACACTTGTTATAATAACAAATGTTATACATTAATATCATTTATAAAGGGAGTTGCCATGCCAAGCGCTATGTTAATCACTGTTATCATAATGGGTTTTGTGGTTTGAACTTACTTTACTTTCTTTGCCCTCTTTTTTGTAATTGGTCGCCCCTTGACAAAAATAAGGAATTATACTATAATAAACTTATCTGTTTCCCGAAAGGAGAGGACGCGATGATTGAAATACAAATAAAACTGCCTCTCCGTTATGGAGATGCAGAGATACGGAGGGCAATTTTTCATACCCTCCCGACACTTCAGAGTGGAGAACTGCATGCTTACACTCTGCGTGCCATCACTCCCGACACATCACAAAAACCGATTGCCTCTTATAAGGCAAAAGCAATTCTTGATGTCGATGCCGTCCGCGAGACGGGGCTTTTGAAGATGAAGAAGGTTGTCAGGGCGTACCACGAACCTGTGCTCCTTTTACCGGAAGTGACGAAGAAGCCATCGATGCGCCCTGTCATTGTCGGCTTTGGCCCGGCGGGCATTTTTTGTGCATTAACTCTGGCAAAAGCGGGACTTCGCCCCCTTGTTTTAGAACGAGGCAAGGCGGTCGATGCTCGCGCAGCAGATGTTCGTCGCTTCATGGAGGAAGGCTTGCTCGATCCCGATTCCAACATTCAGTTTGGCGAAGGAGGCGCAGGCGCGTTTTCTGATGGAAAACTGAAGTATGGCACGCTTACCCCCGAAGTTTATACTGTGCTTTGCGAGTTTGTTGAGGCAGGCGCGCCACGAAGCATTTTAGAGCAAAAAGCGCCACATATAGGCACGGATAATCTTCCAGATGCCGTCAAAAAGCTACGTGAGAAAATCATCTCTTTTGGTGGCGAAATTCGCTTTGAAACTACCTTGAAAGACATCATATTTGAATCTGGGCGCGTGTCTGCTCTTCGTATTGAAGAGGGCGGAGAAGAGCAAATTCTCGCGTGTGATACTCTCTTTTTAGCGACAGGCCACAGTGCAAGAGAGCTCTTTTACATGCTCGAAGAAAAAGGTGTTGCGCTTGAGGCGCGCCCGTTTGGCATGGGCGTACGCATCGAACATAAACAAAGCGCAATCAACCGCCAGATTTATGGTGATGTCGAAGAGGGGATTCTGCCACCTGCCACATATCATCTTGTCACACACCTGAAAAATGGGCGCTCCGTATATAATTTCTGCATGTGCCCGGGCGGTACCGTTGTCATGGCGTCCTCTCTCGTCGGCGGTGTGGTTACCAACGGCATGAGCAATTATCAGCGCGACGGCGAAAACGCGAATTCCGCCCTTCTGGTCTCCCTCTTTCCCGAGGATTTTGAGGGCGATCGCCCAACGCGCGGTATCGCCTTCCAGGAAGAAATTGAGCGCCGCGCATTTGTTCTTGCGGGTGGCAATTATCGCGCCCCTGCCATTCGCCTTGGCGACTTTATGCATGGAGCAGAACCGACCTTTTCAGGCACAGTTTTGCCCACATATCATGGTGGCATCGCCCTCACCTCACTGGATGAATTGTTTCCGTCATTCATCACAACATCCCTGAAAGAGGCCATCCTCGATTTTGATAAGCATCAGAGTGGTTTTTATGATGAAGATGCAATTCTCACAGCGCCTGAAACGCGTTCTACCTCTCCTGTGCGTATTGTGCGCGGAGAGAACGGTATCTCAACGAGCCACGGAGGATTATATCCCACGGGCGAAGGCGCAGGGTATAGCGGAGGGATTCTTTCCTCTGCCACCGATGGTATCAAACAAGCCATTCTTTATTTGAATACATTAAAATAAAAACATCTCACATTACCTGAAAGGGCTGTTGTGAGATGTTTTTTATAACTTTTATTTACATTATTCGTCATTTTCTGCGATTGGCATTGGTGTTTTTGACTTTTTGATTAAGTGGAAGAGGAGTGCTAAAACAAGAACCAAAACAACAATAACAAGCAATGCACCAAGGAAGATGTTGGAGTTAGGGATAAACTGCTCCATACCATCATCACCAATAACCACATCGGCATCGCGCAGAATAAATGCGCTGATCATCGGGCCAAGAATGCCAGGAATCAGAACCTGTCCTACAATACGAAGTCCCTGGAACATACCTGCTTTTTTCTCTGGGGTGTTGTCGCGCACCATCGCACCGAACACAGCCATACCCGAAAGATAACCGCTCATCATCAGAAGCGAGCCGATAAAGACAAGCACTGTGTTTTTGAAGAAATACAGAACAATGTAACCAAGCGAAAGCATAACAAGTGTTGGTACAAGAGATTTTTCAAAGCCCCATTTATCATAAAGTCTGCCCCAGAAGAATGTTACCACGCTTGCTAAAATCACAGCAGGCGCCATAATCAGAACATAGTTGGAAAGTCCGAGCGCTACATCGTAATAGAGAATGAGGTAAGGCATGAACACATTGATGGAAATGCCGAATATGGCAAAGGCAATCAAGGTCACATATAAAATGGGATTTTGCTTCATAACAGAGGGACGGAAGCCGTAGATGATATTGCCGAAATAGTTCTTGTTTTCCTGCGCTTCGGGCGTCACCTCTTCAATCAGGAACAGACCCAGCACACCGATACAAAGAACCACAGCGCCGATGATAATGAAAATCGCCGTCCATGCGCCCGACTGATTTAAATCGAATGCCATAAATCCGCCGAACACTACCAGAATAGCAACGAGTGGCATCATCGCATTGATGCCTTCGGCCGCACCGCGACCGCTTTGTTGTGTCACATCCGTCAACCACGCGTTGAAGCAAGCATCGTTTGCCGACGAGCCAAAGAAGGTCATTACGCAGTCAAGCACTATCACAAGCGTGATACATACCGCGCTTACCGATGCGCCTGCGCCAACAATAGCGCCTATCGTATCCTCGCGTACAAGGGCGAACGCCACAATGGAAATGCCCCAGAGTATGTATCCGAGCGAGATAAAAATCTTTCTTTTTCCAACTTTGTCGGAAAGGGCGCCAATCAATATCGTCGTTACCGTAGCGGCCACGGACGATGCGCCGACCATCAGGGAAATCTGTTCTGCCGATGCACCGAACATCTTATAAATAAAGACATTGAGGTACATATTTTCGATAATCCACGCGACCTGACCTACCAGACTGAAAATCACAAGCGCCAGCCAGAAGCGTGAACCTTTTTTATCTTGTGCCATAAAAAACTCCTTCTTTTTTCTTCATTATAACACACCTGTGCGTAATTTGCAAGTGGGAATTCTATACAAGTCTTGCGCCACGAAGCGCTACGGAGTCATTCTCTCCTTCACCACCAATTGCAACCACCTCGTATCCTGAAAGAGGCGCGACAAAATACGAACCCTGTCCGTTGATTTTTGTTCTGTCGGCGAGCAGAATGCGAAAGGCAGAGCGCTCGAAGGCAATACGCTTGATTTCCCTTTGGTCGAGCGCACTTTCGTAAGTTGCGCCATCAGAGATCGACGCGCAGGATGAAATCATAAGGTCGAAACGAAATTCGCGCAGCAGAGAATTCGTCCACGCGCCCTTGACCGATGAGCTGGAGGAATAAAGGTTTCCCCCTGGGATGACAATATCAACCCCATCCATTTTGGAAAGCAACAGAGCGCTTTGCAGGTTGTTTGTCACAACGGTTTTATGTTCCAAAGGCAACTTTTGCACAAGCAGAAGTGCGGTCGACGAGGAATCCAGAAATACCGTCTTGAAATCCTTTGGTATATGAGGAAGCGCACGCCGCGCTGCTTCTTCCTTTGCACTACGGTTTTCATTCATACGGACAAAAAGCGATACCTCTTCCGCGCCATAGGAGAGCACCGCGCCACCATGCGTGCGACGAATCAGTCCGTTTTTTTCAATCTCGATAAGATCGCGTCGTATCGTTGCCTCCGAGACAAAAAGCAACCTTGCAAGTGCATTGACACTTGCCGAACGGTTCTTCTTAAGATATTCTACGATGATTTCCTGGCGTTCTATCATTTTTTTGCTCATTTCATGATTGATTTTGTTCATATTATATACCATAAATGTTTGTTTGTCAAGATATCGAACAAGTATAGACAAGAAAAAAGTTTTATGATATAATTAAAATGCAATTACAAACTACTGAAAAAATAAGGAGAAGTTATGAAAAACTACCTTGCCATCGACATCGGCGCCTCGAGTGGTCGCGCCATCGTTTCGTATATTGAGCACGGTGAGCAAAAGCTTGACGAAGTGTATCGCTTTCCTAACAATGTCACCGAATGCGACGGTCATCTCGTCTGGGATATCCCCTCGCTCTTCACGAATATCAAAGAAGGTATCCGTCATGCATTCGCAAAATATGGCGAGCTTGAGAGTTTATCTATCGATACATGGGGCGTTGATTACTGCGTCCTCTATGGAGAGAAGAGCGCTGAACGCGTGTTCGCATACCGCGATTCCCGTACTGCTAAAACCATTCCTCTCGTCCATGAAAAAATGCCTTTTTCGAGTCTCTTTGAAAAAACAGGTATCATGTTCAATTCCTTTAACACCATTTATCAGCTTTATGATGACCTTCTCACAGGAAAGCTGGAGGGGGCAACCGATTTTCTGATGCTCCCCGAGTATTTCTCGTACCTGCTCACAGGTGTGAAGAAAAAGGAATATACCAATGCCACAACCACAGGTCTCGTCAATGCAAACGCGCGTACATTTGACCTTGATATTGTGGATGCGCTTGGTCTGCCACGCGCGCTTTTTGAGACTCCACTCTGTGCGCCCGGTACATCTCTTGGCGCTCTCCTTCCCGAAATCGCGCAAGAGGTCGGTGGAACTACCGAGGTAATCCTTTGCGCGTCTCACGATACCGCGAGCGCTGTCGAAGGCATTCCCATGGATACCAAAGCGCCCTATATCTCCTCGGGCACATGGTCTTTGCTTGGCGTGAAGGTTCCTGCGCCCATCACAAATAAAGAGGCACTCGCCGTCAACTTCTCGAACGAGGGCGGTGTCGGCTACATCCGTTTCCAGAAAAACATCATGGGACTTTGGATTGTGCAGTCCCTTCGTCGCGAGCTTTGCCCCGAAAAGGATTTCGGCACGATTGCACAAGAAGCACGCACATCGACCTTCTCTGGAACCTTCGATGTCAATGATGAAAGCTTCCTTGCGCCAAAGAGTATGAAGGAAGCTATCGACAATGCTTTCACCTTTGGTGAAAGACCTGTCAGGGAATGCGATTATTTCTTTGCCGCTTTCCGTTCTCTCGCCCTCTCTTATCGGGATGCCATCCGCGAGCTCGAAGGTCTCACGGGCGAAAAATATGACGCGCTCTATATCGTTGGCGGCGGAGCGAAAAACACCCTTCTTAACGAGTTGACCGAAGAAGCCATCGGCTTCCGCGTGGTTGCCCTTCCGATCGAAGCGACAGCCCTCGGTAACCTTAAAATTCAAATGAACAGAAAATAATTTTTACATAAAGGAAAAAAAGAAAATGAAAGACATCAGACAAGCAAAATTTCTTCGCGACTTCTGCCTTATCGCAGACAATATGTATCGTCTCGGCTGGGACGAGCGCAACGGTGGCAATATCTCTCTTCTTCTTGATGAGGATATGAACGAGTATTTTGATGGCGTCATCCGCGAGATTCCGATCGCGTTCGATGCGACTCCCCTTGTAGGCAAATGCTTCCTCGTTACTGGCACGGGTAAATACTTCAAGAACATCAAGGACGATCCTGAAACCAACCTCGGTATCATCCGTATTGCTCCCTCGGGTAATGTAGCCGAGCTTCTCTGGGGATGGCGCGACGGAGGCAGATTCACAAGTGAGCTTCCCGCCCACCTGATGAGCCATATCGCAAGACTTTCCGTTGATCCTCAGAACCGTGTTGTTATGCACACCCACCCCAATGCGCTCCTTGCGATGACACATGTTCACCCGCTCACCACCGAAGCATTCACCCATACTCTCTGGCAGGTGATGACCGAATCCATCGTTGTGTTCCCTGACGGCGTCGAGGTTCTTCCCTGGATGCTTTGCGGCACCAACGAAATCGGTGAAGCTACCGCAGAGAAGATGAAGCTTGCCAGAACGGTTGTCTGGGGACTGCATGGTCTGTATGGTGCAGGTCGCAACCTCGACGAAGCCTTTGGACTTATCGAAACCGTAGAAAAAGCAGCACAGCTCTTCATGATGTACAATTCTACTGGTCTTGAGCACATCAATTACATTACCGATGCACAACTCTGGGAGATTGCAAACTTCTTTAAGGTAACACCCAAAGCAGGCATTATCTGATTCTGACGAAAAATAGTACAAAATCAAAGAAAAGAGGTACATAAGATGGCAAAAAACCGCTATATTGGCGAATATCCCGCAATCGGTATCCGTCCTACAATTGATGGCCGACGCGGTGTTATGAAAGTCCGTGAATCCCTCGAAGAACAAACCATGAATATGGCAAAGAGCGTCAAGGCTCTTTATGAGAAACACCTGCGCTATTCCAATGGTGAGCCTGTCCGCGTTGTGATTGCAGACACCACCATCGGTAGAGTTGGTGAAAGCGCCGCATGCGCTGAAAAATTCAAAAAGGAAGGTGTAGCCGTTACCGTTACCGTAACACCCTGCTGGTGCTATGGCGCAGAAACAATGGATATGGAACGCGACACCATCAAGGCCGTCTGGGGCTTCAACGGCACAGAGCGCCCGGGTGCAGTGTACCTTGCCTCCGTTCTCGCTACCCACGCGCAGAAAGGTCTCCCTGCCTTTGGTATCTATGGTCACGAGGTAATGGAGGCCGATGACACCACCATCCCTGCCGATGTGGAAGAAAAGCTCCTTCGCTTTGGCAGATGCGCTGTTGCCGCCGCCACTATGCGCGGCAAGTCCTACCTCCAGATCGGCTCGGTCTGTATGGGTATCGGCGGTTCGGTTATGAACACCGACTTTATTGAAGATTATCTTGGAATGCGTGTGGAATCCGTCGACGAGGTGGAAATCCTCCGTCGAATGGACGAGCATATCTATAACGAAGAAACCGTAAAAGAAGCACTTCGCTGGATTAAGGAAAACTGCAAGGAGGGCTTCGATAAAAACCCCGAGTTCATCCGTCGCACGCCTGAAGAGAAGGAAGCCGATTGGGAATTCCTTGCAAAAATGGCCGTCATTATCAAGGACCTTATGAGTGGCAACCCCACCCTTCCCGAAGGCTGTGAGGAAGAAATGGTCGGACACAACGCCATCGCGGCAGGCTTCCAGGGACAGAGACAGTGGACTGACTATAAGCCGAACTGCGATTTTGGCGAAGCTGTTCTCAATTCCTCCTTTGACTGGGAAGGCATCCGCGAGCCCTATGTGCTTGCAACCGAAAACGATATCCTGAATGGTCTTGGTATGCTCTTTATGAAATTGCTGACCAACCGTCCTCAGATTTTTGCCGATGTCCGTACCTGCTGGTCGAGCGAATCCGTCAAGCGCGTTACCGGCTATGATCTTGAAGGTCACGCCGCGGCATCGCAGGGTATTATTCACCTCATCAACTCCGGCGCCGCCTGCCTGGATGCCTCTGGCGAGGCTGTGGATGCGCAGGGCAATCACTGCATCAAGCCCTGGTACGAGGTTACCGAAGAGGATGCACGCCGTATTGCAGACGCGACCAGATGGTGCGCTGCCGATAATGGTTACTTCCGTGGAGGCGGCTTCTCCTCCCGTTTTGAAACGAAGTACGAAATGCCGGCAACGATGATCCGCCTGAACCTTGTCAAAGGTCTTGGCCCCGTTCTCCAGATTGCCGAGGGCTATACCGTTGCCCTTCCCGATGCGGTCAGCGATACCCTCTGGAAGCGTACCGACTACACATGGCCCTGCACTTGGTTTGCTCCCATCACCGATGGCATCCCTGGTTCCCCCTTTGCTACCGCATATGATTGCATGAACAACTGGGGCGCGAACCATGGCGCTATCT
The DNA here is from genome assembly GCA_017508465.1 of Clostridia bacterium. Classification (GTDB taxonomy): domain Bacteria; phylum Bacillota; class Clostridia; order Oscillospirales; family CAG-272; genus UBA1740. The sequence continues at coordinate 8,215 of JAFVYW010000121.1, forward strand.
CCTACGGTCACATCGGCGCCGATGTCATTACCCTCGCTTCGATGCTTCGTATCCCCGTATCGATGCACAATGTCTCACCCGATAAGGTATTCCGTCCTGCCGCATGGAACCTCTTTGGCACGAAGGATCCCGAAGGTGCAGACTATCGCGCTTGCGCCGCATACGGACCACTCTTCAAAAAGAACTGATTCTTGGTGGATACATTTGCTCGATTGACGCTTTTATAAACAAAAGAAGTATTTTGACTCCTTCTTCTGTTTTTTCTTTGAAATATAGGATTGTTTTTAATGATTTAATTTGTATAGCAAAAAGCAGGAAAATGTGCTAAAGTCTTGTAAAATTTTCTGTGTTGCGTTATAATGAATTTGTAAAACAACAATTGCAAATGGAGGCTTGTATGAAAAAAGTACTAATTTCATTTTTGTTACTTTTGTCTCTGACATTTACGGCATGTATTCCAACTGTGCCAATCGTTCCAGACATTGGAGGAAATACTACCAATAAAGATGAGACAGAAGAAAATAACGGCATTGTGGCAGAAGAGGATTATCTTTTTCGTGAAATTGTTTTAAATGGAAAAGAAGGTTATGAAGTTCTTGAATATAGCGGAGATAAAACCACTGTTGTTATTCCGACCATCGTCTTAAATAAACCGGTTCTGCGCATATGTGATGGTTGTTTTGAAGGAAAAAGCGAGATTGTTGATGTTGTCATCCCGAATTCGATAGAAGCAATTGGTTCTCGTGCTTTTGCCGATTGCGTGTCCTTAACACAAGTTGTGATTCCCGACGGCGTAAAATCCATTGCATATGAAGCATTTGCAAACTGCACAAATTTATCATATGTCAGTTTTCCGAAAACTCTGTGTTACATCGATGCATATGTTTTTCTTAATTGTTCATCTCTAACAGAGGTTGTTTTTAAAAATTCGGACAACTGGAGAGTGTACGATGGTACTTGTGTTCAAACAGAAAAATTAAAAAGTCCATCAAGTGCTGCAGAGTTGCTATTGAATGGGTACCTTTGTGAAAAATGGACTTGTGCTGAAACAGACGAAGGGCAAAATGATATCGCATATGACGGTAGCGCAGTTACCATTTCTTTCTATCACACCATGAGTGCTACGAAGCTCCAGCCCGTTCTGAACGACGCTATCAAAAGATTCAATGTTCTCTACCCCCACATCACTATCGACCACAAGCAGGTCGGTGACTATGATGCAGTTCGTGACCAGATCAAGAACGAACTCACCGTAGGTGCGCAGCCTAACATCGCTTACTGCTATCCTGACCATGTGGCTCTGTTCAAATCCTCGAAGAAGGTTATCATTCTCGACGATTTCATCAACTCCACCGTTACCGTAAACCGTGCAGATGGCACCACCGAGCAGATGGGTTACACCCAGGCACAGATCGATGACTTCATCGAGGGCTACTACAACGAAGGTAAATCCTTTGGTGACGGCAAGATGTACACCCTTCCCTTCCTGAAGTCCACCGAGGTTCTTTACTACAACAAGACCGCGTTTGACAACTGGGCAAACATCTATAACAGCGAAAAGCTCCTTGACGCTGAAGGCAACGAAGTAGAAAACCCCAACTACCACAACGAAGCATACAACATCAAAGTTCCTACCACCTGGGACGAGATGGAAGAGACCTGCGCTAAAATCAAGGCTCTCGAACCCAACTCCACTCCTCTTGGCTACGACTCTGAAGCAAACTGGTTCATCACCATGTGCGAACAGCTTAAGTCTGGTTACACCAGTGCAGAAAAAGTTAACGGAACCAACTACCTCTTCGACAACGAAGCAAACTGGGCATTTGTTGAAAAGTTCGCTTCCTGGTACGCTCGTGGCTTCGTTACCACCAAGGAACTCTCCGGTGCATACACCTCCGACCTCTTCAAGCTCGCTGAAGATGCAGTAGGTAAGTCCTACATGTCTATCGCCTCTTCCGCAGGTGCTATTCACCAGGCTCCCTATATGAAAAACAAGGATCCTTTTGAAGTAGGTATCGCTACCGTTCCTCAGGTTAATCCAGATGCACCCAAAGTTACATTTCAGGGACCCTCTGTGTGTCTATTCCAAAGCGAAAATCCTCAGGAAATCTATGCTTCCTGGCTCTTCGTTAAGTTTCTGACCACCGACATTCAGTTCCAGGCAGAGTTTTCAGTGGCATCTGGCTATGTACCAGTCATTAAGTCCGTCAAGAATAATGAATACTATGCCGACTTCCTTGCCAATGCAGATGGTACAGAGAGCGGTATTGCTGCTCTTGCAGCTAAAGTGTGTATCGACAATGCAAATGCTTTCTTCACAGTTCCTGCATTCAAAGGTTCTTCGACCGCTCGTGACCAGGTTGGTCTTCTTATGCAGGCTTGCTTCGCTAACTACGCTTCTGCAGTTGACAAGCTCGCTATGATCAAAGAAAAGTTCGACGATGCCATCGAAGAGTGCGAATATTAAATAGCCCCTTTATATTTAAACGATTCAACCAAAAACGGACTGCCTCGGCAGTCCGTTTTGCTTTATATGCATTTTTTAATGTCAGAAATTCATAACCTTCATCCAGTTGAGAAGCAGAGCCGACCACTGTGCAACATGCGCATCCTCAAGGCAAAGTCCGAGACCGTGTCTTCCATAAGGGAATACATGTACTTCAGCAGGAATGCCAAACGAACGAAGCGCCAGCGCGTATTTATACGAGTTCGCCACATGGACACCCCCATCTTCGTTTGTGTGCCAGAGGAAGGCGGGCGGTGTGTTCTCGTCGAGGATATCGCAGGTGGAAATTTCCTCAAACGCCTTGCCACTCTCGCCTACAAGATTGGTGCGGGAGCCGACATGTGTATATTCGCCGACCATATCGATAACAGGGTAGCAGAGAATTGTACCATTCGGGATAGAGTTGACCTCGCGCAGACTATCACCCTCTTCGCCCTCGAGCTCGCCACGATAGGTCGAAACCAAAGACGCGAGATGACCGCCCGCGGAAGAGCCCATGACAAGAATTTTATCAGGCGAGTAACCATATTTTTCTGCGTTTGCTCTTGCATAACGGACAGCGCGACGCGCGTCAAGCAAAGGGCGAGGGAAGGATTCTGGCTTTACACGATACTCACATACAAAGGATGCAATACCGTTTTCCTGGAAAAATCTTGCATAGCCGTCGCCCTCGTGGGGCGCGCGCATGGAATATCCTCCTCCGGGGAAAATCACGACACACGCGTCACTTTTCTTTTCCGTCGGAGCATAATAGGTCAGGGTTGGCGTAAAATCGCTTACAGAAAGCGGTGTTTTACCATCATAAAGAGGAAATGCATTCATTTTTTATTCTCCTTCTGTCTTTTTGATATTCAGTAATTTTAAAATCTGGATGCCGCCGAAATACGAAGCGGCAAACATCAGGGCAGGGTAGATAAATCCAAAGATAAAGTATGCAATATCGTCTGTGTAAAGCATTCCGCCATAGCTCATAAAATACAATACCACCTCAACGATGAGTAAAATAAACTCATATACAGGCATGGCGAGGCAGAGAATTGCCTGTCCGACTTCCTCCCCTGCGTGCAGACGACGGAGGAAAAACGAGAGCACAACAAAAACGCTATACCATGTGATAAGGTCGATAAGCCCCATAAGCGTGCCGAGCAGGAGCGCATCGCCTGACGAGTGGTAGTTGCTTACATAATCTATGTAATAGTACGGAATCTGATAGAAAAGACGCGTCGAGAAAAAGAGAAGAAACCATAGGTACGCGCCATAGCCACCTCCTCGTTCTCTGTAAAAGATGCAGGCGCAAAGCGCAGATAGCGCCGACATCAGAAGGAAAACAATGTATGACGAAATCTCGACGACGAGGTCACTTTCGGCAAGAAGTGATATTTCATAATGAAGAATGAAGAGCAGAAGATAAACGCCCGAGAGGGCAAGGGCAAAAAGCGCTCTTCCTTTTTTGGTATGTAACATAAACGAAACCTCGCGCATAAACTGAAATCATTCTATCACAATATACGAAAAAAAGCAAGAGAAAAATACATGAAAGGGAGAAAAAAGAAAAAACATTTGTGAATTTTTTGTAAATTTCTGAAAAACACTTGATTCTTATAAATCTTTATGATATAATATCTCGGTACTGTGCAAAAACACAGACAAAATCAGAACAGATATGGCAAAATCTCCCCTGCTCGGTGCCCGTCCTGACGGAGTCGCTGGGGTATGCTATATCGGAAAAAACCAAGGAGGAACATAAAATGTTCGAAATCACAATCAAGCAGTTGCTTGAAGCAGGCGTTCACTTCGGTCACCCTACCAAGAAGTGGAACCCCAAGA
>JAFVYW010000122.1 GCA_017508465.1 Clostridia bacterium
TCGGCATCCCCGAGATGGGAACCCGCTTTATTCAGCAGGTACTTGAGGATGCCCAGCCCCGTACCTTTGCCGACCTTCTCCAGATTTCAGGACTGACACACGGTACGGATGTATGGCTTGGCAACGCGCAGGACCTCATCAAAGCGGGCACCTGTACCATTTCCGAGGGTGTGGGTACGCGTGACGGTATCATGCTCTACCTTATCCAGAAGGGACTTGACAACTCCACCGCCTTCAAAATCATGGAGGATGTCCGTAAGGGTAAAGGTCTCAAGCCTGAATACGAAAGGGACATGCTCGACCATGGTGTTCCTGAATGGTATATCGGCTCCTGTAAGAAAATCAAGTACATGTTCCCGAAGGCGCACGCCGCCGCATATGACATGTCTGCCATTCGTCTTTGCTGGTATAAAATCTACTACCCGATGGAATTCTACGCCGCCTTCCTCTCGGTGGCTCCTGGTGGTTTCGATGCCGAAATCGTCGGTACGGGCTACGAAGGTGTCAGTGCCAAAATCACCGAACTTGAAAATCTCGATCCGGCAGATGCGACACAGAAGGACAAAGAGCTTCTCGCCACCCTCCAGCTTGTCCGCGAGGCGATGGCGCGTGGTATCAAATTCCTCGGTGTATCCCTGAAAAAGTCGGATTCCAGATACTTCCTGCCGGAAAACGGACAGATTCGTATGCCCTTCAACTCGCTCCCTGGTCTCGGCGACACTGCCGCTGAAAAGATTGCAGAGGTGAGGGATAAGTTCGATATCTATTCCGTTCAGGATCTGCGTGAGCGTACGGGTATCTCAAAAGCGGTGATTGAAATTCTCCGCCGCAATCATGTTCTCGATGATCTCACCGAGACCAACCAATTTTCTTTCTTCTGATAAAACAAATAAAATGAGCAAGAACCTTCGCGTTTCTTGCTCATTTTGTAAATTATGATTTACATTTATCCGATAAACAACAATAAAAGCAATAGAAGAGCGCACTCTTTGTCACCATCGTGTGAGAAAAACAAAAGCGCCGCTACACCTATAATCAGGAAATCGTCACCCTCAAATCTTGGTAAATGAAATGGTAGCCGCCCGAATAGCGACACTGCCTTGTCCCAGAGTGGTGACCGCCTCTTGCCACAGGAAACACAAGGCGCATCCTCTTCATACGCCTCGCATGGCGTGGTATGTACCTCGACCTCCTCCCGACTCTCCTCGGGACACGAGGGGCATTCCTCCACGGCAATTCCACGATAATTTTCTGGAACCGAATAGCCTTCCGGATAACTTCTTTGATACACCATATCCCTCCTTCATGAATGCATGCTGTCAAGAATGGAGACCACAGCCTCAACACTTGATAGCGTCCTTGCGCGTTCCTCGGACAGAAAAGGCCGAATGGCGGAGAAGAGCCGTTTTCGGTTCTCGCTCTTGCTCACCTCACGCGCAACTCCCTCGCCCCCTTCCTGCGTTTTCCCTTGGGAAAAAGCGGTACTGGTTGTGGGTTCTGTCGGGACAGGTCCATCCACCGACGCGCCACCCGAGACACTCGCCTCTTCGCCCTTTGCCAGAGCCGCAATCTGCTCAATAAGCTCGGGATGCTTCATAATCAGGGAAACCACAGAGGAAAGATCCATTGAATTCTCCATAACTCACCTCATATATTTTCTCTTATATTCACCGATAAATCGCGCCGCCTCCATGGGAGAGATCCCTTCACCGAGCGTAAATGCTTCGCGAAGCCTTACCATATCCTCGTGCGAGGGCATTTTGTCGGGCAGATGAATTCCGTGGCGCGATAGCATTCCCCTGATTTCTCCCCACAGTTCTTTATCGGGAAGGGCGGCGAGCCTCTCAATTTTCTCTTTATCAAATCTCATTTTCTTCACCTCGTTTTCGTTCTGTTCTCATTTTATGTCGGGATGAGAAAAAAAGTGACAACATGATATATTCTGAAAGAATTCATCTGAAAAATGAACAGGAGCTACTTTATGAAATGCCTGATTTTCTCCGATAGCCACGGTGATGTTTATTCCCTCGACCGTGCCATTCGCACCCACCGCGATGCCGAAGTCATCTTTTTCCTCGGTGATGGCCTCTCCGACCTTGACGCGCTGAATATTCCCAAGGATAAAATGGTTCTTGCCGTCCGTGGCAACTGCGACCATTCGGGCGTATTCGCGGGCGCTTTTGTCAAAAAGGTCGAAAAGCTCACCCTTCTTGGAAAAACCATCGTCCTCACACACGGTGACCTCTATGGCGCAAAATATGGGGAAGGCGGTCTCCTTCGCCTCGCTACAGAAGAGCGCGCCGACCTCGTCCTCTTCGGTCATACCCACACCCCCACAGAGCTTTTCCGCTATGTTCCCGATGATACGGGGGATGGCGATACGCCCGAAGAACGCCCCGTTACTCTCTTCAACCCGGGCTCTCTGGGTAGCACCACACATTCCTACGGCATCCTCACCATCACCGAGGATACCTACCTGTTTTCCCACGCCCATGCATGAAAAAAGGGGCTGCTTCATTTAGGCATAACCGAACGAAAAACGACAGAGGTACAATCAA
>JAFVYW010000123.1 GCA_017508465.1 Clostridia bacterium
ATAAAGAAGGAAATTGATGGTATCATGTAAAAACTCGCCGTCACAAAGGATGGCGTACGCCGATTTCGGTGAGATAAAGAACACATCACCCGGGCGAAGTGTCACGCGCTCCCCCGTGGAAAAGATATACTTCGCCTCGCCACGAATGACATAGACGAGGCCATACGAACCGCGCTCACCGTGATACTCGCATCGGTGCGCATGGTCGAGGACATATTCGTGCGCGAGAAGAATTTTCTTTATGCCAAGATAAAAAGTGCTATCCAAAAAAGAACACCCCCTTTCCTGCATTATAGCACACGGTGCGCCCTATGTCAAGCAAAAAAGGACAGATTGTACCGCTAACGGTCATATTTTACCTTGATTTATGATGCTTTTTGTGCTACAATGAAGAAAAAACCATTGGAGGTTTTCTTATGAAGCAACCTAAAATCGCCGTTGTGACACTTGGTCACTACATCTATTTTGCACAATTTGAGCATCTGCGCGAAGATCTCATGGCAAAGACCGCCGATTTTATCGATATGATAAAAAAGGAGGACTGCGAGATTGTGGACGCCGGATATGTCGACTGTGTGGACGACGCCTTCCGCGCAACAAAGCTCCTTAAAAAAGAGGACATTGACCTTCTCTTCGTTCTTCTTTCCACCTATGTGCCTTCCGCCGTATGCGCGCCCTTTGCGCGTTATCTCGATGTGCCACAGGTGCTTGTCGGCATTCAGCACCTCGACCACCTCGACTATGCCCACACCACAACTTACATGCAGCTCGTCAATGACGATGTCTGCGCGATGCCCGAAATCTCGGGCGTATATGAGAGACTTGGTCGCGATATTCCTGCTTGTCTCGTCTGCGCGAAGGGAAAACCCGAGGTGGTAGAAAAAGAAGTCGGGGAATGGATTGCCGCCGCGCGTGCGATGGCAGGTTTTAAGTATGAGACCTTCGGCTATCTCGGTCACACCTACGAGGGTATGTACGATATGCACACCGACCCGACCGCCTTTACCAGAACCTTCGGCGCGCATGTGAAGATGCTCGAGATGTGTGAGCTGGCAAGGCTTGCCGACGAGGCGAGCGAGAGCGAAATCGAAGGAGAAATCGAGCGCATCACCGAGACCTTCCAGATCTGTGATCCCTCGCACGATCCCCTGACCGATTTTGTCAAACGCGAGGACCTCGCTTACTCTGCGAGATGCTCCGTGGCTCTTCACAAGATGGTGGAAAACAATCACCTGACCGCCCTCGCGTACTATTACAAGAGCGAAGCGGGCAACCCTTACGAAATGCTCGGCGCGAACCTCATTCTCGGTAACACCCTTCTGACCTCCGCGGGCATTCCCCTGGCTGGCGAGGCGGATCTGAAAACCGCCGCGGCGATGCTGATTATGAAGAATGTCGGCGGTGGCGGTTCGTTCGCGGAAATCCATCCCTTTGACATTGTCGACGATGTTGTCCTGATCGGACACGATGGCCCTCACAATATCCGTATTGCCGAAGGTCGTCCGCGCCTTCGCAAGCTGAAAAAATACCATGGCAAGTCGGGCTCGGGCATTGGCGTGGAATTCTCTCTTAAGGCAGGACCTATCACCCTGCTCAGCATCGGCGTGAACCGAAACGGCAAGTTCCGCATGGTGGTTGCCGAAGGCACTTCCATTGCGGGTGAAATTCCCCAGACAGGAAACACCAACACCCGTGTCAGCTTCGGCATGCCTGTATGTGATTTTCTCTCCGCCTGGTGCGAGGCTGGTCCTACGCACCATCTCGCCCTTGGCACAGGTCACCACATGGGTGCGCTCCGCAAATTTGCAAAAATCGCGAAAATTGAACTTGTAGAGGTTAAGAGCCATGTTTGAAAATGTCACACTCGAAGTCAGTCTGAAGCCATTTAAAAAGACAGACGAGGCTTATATCCGCGAGGTATGCCAGAAAATTTTTGAGGACTGGCGCCCCCTTCTCAAAGGCAGAAAAACGATATCTGTCATGCTCTGGACGAGCGACGGAAGCGAAATTCTCGACTACGCGGGCAATCTCGACGATGCCTTTGAGTGGTGCCGTTTTCTCGGTACGGCGAACCTGCCGATGCGAGAGGCACATGAACCCCTCGAAACCTCCCTCCACCAGAAAAAGCAGGACTACATGGAAAACGCGCCCGTGATGACCTATCGCATTTTAAAGACGATTGTTTCGACCTTAAAGGAAGAGGGCAAACGCCTTTTCCCCGAGGCGACCATCCGTGTCGGCGAGACCTTCGATATCGGTCCTGAATTTGCCCTTTCTGACTTCAAATACAATCGTCACACCGAGATTTGTATCGGTCGCAGACTTGACAGAAAGGGCTTTGTCGATGCGACGGCTATCTTAAAGGGAGATCAGTATCATTATGCCGCATACCCCGATGGCATTCCCGATGGCACGCCCTTCGGCACCTTCCTTGGCAAGCAGTCCGAGGTTTTCCTTGCCGACATGGGCTTTGACTATCTCTGGCTCTCCAACGGTGTCGGCTTCAGCGCGAACCCCTGGGATCGTACGGGCGTTATTTTCGATGGCGAAAACTACTACCCCGAAAAGCTTGAAGGACAGAAGGAAAAGGTATTCGCCTTCTGGAAGCTCTTCCGCAAGGAATGCTCCTTCCCCCTCGAGACGCGTGGCACAAACAACTCCGTAGGCATTGACTATGCGTCCGACGGCGTTCCTCTCTGGGATATTTATCAGGCAGACCTTGACATTGTCGCGCCTCCCAACTCCCCATGGGCAGCCCTCAATGATAATTACGGTCTGGAAATGATGGGGCATATGACACGCATCGCGGAGCTTCCGAACGAGCGCTTCCCCTTCCGTTATTATATCCACGATCCCTGGTGGGTAAACTCGCCCTGGTATGACCGTTATGACGGCTCGCCCTGCGACATTTATCTGCCAATGGCAATCTCCCGACTGAACAAAGAAGGTATGGTCGAGACTGCAAATTCCTTCAACATCCTCTCTATTGACAACTCCTGGGGCGAGATTCCCGAGGCTTGCATAAACGAGCCGCTTCCTCATATTCTGCGCGCGGAAAAGCATAGCGCGGATGCGCCTGCTCCGATTGTCTGGATTTACCCGATGCACGAATATACCACAACAAAAGAGGCTTCCACCATCCGCGAGATGAACCTCGGTGACAATTTCATTATGGATGCTATCAATGACGGTTTTCCGCTGTGCTGTGTTTGTTCCACCGACAATTTCCTCTCCCACGGCGAGGCCGTTTATCAGAAGAGCATTCTGCTCTCCCCTGCGCCCGAGACAGAGGCTGTATGCGAGAGGTTGCTCGCTCTCGCAAAGGGTGGACGCGGTGTGATTTTTTACGGTACGAAGGAAAGGCTTGACACCATCCCCCACTGCGAGAATATAAAAAAGGTGGATGTCGAGGGTGAGCCATCACTTCTGCGCGATGCGCTTGCGAGCTTCGGCTATATCATTGCCTTCGATAAAAAGCGTGAGGATATCAAAGCGCCGACGCTTGCTATTTCAAGAAACAGAGACGCTCTGATGTTTTCCATATACAATGCAAACACCACAACAAAGGCGAGCTTCCGCTTCCCCCTCGGCGCGCCCATTCTCTGTGGCATGGAAGCCGAGATGCAGGACGGCGTTGCAAGCTATCATTTCTCCCGCGGTGAATTCCGCGAATGTCGCATATTTGCCGAACAGGCGAGCGGTGTGATTTCCTGTCGCGAAGCGCCACCCTGTAATGTCCGTTTCCGTCGCAGCATTCACCTCACAGGTCTGGAAGATGCTACCGTGCGTCTCTTCCCCGAACCGACTTGCGAATGTGCAGTCACCACAGGCAAGAACGCCGACCATCCGCCCGTATACCACGAAGGCTTCCGTCTTGTGCATGACGAGGTGCTTGGTGACTATCTTCTGGGCGAGCATATCTCGGGCGATATCTACTTCCGTATCGGTCACAAAAACACAAGATAAATCTTCCTTTCAGGCTGTCCGAAACTTCGGACAGCCTTTTATTATAAAACTGTTGATTTATAACACCCAATATGCTATAATGAAAAAAGAAAACCACAAAAAGGGAGAAACACTGTTACGATGAAAAAAGAAGTATTGGTAATTTTCAAAACACATCTCGACATTGGTTTTACCGATTATGCAAACAATATTTTACAAAAATACCTGAAAGAGTACATTCCGAACGCTATCCGCGTCGGTTATGAACTGAAAGATACGGATACGCCTTTTGTATGGACGGTAGGTTCATGGCTGATATGGCAGGCGCTCATACAAGATACGGAAGGCGTCGTGGAACAAGCCATTCGCGACGGCATTCTCCGCTGGCATGCTCTCCCCTTCACCACACACACCGAATTGATGAACGAGACGCTCTTTGCATACGGTCTTTCTCTCTCGGAAAAACTCGACGAGCATTTTGGTACAAAAACCATAGGGGCGAAGATGAGCGATGTCCCAGGACACACGCTCGGAATTGTTCCCATGATGAAAAAACACGGTATCAACTTCCTGCACCTCGGTGTCAACCCTGCGACACCTCTGCCGAAGGTTCCGCCCATCTTTCGCTGGAAGTGCGGAGAGGACGAGATTGTGGTAATGTACCAGGGAGACTATGGAGAAGAGATTGACCTTGGCGAATGCATCCTTTCTTTTGCGCATACTGGTGATAATCTCGGTCCACAGAATGCCCGGCAGGTCATAGAAGTGTATCGCCAGTTGCAGAAAAAATATCCCGACTACACCGTTCGCGTCGGCACGATTGATGATCTTGCGCGTGAGGTGTTGAAAATTGAAAATTTGCCCGTGGTGGAAGACGAGATCGGTGACACATGGATACATGGTATCGGTACAGATCCCGAAAAGGTAAGTCGCTTCAAAAAAATTATGCGCACCCTGGATACATGGCAAGGTGAACTTCCCGACCTCTCGGCTACCCTCCTCTGTGTCCCTGAACACACTTGGGGACTGGATATCAAAAATCACTTTCCCTATGCGGACTTCTACACACACCACGATATTCTCCGCATGAGAAAGGAAGCCTGGCGAGTAGAAAATTCCTGGGAGGAACAGCGCGATTATGTAAGACGGGCAGAAGAACTTCTCCATATCACTCCCGATTATCCTATCGAAAAACCTGACACGGATACCTACTTCCCTATCAAAATCCCTGAAAAACTGCCCTTCGAGGTCACCTGGCAACTCTTTGACAACGCCGACTATGAGAGGTACAAAAGAGACTATATGCGCCTGCTTGTCAAGTGGTCTGTCTGGGACTTTACCAAGGTAGGACTGCCCGACTACGAGGGTGGCATTTTCCACACGCGCATCTGCGGTGCATACCAAAAGGGTGAGGAAATGCTCTATCATCTCGCCTTCGACGAGGTGGCAAAGGTGACCTACGGACTTCCCGACTTCTACCTTTCGGTATGTGGCGAATCTGTCACACTTAAATGGTTTGATAAAAAACCTTCGAGACTGCCTCAGGCATTCTGGTTCAAGTTCGAAGGACAGACGGAACGCTGGGAGCTTCGTAAAATGGGACTTTGGCTCTCACCATCACAAATCATCGGTAGCCCCTTTATCAGTGCGATTGATACGGGCGTGCGCAACGATGGATATATCATAGAGAGCCTCGATTGCGCGCTTGTCGCCCCCTATGGCAGAAAACTGCTCGAATACGGCGAGCGCCCCGAGACAGAAGATTTGTATTTTAACCTTTACAACAATATATGGAATACCAATTTCCCGATGTGGTACAGCGACGATGCCCTCTTCCGTTTCTTGATCAAAAAACGATAATACAAAAAGAGCAAGAGTAAAAAGGGGAAACCTTTCTGTTCTTGCTCTGTTTTTATACGATTTTTATTTTCGGGAAGAAAACGCCTTCGGCGTTGTGCCGATGCGGCGCAGGAACTCACGCGAAAAATGGCAGGGCTCGCCATAACCGCAACGAAGGGCAACCTCCGACACGGAAAGCGTACCTGATAAGAGCAGTGTTTTGGCGTAAGCAAGACGCTTTTCGATCAGATATTCCTTCGGAGAAACGCCGTAGGCGTTCAGAAACAGACGACGGAAATACACCTCGCTCATATTGCACAAGGTGGCAAGGTGCGAAATGGCAAGCGAGTTATCTGTAAAATGCTCCTTAAGATACTCTATCGCAGGGGATAAAAGTGCTTGCGCCTTACTTGGCAGATAAGCACGGCTCTCTTCTTTCATCACCTGATATATGCAATCGTAAATCGCGCGCATGGCAAGCAGAGAGGCAGTACGCTCATTCTGACGCCACGCCGTCTCGGCAAGCTTAAAGGCATGCCTGATGTCGTCAATTTTACGGGGGAAAAGGCAAAAAGGAGCGTCCGCGATATCGGCATCGAAATTGATGCAATAGCAGCCTCCTTGCATCGAACCGCGCACATCATAGGTACTGCCTTTTGGCAGATAGAAAAGACTGTCCCCGGGGGTGTGCATCACCGTGCCATCCGAAAAGACATAGTCACGCTCTACACCTGCATCGTTAATCACAAAACCGTGACTCGGCCTGTTCGGGTGAAAACGCTTTCCCGTATTCGGCAACACATAGACGCAGGCATACACCTCCTGTATGACAAGTCTGCACCAGATTTCATTCATATTCATCACCTCGCATCTATTATACAATATTGTTTCGGTTTCGTCAAGTGTTTCGCTTTATTCATTTACATTTTCTGGCACTTGTGCTATGATATAGATACCAAAAGCAGGAGGTTTTTGTATGAAGTACATCAAGGCGCAGGACTACGCTTATATTATGAACAAGTACCATGACTTGTCCCAACCTTATGACAATATGAAACGCTTTATCCGTCACGATGCGATTTTCGCAAAGGAGAGCGGCATGGCGCCCGAAGAGATTCTTCGTGGCATTTATGAAAACGATAAAAAATATGAGCATCTCCCACACCCTATCCGCAAGGCGAGGGCGCTTGAATTTGTTTTGAAAAACACAAGAATATCGACCGATGAACGCGATATCTTCCCTGCAATCAATATGGTAGACCGCCCCTTGGAAGAAACACTTCTCCGCGACTGGCGCCACGAAATCTTTGACGATGTCATCCCCGAGGTGGAGGCACGCCGTAAGCAATTGGAGCGCGATGGCATCGTTACCATCTGGCCCGATTATGACCATAGTACACCTGTGTGGGAAAGAGTATTCTCTCTCGGTATGCGTGGTATTCTCGAAGAGAGCGAGCGTATTCGACGAAAAAAAGCAAGAAACGCGGAAGAGGACGCCTTTTTCGAGGGCATCCGCATCACCTATGAGGCGGTGCTTTCCTTCTTTGAGAGACTACATGAGATGGCAACCATGCCGAAAATGAAGACAGCGCTCGCCCACATCCGCGACGGTGCGCCCACCACCTTTTACGAGGCTCTCCTTCTCGATTATCTCTACTTTATGATAAGCGAGCATATCGACCGCCTGCAGGTTCGTTCTCTTTCAAACTTCGACCGTATCTTTTATCCCTTCTACAAAGGAGACCTCGCGCGCGGAATAAGTGAAGAGGAGCTGCGGGAGGAGCTTGCCTATTTCTTCCTGCAATTCACCGCAATTGACAACTACTTCAATCAGCCGGTTTTCCTCGGCGGTGAAAACGCAGACGGTACAACCGTCACGAACGAACTCTCCTATCTCTTCCTGGAAGTCTACGATGAAATGGGTATTTTAAACCCAAAAATTCAAATAAAAGTTTGCAAATCGACACCAAAGCCCTTCCTGATGAAGGCGCTCGATATGATTCGCCGTGGTCACAGCAGTATCGTGTTCGTCGGTGATTCTACCATCAGAAAATCCCTGATTCGTTCGGGCGTTTCAGAAGAGGACGCGAGAGATTGTAATGTGACAGGATGCTATGAATACTCGCCGCAGGGCGCATACAATGTAGGTATGAACTACCTGAACCTCATCAAGCCCCTCGAATATGCGCTGCACCGTGGCTGTGATGGTGTGACAGGCGTGTTCTCGGGCGTGAAAAGCCCCGACCTCTCTTCTTACACCAATTTCGATCTGCTCTATGAAGAATACAAAAAGCAGCTGCTCGCTGTCATCCGCACAACGGTAGAGGTGGTAAACAGCTTTGAAGGGTATCTTGGAGAGGTGAGTCCTCTCTCCCTGCTCTCTGCGACCTTTCCCGCGTGCCTTGAAAACGCGAGAGATGCGGCATCGGGTGGCGCGAAATACAACAACTCCATTATGCTCTTCGGCTTTATTGCCGATGCGGTGGACTCCCTTCTGATGATCAGAAAATATGTTTACGAAAAGGGTGAGCTGACGCTCGCACAGCTTGTCCAGATGCTCGGGCGCGATTTTGAAGGAGACGAGCGCATGCGCAGAAAGCTTTATCTTGACCGCGAAAAGTTTGGCAACAACATGGAGCGTCCCGACAATCTCGCTCTCGATATTGTGGCATTTATCCGAGAAAGCTTGCAGGATGTGCCGAATGCGAGAGGCGGTTTCTGGGAATTTGGTTTTCATGTCGCGCGTATGTCCTATGTCCAGGGCAAGCTGACTCTGGCTACCCCGAACGGCAGGCATTTCGGCGAGGAGCTATCCAAGAACTTCTCCGCCTCCATGGGACAGAACCGCGAGGGCGCAACCGCCGCCATTCTCTCGACCACAAAGGTGGATGCTTCCTCTTTTGGCTCGGACTGTGCGCTCGACCTCGGACTTCTTCCCTCGGCGGTATCGGGCGAGGATGGTCTGGAATCGATGTATGGTCTGCTCATGACCTTCGTCTCGCGTGGAGGTCATGCGCTGCACATCAATGTCTTTGATGCCCAAACGCTTCGTGAGGCGCAGGCGCATCCCGAAAAATACACCGACCTGCAAATTCGTGTCTGTGGCTGGAATGTACTATGGAACAATATCAATAAGGAAGAACAGGAAGGCTTTATCCGTCAGGCGGAAAGCCTCTCTTGAACACTTCCATAAAGGTTTTATGACAGGTAATATTTTTGAAATCAAACGATTTGCCGTCCACGATGGTGACGGCATCCGCACAACTGTTTTTTTCAAGGGTTGTCCCCTTCGTTGCGTATGGTGTCACAATCCGGAGGGCTTGTCCGCCAAAGGACAGCTCGCCTACTATGCGCACAAATGCATCGGTTGTATGGAATGTGCAAGCATATGCGAAAATGGAGCGCATCCATTGGTCGGTGGTGTCCACACCTTTGAGTACACGCTTTGTCAGGGCTGTGGCAAGTGCGCCGATGTCTGTCTTGGCGAGGCGCTGACATTCTACGGCAAAACGATAACCGTCGGGGACCTGTTGCCCATGCTCCTCGCCGACCGTGAGTTTTATGAAAACTCTGGCGGTGGCATCACTCTTTCAGGCGGTGAATGTCTGCTGCAAGCCGACTTCTGCGCTGAACTGCTTTCCGCACTCAAAGCAGAGGGGATACATACGGCGGTCGACACCTGCGGAGATGTTCCGAAGGAGGCCTTTGACAAAGTCATCCCCTTCACCGATGTTTTTCTCTACGACCTGAAAGCATACAAGGAAGAAACACATATCCGCGCCACAGGGCGCACGAACCTCCGCATCCTTGAAAATCTTCGTTATCTTCAGACACGCGGAAAAAAGGTCGAAATCCGCATTCCCTATGTGCCGCAATATAACGCGCAGGAAATGGACGACCTCGCGCGCGCACTTGCCCCGATGTCACATATCTATGCCGTGCGTATTCTTCCCTATCACGCCTATGCGAAGTCCAAATATCAGGCGCTTCATATGGAAGATACCATGCCAGAACACATACCGACCGACGATGAAATGAATGCGGTGCGCTTGCGCTTTCAGGAAATCTCACGGTTAAAATGCTTATGATTTTCCAACAATAGTTTACAAAAGCCAGCATTTTCATGCTGGCTTTTCCTCTATCTGAATGTTGTGACACCGAGCCGTTTATACTCACTCGGGGTGTAACCTGTTTTTGATTTAAAGATTTTACTGAAATGATAAATATCACAATAACCAAGATGCTCTGCCACATCGCCCACACTATATTTTTCGCTTTGCAAAAGCTCACGCGCGAGCTGCATTTTCAATGACAGAATATACTCCTTGGGCGTACATTTGAACTCGTCAAAGAAAAGCATCTCAAAATATCTCGGGCTCATTCTGGCAATCGACGAGAGCATCGATACGCGAAAATCCCGCTCCAGATAATGCGTGTGCAGGTAGGTGATCGCCTCAGCAATCTTCATGCGGTTTTCACCGCTTGCGTAATAGAGTTCATTGCGGATGAGCGAAGAAAGAATTTTATAAAAAATGGATTTCAGATCCGCCTCCGTCTCCGGCTTTTTAAGAAGCCATTTTGTCTCGGCATCCGAAAACAGAGCGCGCAGGGGATTATCTTTTGACAAACGAACGCAGAAGGGACGGATTTGCGGCGCATCGGCAAGCTCAAAATCGAAAGCAATCACCGCGCCCCGCTCTTCGCAAAAGTCTATCGAGTACACCTCGCCCCGAGGGATAAAGGTTATGGAATGCGGTGGTGTATCGAGCGTTCTGTCAGCGAAACGGTAGGTCTCTGTCCCCTCAAGGGTGTAGAGAAAACCACAATGGTTGCGACCGCCATTTTTCATCGGATAATCGCTTTTTTTCGCAATATATCGCGCGACGAGATTTACTTCCCTGACACACGCCGAACGATAAAACTCAATCTTTGTCATAGCCTGCTCCTTTTTTCATTTTCTTCATTATAGCATGTACCACGGACAATTGCAAGTTTTTTTTCGCAATTTATTTCGCAAAAACACAAATGTTACGGTTTTGTGCATTTACAAAACGCCATTGGATTGCTAAAATGAAGATGAAATAAACAAAGGAAAGGTATCCGATATGAAAAAGTTCGCTTTCGCTCTCCTTTTGCTTGCGCTGACCTTTACCCTCTTTGCCTGTGACAAAGAAGAGGAAGATGTACCCGTCCCGAGTACAAAAGAGTACACCGTTACATTCGTGATGTATACCGAGCGCACAACACACACCTATAAAGAAGGAGAAACCATCGTCCCGCCCACGCTTGAACCCTATGAGACTTCCGAATTCTTTGTGGTTTTTGATGGATGGGAAAAAGAATTTCTTCCTGTAACAGCAGATGCCACATACAAGGCGCTGTATCACCTCGAATACAAGGATTATACCGCAACCTTTGTGATGGGCGAAAAAACGCAAACCATCCCGACACCATACGGTACCATCCCGACACCACCCGAAGATGTCCCCGATTACAAAGGAATGAAATTTCTTATGTGGGATAAGGAGCTTGCGACATCAACCGTGGATGTAACTTATACCGCGATTTACTATGATGCCACGATGATTGAAAAAGAGGCGTTTGCCGATGCTCTCGCCGCCGACCTCATCCATTACTCTTCCATTGATGGAGGGGATGTCGGTGTTGAATTGCTTCACCGTGCCGTCGGCTTCTATATTCTCGCTATACAGGAATACAAAAACCCGCAAGGAGGCGAGGTTGCCGAACGCATTGTTGAGCATCTGACAAGCATCGTCACCAAAGACAGAGCGCCCAACCTCGATGGCGACACCAACTGGGAATACACCCCGATGATTGCAGGAATCGCCCTCGCCAGAGTGACGCCGGGCGTATGGGAGAAGGTCCCTGTGGATATACAGATACGATTGCATACCTTAATGCGCGCTGTCGCCTATCTCGGTTCGGTACTCACCTCTGACCACAATGCTTATCGCACCGGTCCTGGCATGAACGGAAACTACTATAAAGACTGGAATCCCAACTATCGTCTCGGCAATGTTCCCCTGATGATTTACGCTACCTACTTCTTCGGTGAAGGCAATATGACGGAAGGCGCAAGGGTAGTCAACGGCTATCTGAAATCCTTTGATGAAGCCACTTATGAGGAAATCGTTAACACCTTCCAGAAATACGGCTGGCGACGCGCGTTCAAAAACTGGACCACTGTGGGAGAAAATGACAGCGGTAACGCGAGGAAAATGCTGGTGGAAGGAGGGCAAATCATATCGAAGGATGGCGCAGTTTCAAGCGGAAACGGCGTTCGTGGCGCAGGTCTGGACTACACATATAAAACCTTCCCTCTCGATGAAAGCGAAAAAATCATTCAGCATCTTGTCAACTATAACTACGGAGCGCAGGCAATGTCCACGGGTTCTTATGAAGGCAAGAGCTACCTCAATGTAAAGAGTACACATTTGTATGATATCAACGGTGATGGCGCTGACGAGCTTGTCGCTTATATCTATGATGAAAGCACCTCTCCCTATCTTGGCGAGAATGGTATGATGACGGAATTTGCATCAGGCAACCGCTCATCGTTACTCTACTGCACACACGATTTCGTGATGACCACAATTCTTCTCCACTCGGCGCGCGAGATGAAGCTTTATACAAAGAACGCAGGTGGTGAGCGTGTGGAAATCAAGGACAGTACCGGAAAAGCGCGCGTCCTCTTCGACTGCACCACAAATGAGGACTTCTTCTATCGCGTGCAAATCGGCAACGAAGATCTGATTTACAAAGGCATTCACGGCTATATGAGTTATGCGACAGGCATCTATGGCGAATCGCTAAAGCTCCTGTACGAAAGCGTTGAGCCAAACTACACGATGGCAAAATCCATCTGGCGCACCGCCCTGCTCCCTCTTGGCACGGTCCGCCCTGCTGAAAGCTACAAATAATTATGAAAAGGATATATACTATGCTTTGGAACACATTTGAACAAGATAAGGAAAAGCTTGACCGCTATCACAATCCGAACTGGGAGGCGGGAAGCGGACTTACCGACTATGATGACATTCAGAGAGAAATCTACCGCATCAAAGAAGAACACATCGACGAGCCACATCCGCAGGTATTCGCGAAGATGATTGAGTTCGTACTCACCAAGGCGGCGATTGAAGTCCGTCCGATTGACTGGTTCGGTCTCAATATTGCGGGTTGGGTTCCCGACAGAGCGAAGTTTCCCTACCGCGTTATGCAAGGTCTCATTCAGACATGGGAAGAGGAGATGTATACACATGCCGAGGACGGTCCCGAAATCCTCGCCTTGCGCGAGCTTCATGTAGCGTGCGGTGCAGGATGGAGCTACCCCGACAATGACCACTCGAAGCCCTATTGGGACGATATTCTCCCTCTCGGCATCCCCGGATTGCTCGCCCGTGTCAGATATTATCGTGACGAAAAAATCAAGTCGGGCGACTATCCCGACGAGGTCCGCGACTTCTACGAGGGCGTTATCCGCGTTTATGAAGCCCTGATTGCCCTTCTCTATCGCTTTGCCGCTTGTGCTGAAAAGCACATTACGGAAAATGAGAAGATGCCCATCATGCATGCTGCACTGCTGAAGCTCGCAGAAGGCGCGCCCACAACGCTTTACGAAGTCATGCTTCTCACCTACTTCTATACACTCATTCAGGAATATGTCACAGGCATTCAGACGAGAACGCTCGGCAACATCGATACCCTCTGGCGTCCTTATTACGAAAAGGCACTCGCGGACGGCTCGCTCACTCGCGAGAATGTCAAAGAACTGTTCAAATACTTCTATATGCAGTATGAAATGGCAGGTCACCCCCATGCGCAACCCGTATTCTTCGGCGGCACAGATGGTGAAGGAAATGATCTCGTCAATGACCTCTCTTATCTGTGTCTTGAGGCGTATGAAGAACTCAATATCATCAGCCCGAAGCTCCAGATTGCCGTCTCGGAAAAGACACCTCACGAATTCCTGAAAAAGTGCTGTGATATGATTCGCGCAGGACACACCGCCATCGCGTTTGTCAACGAGGAACTCGGCAGAGCGTCGATGAGCCTGTTCACCGATGACCCCGAGGATGTCAAGCGGCTTTCCCTCTCGGGTTGCTACAACTTCTCCTTAAAGGAAAATGTCCAGCCCGAATCCGTCGGTATCAGTTTTGTCAAGGGTGTGGAACTGGCTTTTCACAATGGTATAGACCCCCTGACAGGCAACAAGCTCGGCATCGAAACCGGTGAGCTCTCTACCTTCGACACCTTTGATAAGTTCTATCGGGCATACATGGCGCAGACATTCAAGCTCGTCGAGGATGCGATTCGCATTTCCGACTTCTATGACAGACACTTTATCGAGATGAGCCCCTCGCCCATGCTCTCCGCAAACTTTGAATACGCCATTCGTCAGGGCAAGGATGTCTACTTCAACGGCTCGAAATATCACAATACCGTTATCACCGTCTCCTGTCTTGCGACGGCGGTGGACTCGCTCTATGCGGTCAAAAAATATGTGTATGACCTCGGAATTGTCTCCCTCGAGGAGCTGCGCACTGCACTCCAGAACAACTGGGTGGGCTATGAAAACTTACAGAAAATGATTTCTTCTGACCCTGAAAAATACGGCAACAACCTCGAAGGTCCTGACGCCATCGCTGCCGATATCATGAAAAAGGTCGGCGAGCTCATCATCTCCCATCGCACATGGCTCGGTCACCCCTATTCGCCTGACGCCGAGGGTATCGTTCATGGTATCAACTACGGCAAAAAGACAGGCGCAACACCCGACGGCAGATTTGCCTTTGACCAGCTCTCAAAGAACCTGCAATCCGTCTTCGGCTGCGACCGCCGCGGTGTACTTGCTTACATCAACTCCGTCACCAAGATTGACGCCTTCCTTTACCCCAATGGCGCGCCCATCGATTTCGTTCTTCACCCCACCGCAGTAGCAGGCGACGAAGGTCTGGATGTGATGGTCTCTCTCATCCGTTCCACCTTCCGCAAGGGTGGCGCTGCGATTCAGGGTAATGTATACAGCGCAGAGCTTCTCCGCGACGCGCAGAAAAACCCCGAAAAATACAAGGGACTTCAGGTTCGCCTTTGTGGTTGGAGCCAGTATTTCAACAAGCTCTCCCGCGATGAGCAGGATATGTTGATCCGCCAGGCAGAAACGGCATAAACCATGTCAGAGGGATTGTTTCAAACCAAAAGGGGCGTCACCCTGATAGCGATAGTCTATACCTTTCTGTGGGGGTGCGCCTTCCCGCTTGTCAAAATCTGCATGAGCGAGTTCGGAGCGGTGGATAACATGTCGAAATGCCTCGTCGCAGGCTTTCGCTTCACACTCTCCGGTCTCGCGCTCTCCCTCTTTGCGACCTTCCTGCAAAAGAAGGAGAACACTTACCGACCAGCAAAAAAAGACATTCTTCCCATTCTCTCCTATGGTGTTCTCGGCACAGCGCTTCAATATGCCTTAACTTACATCGGACTCTCGCATGTCGAGGCGTCCAAGGGGGCGATTTTCGACCAGATGTGCGTTTTCATTATCATTATTGTGAGTGGTCTCTTCATGAAAAATGATAAGCTCACTCTCCTGAAAATTGTCGGCACAGCGGTCGGACTGCTCGGCATTCTCGCATCCAGTACCGAGAAAATGTCCCTTACTTTTACGATGAAGGGTGAGGGTGTCATGGTCCTCGTCGCCTTCGTGCAAGCAGGCGCGTACTTTGTTGCAGCGCTTTTTGCCAATAAAATACCGTCCATTTTTCTCGTCGGCTACGGACAGCTCTCGGGCGGTGTGCTTCTCATTCTCTTCTCCCTCCTGGCAGGCGGAAGGGTACATATCATAACGCCGACGGGCATTCTCACCCTGCTTGCCCTCGCGGCAATCGCAGGCGTGGCGTATGTTCTCTCGCTCATCCCCCTTCGTTATTTCCCCGCCTCCGAGGTCTCGGTGTTCAATCTTCTCATTACAGTCTTTGGCGTTGTGATGGGTGGCGTGATTCTGAACGAGAACATCCTGCGCATAGAATATCTTATCTCACTTCTTCTCGTTTCCCTCGGTATTTTTCTTGTCAATTACAGAGGTCATAAGCATGGCAAAAATCTTTGATATCAAACACTTTTCCGTCCACGACGGTCCTGGAATTCGCACAACGGTGTTCTTTAAGGGCTGCCCTCTGAAATGCCTGTGGTGTCACAATCCCGAAAGCATTTCGGCGAAAACACAACTCGCCTTCTCTGCCGAAAAATGCGCCCATTGTGGCGCATGTGTAGCGGTTTGCCCGAGTGGCGTGCATATTCTCAGGGAAGAAAAGCATATCCTACATAAGGAAAACTGCACCTTCTGTCGCGCATGCGAGAATATCTGCCCCGTCGGCGCTCTGACCGTCTACGGCAAGGAAGTCGGCCTTGGTGAAGTCCTTCGCGAAGCGCTCGAGGATCGCGATTTTTATGGCGCATCGGGCGGTGTCACCCTGTCTGGCGGCGAATGTCTGCTGCAAGCCGATTTCTGCGCCGAGCTGCTTTCTGCACTCAAAGCAGAGGGAATACATACGGCGGTCGACACCTGCGGTTATGTCCCGCGCGAGACGCTCGATAAGGTCTCTTCCTACACCGACCTTTTCCTCTATGACCTCAAAGCCTTTGATGAAGATGTCCATATCCGCCTTACAGGAAGGTCGAACGATATCATACTCGAGAACCTTCGTTATCTCGACGCTATCGGCAAGAAGGTCGAAATCCGCATTCCCTATGTACCGCGCGCAAATGGCAATCAGATTGACAAAATCGCACATTTTATTGCATCTCTTCATAACATCACCGCGGTTCGTGTTCTTGCCTACCACAACTTTGCGCTCTCAAAATACGATGCGCTCGGCATGGAAAATACCTCTCCCGAGGGCATCCCCACAAACGAAGAAATGCGCCTCGTCCGCGCTCGTATGCATGAACTGACAGGTCTCCCTGTCCCTGATTGATATAATACAAAACGAAAACCACCTGCCGCTTCAGTGTGTTATCCTTAACGGAGAACACACAATGAATTGCAACCTCGCGCTTGCGTGAATTGAAAGACAAGCTTTCATGAATTGCCTGCGGCATGAATTGTGCCTTACGGCACATCGGTTGCAATTCAATTCATGGAGCGAAGCGAGAATTCATGGCGAAGCCAATTCATGATGCGTTAGCATCAATTCATTCACAGAAAACAAACAGAGCAAGAAATGGAGGATTTGTTTCCTTCTGTTCTTGCTCTTTCTGTCGTTATAAGGGGTTCGCTTTTAAGAACGCGCCCACGCTTTTCAATCATTAATTGAGTTTTATTTCTTTTTCAAACAATAATTGCTTGATTTTTCTATTTTCATTTGTTATAATGAAGAAAAAGGAGGGCGAAAAAATGTTAGATGTAAAAGTCCTTGGAGAAAGAATAAAGGCGTTGAGAAAGGCGCGCGGAATCACGCAGGGCGATTTTGCAAAGAAGCTTTGCGTCAGTTTTCAGGCGGTATCAAACTGGGAGCGTGGTATTGCGCCGCCAGACCTTGACAACCTGATACGCATCGCATCGTTTTTCGGTGTTCTGATTGATGAGCTTGTCAAAGAACCCAAAGAGGCGCTTTCGCTTGGCATTGACGGCGGTGGTACAAAAACAGAGTTCGTGGTATGCGACGCCGAGGGCAAAATCTTTATGCAATTCACCAAAAAAGGGTGCAACCCCAATGACATCACATATGAAAATATGATTGCCCTTCTGAAAGAAGGCATCCATGAAGCCCGTCGCGAATTTCCATCCATCACGAATGCTTTTTGTGGCATTTCTGGTGTTATGATGGGCAACCATCGCGCAAGGGCTTATGCCGACCTGAAAGCCGAATTTCCCTCTCTCAACCTGTCCATAGAGAGCGATTCGCATTGTCTTTTCGGCATGGATGACCAGGCAGAAATTGCTATGATTTCGGGTACAGGCTCCGCCGTTTTTGTCAAGAAGGGCGAGAGCATTCAGCTTCTTGGCGGTTGGGGCTATCTTTTCGACCGCGCAGGTAGCGCGTATGATATGGGACGAGATGCCGTAATTCTATCTCTTACCGAAGAGAACGAACAGAGAGAGCCTTCTCTTGTTCACAAATTATTGCTTGAACAGCTGGAAATACGCACAGTAAGTGAAGCTATCACTCTGCTTTATCGCGAGGGCAAAAGCAAAATTGCCTCTCTCTCCGTTGTTGTGATGCAGGCATACCGCATGGGAGACATGTCCGCGCAAAGGATTGTCCTCAAAACAGCAGAACGCCTCGCCGAGCTTCTGAATCTCGCTGTCGATAAATATGGGGCGAGCCCCTTCGCTGTTGCTTCCGGCGGTGTGATAGAGCATAACAGGGATATTCTCCTTCCGTTGATTAAAAAGTACACCAATGTTTGCATTTGCATCCCTGATTTGCCACCTGTATTTGGTGCTTGCCGTAAAGCAGTTAAGTTGAGTGGCAAGGTAGGCGAGAGCTTTTATGAAAATTTCAAGAATAGTTACAGAGGTTAAAGCATGAGTATTTTAAGAACAGAACAAAGAAATGAAAAAAGCATGCACTTTTCCGAAATGTCGAGCGAAGAAATGGCTCGCCTTGTGATATGCGCCAATTATGAAGCGGTCGAAGCGGTCGAGCGCGCGAGTGAGCAGATTGCCAGAGCGGTGGATGCCATCGCGGTGTCATTTGAAAATGGCGGTCACCTGATTTATGTCGGCGCGGGTACTTCGGGCAGACTTGGCGTTATGGATGCGGCTGAATGCCCTCCTACATTCGGTGTCTCCTATGATATGGTTCGTGGCATTATCGCGGGCGGTGAAGAAAGAATGTTCCGCGCTGGCGAGAACGAAGAGGATAAATACGAAGGTGGCGTCCAGGCGATCCGCGAGAGTGGTGTCGGCGCACTCGATGTTGTTGTCGGTATTTCTGCAGCGGGTGGCGCCTCCTATGTCATCGGTGCTATGGAAGAGGCAAAAGCACGCGGCGCAGTCACCGTTGGTCTGTCATCCAACCCCGACACTGCGGTGCTTCGCGCCGCAGATATTCCCATTTTTACTGACACGGGTGCAGAGGTTCTGACAGGCTCCACCCGTCTCAAAGCAGGAACGGCGCAAAAAATTGTGCTCAACACTCTCACCACCTGTGCCATGGCAAAGACGGGAAAGGTGTACGAAAATATGATGATCAATCTTTCTCCCTCCAATCAGAAGCTTCGCCTTCGCGTTATTCGTATCACGAAGGAGATTTTGGGTTGTACCGAGGAAGAAGCCATCGAGCGACTCGAGCAGAACGGCTGGAACATCCGCCGTGCCGTAGAATAAAAAATGCATCCCCTTCTATCTTACGATTGGGGGATGCATTTTTTATACCCGATTCTGTGCTTTGCGGAAGGCGAGCGGGGATGTGCCTGTCACTCGGCGGAATACGGAGGAAAAATAGTTGGAATCCGAAAAGCCGACACAAAAAGCAATCTGTGTGACATTCAGGTGGGAATAACGAAGAAGGATTTTCGCATCCTCGACGCGCAAAAGATTGATATAGTCGCGCAGGGACATGCCCGTGTGTCTGTTAAACTCTGTCGACATGAAGGATCGACTACACGAAAAATGCTCACAAATCTCCTTGGAGGTGATATTCCTGTTATGATGGCGCTTGATGTAGCGCACCACGCGCATCGGGAGAGAGGTTTCTCCGACGCTTGCGCCTTCTTTTTCCTTGCGGTGCGCGAGCTCAATCATGTCGCAAAGGGGCAGGAGTATCGCATCTATTTCTTCCTTTTCTGGCATTACCTCCTCGAGAGAAGCATAGCTCTCGCGCAGCTCATCCAGAGGAATATCAAAGCGTTCCGATGTGCGCTTCAGATAGCTTTCTGCTTCTTGTGTCCGATAACCACTCACCGAGATGAAGCCGAGCGTTTCTTCGCCGTCGGTGATTGGATAAACAAATTCGCGCACACCTGCGTAGCATGTGCCGATATAGGCGCCATCCTTAACGCGTTCGAGAATGCGCGACTGTCTTTCCACACAATGCTCATGCGCGCCCTTACAGGTTTTGAGATAAATACAATGAGGCGTGGTATGAATATTGAAGGCAAGAAGCTCGCTGGAAGCAAAAACCGGTGTAAAACGCAGGGGATGCAGGGTGATGGAAAGATGATGCGTACGCTTTAAATAGAGGATATAATTTTTAATAGCGGTGATATCTTGCATATGCCCTCCGAAAACAAAATGAAAGAAATTACGGACATTGTTCAAGGAAATTCTGATTATTTTGTTCTACAATGAGAGTATAGCACAGAAAAGGAGCGTTTTCAAGATGGATTTTACAATTTCTGTACAAACAAGAAAAAAATACGATATTCTCGTGGTAGGCAGTGGTCCTGCGGGTGTCAGTGCGGCAATTATGGCGGGAAGATGCGGCGCCAAGGTTCTGCTCGTCGAGGCGCAGGGGCGCGTCGGAGGTATCTCGACGGCAGGCATGATGAGCCACTTCACTGGCTCGGTCGGGAACAGGCTCTATCATGAAATTCTTGCTCGCGCTGCCGAAAAAAACACCTTTCACAGAGGTGAGATTACCACGCGAATCGACCCCGAATACCTCACCCTCACCTATTTCGAGATGCTTGAAGAGGCAGGGGCAGATGTCCTGCTCTATACCACCTTCTGCGAGGCTTTGATGGAAGGAAAGAAAATCACAGGTGCTCTCTTTCATAACAAGGACGGCTTTCTTCTGGTCGAAGCAAAGGTGGTAATCGATGCCTCGGGCGACGGCGATGTGGCATACAAATGTGGCGCAGAATTTATCCTCGGCAGAGAGGATGATAATAAGATGCAACCTGCAACATTGATGTTCAAGGTTGGCGGTGTGGATGATGAACACGCGGTATTCCCGCCGTCCTTTGAGACGCTCGTCACGACCGAAAAGGGCGAGCTACAAGCCCTCGCAAGAAAACGCCTTCCCCACCCTGCCGGTCATGTACTTCTGTACCGTTCGACCATTCCCGGCGTGACCACGGTCAACATGACAAATGTCACCGACATCGACGGTACAAAGGCGGAGGATCTCACACGCGCAGAGATGGAAGCGAGAAAGCAAATTCCACACATTATCGCTTTCCTGCGTGAATATGTCCCAGGGTATGAAAATGCTTATCTTCTCGGCGCGGCGTCCCTGATCGGTGTGCGCGAGACGCGCCACTTTATCGGTGAGAAAACGCTCACACGCGATGATATCGCGGATGCAGTACAATATGATGACTATATCGTCTATGATGCGCATTTCAATTTTGATGTCCACAACATCACCGGAGCAGGGCTTGACAAGACAGGATGTCAACATAAGTTTACACAAAAGAGGGGTTATACCATTCCTTACGGCTGTTTTGTCCCGAAAGATATTGACGGTCTTTTGCTCGCCGGCAGATGTATCAGCGGTACACACATGGCGCATTCCTCCTATCGTGCGATGCCGATTTGCGTCGGCATGGGCGAGGGTGTCGGCGTGGCCGCGGCACTTGCCGTCAGGGGTAATATCCCTGTGCGCGAGGTCTCGCCCCAGGACATTCAGAAGGTCATTGTTAAATAAGCACCCCTCTGTTATATAAAAAGGACAGTTCCCCGTATTCTCCGCAAGGGATGCATCCATACGCAGGGGCTGTCCTTTTTCTTTATACAGGATTTTCAGAAAATGAAGGGAATCAAGCGATATTTTACCTTTGCCTTATAGTCGGCATAGCCCTCCAGCGATTCGAGGAGAAACCTTTCCTCGTCGAGTATACGGAAGATGATGAGTGGCAGATAAAATGCCACAGGAATCAGTCCCCAGAACGAACCGAGAATCAATGGGAGAGGCAGAAACATAAAGAGCGTCGCAAAATACATGGGGTGACGAACCATGCGATACAGTCCCGTATCGATGACCTTTTGTCCCTCCTGCACCTCAATGGTACGGGAAAGATATGCGTTCTCGCGCGAAACCTCGGCATAGAGGGCATAACCGACAAGGAACAGTACACTCGAGGCGATGACCAGCGCAGGGGATACGCGCGACCAGCCGAAACGATAATCCAGTGCCGAGAGAACGAATGTGCCAAGGAAAACCAAGGCAAAGCCAAGCACTACAAATTTTTGTGTCCCCATTTTTTCCTTGTTGTCAAGACGGCTCTCGAGCAGCTTTGGTGCTTTACAAAGCATGACGATGCCCATGAGAAGCATCGGTACGGAGAGCAGTATCACAAACAGCCAGCCATTCGGATAACGGAATGTTCCTGCCGGCAGAAAAAGCATCACGCCGAGCATGGCAATTCCTACGATGTATTTCATGATGGAACGAAGCAGAAGTTTCATGTTCTTTCCCTTTCTTAAACCGAATTATTCCTCACGAATGCTCTCGAAGGCATGAATCCACTCGTTCTTGATAAGGCACGCACCAGCAGAACGAGGATGCACACCATCTCCGAGCCAGATGCCTGGGTGTGCCGCCTCCGCCTCGTCAAACTTCTCCTGCAGGGGAACAAAGGTGAGGTTATGCTTTTCGGCAATACGACGAGCTACCTCGGCACGAAGCAGAGTTTCTTTGCGGAAGTAATCATAACGAGTCGGATGCTCCTCGTTGTTCTCGGTGGCCGAGCCTGATAGAACAAAGGGCTCTAAAATCATGATTTTAATGTCAGGAAGTGCTTCCTTGATTTCATGGATAAGCATATCATAAATGCGCTCAAACTTCTCTGCCGATACGCCATTTTGCCGTGTATATTCATGCCAGACATCGTTGATACCGATCAGGATGCTCATATAATCGGGGGCGAGATTGATAATGTCCGCCTTGATGCGCGCATATACATCGACAATGCGGTTTCCACTGATACCACGGTTATAGCAGGTGTATAGAAGAGGATAAGTGCAGCCAAGCTCTGCTTCTGTCAGGCGGACATAACCCGTACCTGTCAGCAAATCATTGTCGCGTGAGCGACCTGCATCTGTAATGGAATCCCCCTGAAAAAGAATTACCTTTGCCATACGAAAAAACCTTCCTTTTTTGTATTTGTAGTTACCTTCATTATAACCTTTCATTTTCTTCTTGTCAAGGGAAATGTAAAAAAACGCGGTTGCCGTGGCAACCGTGTTTTTTTATTCCATAAAGGTCACAATCTCGTCGAGGCTCTTGCGCTTTTTCTCGCGCTTTTTGTCGCCCTCCATGGCATACCCAAGAGTGACAACAAGGCGGACGGGGTGAGAGAGTCCGCATGCCTCGCGGATTTTCGCATCGTCGAGCCAACCTAAAATACAGGTGGAGAGTCCCTGTGTTTCCGCCTCGGCGGTGAGGTAGGCGACCGCGATGCCGATATCGATAGAGCGATAATCATTCTTCATAAGCTTTGCGCCAACGGCGGCAGAACGGCAATAGTCCTCTTCCGAGAGGACGAGCAGAATCGGCGCATCCTTGGCAAAGGGATTCTTGCCCATGCCCATAACGGCGCGCGCAACCTTTTCCTTCACCTCTCCCTGACAAACGGTGATGTGATATGGCTGACCGTTGCAAGCGGAGGGCGCGAGGCGCGTCGCTTCCAAAATCTTATCCAACTTCTCTTTTTCTACGACACGGGTGGCATCATAGGCGCGTGTGGACTGACGCGAGAGTGCAATTTCCAAAAAATCCATAGTGGACACCTCTACCATTTTATTTACAATAAGAATTTCAATAATACGCCGGCAAGGCCATAATAGGTGATGACGGCGACAAGGTCGCTGACGGTCGTGATAAACGGACCGGAAGCGACGGCAGGATCGATACCGATTTTCTGAAAGAGCATCGGAATGACCGAGCCGAACATGCCCGAAAGAAGCATTGACAAAACCAGGGCAATCGCAATGGAGAATGCAACAAGCAAAGAGCTCGTAAAAGCTTCACCGCGCAAAAGGGTAAGATAGCCCAATACAAGAACGAAAGAACCGAGCGCCATGATGGAGCCATTGAAGAGACCAACGCCCATTTCTTTGAGTACCTGGCGAAGCTTCGCGCCCTTGCCCGCGCGGTCATCCGCGAGCATACGGATGGTGACAGCGAGCGACTGCGTGCCGACATTACCTGCCATACCCAGAATCAGAGATTGAAAGGAAACGAGAAGGGTGAGTTCACTCACCACCCCTTCAAAAAAGCCGACAACGCCCGAAACGATAAATCCGAGGAAGAATAAAACGGCAAGCCACGGCAGGCGCGCCTTAACCGAAGCGGACAAACCCTCTTCGATATGTTCCTCGCCCGAAAGACCTGCCAGACGCGCGTAATCCTCTTCAAAATCTTCTCTTGTGAGATCTGCCAGAATATCGTCGGTCAGAACGCCGACGAGAACGCCATCATGGTCAAGGACAGGGATGGAATCCTCGGAATAAGAGAGCAGACGAATGATACACTCATCCACAAGTTCTTCGGTCTCGACCGTCGGGAAGTTGGTACGGATAATATCGGACAGAGGGGTATCGCTCCGCGCGACAATTAAATCCTTAAGGTCAATCGCGCCAACGAATTTTCCTTCCTCATCGATGACAAACAGTGTGGAGACATTATCGTGCTCTGCCGCCTCACGCACAAGCTTTGACATCGCGCCACGGACGCCGTCCGCCTCGGTCACAGTGATAAAGTTGTCGGACATGCGGCTGCCGATTTCATCCTCATCAAAGGAAGCGAGCAAGAAGATATTTTCCCGTGTCTCTTTCGTGAAAAGACGAAGGTGACGATGCCGTTCGTGGCGTTCCAGCTCTTTGAGGTATTCGACCGCAAGAGAAGGCTCCATCTTTTCGAGAATTCTCGCGCGACGGTCAAGCTCGAGCTCATCAAGGTATGCGGTCGGCAGCTCAACAAATTCTATGACAAGCGCGAGCATATCATCATCGAGCGCATCATAAAGAATGCGTCTCTCATCCTCGTCCATAACGAGAATCGCCAGAGCAATATCGTTTTCGTGATACTCTCCGAGCGCATCGGCGAGGGACATTTCCTGTGTACCATTCTGCACAAGGTCAAGCACCTCGAGCGCATATTCCTGTGACCTTGTCAGATTCAGATTTTCTTTCTCCATCCTATCATCCCTCTCATTTGTTCTTGTTTGTATATGCTGAAAATGCAGAGGTTAAATGTCAATTATGTAAACCTTGGTTTTCTTTTTTGTCGGATATATACCGAACAACCACTTCATTCGCATGACGAAGTATAGCGCGCATATTTTCGTAGCGCAGGGCTCGGAGTGCGCCCTTGTAGGTAAAAATGACGGGTGTCAGAGGTTCAAAATCCGCGTTATGCTTTGGGGTTTGCCCCTGATATTCGGCAAGAAAATAAACCACCCTTTTCTTGTTGCCTCTCGGGAGAGAATAGACTGTCTCCTCCCGAAAATCAGGCAGAATTTTCGGGGTGCGGATGGAGGTTTCCTCCCATGTCTCGCGCAGAGCCGTTACGCGCTCGCTCTCGCCCTGCTCGCGATGTCCCTTCGGGAAACCGAAGTGTCCGCGTCTGTCGCGTACAAGCACATAACGAGGCTCGTCCTCTACAATGGTAAAGAGAACGGTACCACAGGATTTTTCCATCATTTTCATCACCCGCCTTTTCTTCTGTCAGAATTCTTTCATACCTTTATATTATATCACAAATTCACGCGCGTTGCAATAGAAATAAAAAAAATTTAAAAATAAAGAAGGGGCTGCTTCATTTAGGCATAACCGAACGAAAAACGACAGAGGTACAATCAAATTGCCTCTGTCGTTTACAGATTAAGAGAAAACTAAGGTCAAAACCTACGGTTTTCTCTTTTTTTATTTAGGTTTTTCGTTCGGTTATGCCTAAATTAAGCGAGCCCCAAAGGCGCTTCGCACTAAGAATTCAGCATTTTAGTGAAAATTCTTATTCAATACCAAAGTATGCTGAATTCTTAATGACTCAGCCCCCTTATCACGGGAGGGATAGCCCTCTGAAAAATCAAAGACCGAAGTTGTCGCGGAGGAAGTCGCGGGAGATCTTGACTGCTTCGAGCTCGGAAAGTTCGTATGTCTGGTCCTGTTCGACGATGACATATTCGGTACCGCTCTCTTCGCATGCCTTAAGGATGGAAGCGAAGTCCTGTCTGCCCATGCCGAGAGGACGGAATGCAAAGCCGTTGTCTTCTCTCGTGTTTTTGATTTCGTTGCCGTCTGCATCAATAAGCGCGTATGCAGGACCGCCAGCAAGGCGTTTTGCAACAAAGTCCTTGAGGTGGACGATCTCAACTCTGCCTGCGAACTCGCGGATTTTATCTGCGGGATCGATACCTGCATAGTGTACCCAGCAGGTGTCAAGTTCGGGATCGATAATAGCGGGATCAAGTGCTTCGAAGATGTAATCATGAATGTACTTGCCGTCTACCTTCTCAAATTCAAAATCATGGTTGTGATAGCCGAGCTTCATGCCGTGACGAGCAAGAACTTCGCCAACCTTCTTAAATCTGGCAACGCTCTCTTCCCAAGCAGGAGTACCTGCGAGAAGCTCCTTGCCATACCAAGGAATTACGCTGTATTTTACGCCGAAGGTTTTCAGGAATTCTGCTGCAGCATCTGCATCTTCATCATAGAAATCGAGGCCCTGGTGTACGGAAACGCACTTGAGACCAAGTTCGTCAAGGATAGCCTTGATTTCCTCGGCGGTGCGGCCAAAATAGCCTGCAAATTCGACATACTCATAGCCCATTTCCTTAACTGCCTTGAGTGTGCCGACAAAATCCTCTTTCATGGCGTTACGAACGCTGTAAAGCTGGAGACCTACTTTAAACTGTTTCATGTTTTTACCCTTTCTTTAGAAAAGGGCTATCCCACATGGGTGATGGGATAGCCCTCGTGAATTGTGAATTTAAATCTTAAATTAGATTTCAGGGATTTCAACAACAAGCTCATGACCGCATTCGCTGGACTTGCAGATGTAGTCAAGGATTGCCTGGTTGTAGAGAATCTGGCTTGCAGGAACAGGAGCTTCGGTGCCGTTCTTGCATGCATCAAGGAAGGTACGGATCTTCTTATCGAAGTTGGTGGGCTCGCCTGCCTTGGGGAAGATCTGAGGAATTACAGTCTCAACCTGCTTGCCTGCTACTTCGTGGTAGAGAACAAGGTCGCCACCGATGGTGCCGTTCCAGCAGTCAGTAGAAGGAATACGGAGACCGCCCTTTGTACCAAGAACGATGGTGTCGCCAGGCGTATTGATGTTCATAGCCCATGCAATACGGAAGTCAAGGATGATGTCGCCTTCCAGACGAACAAAGCCAGCTGCGAAGTCATCAACCTGGAAGAGTTTTGCATACTCGGGGTGACCGGTTGCTACATAGTTGGAGTAGTTGGGGTCAGTGCCGAAGAATGCAGACTTGTAACCGGTAACGGTGAGGGGCTTGGGATAACCAAGACCGTTCATAACTACATCAAGAGAGTAGCATCCGATATCACCGAGTGCGCCAAGACCTGCGGTCTTGTCTTCGATAAAGGTAGTACCGAAGGGGGTAGGAATACCACGACGGCGACCGCCACCAGTCTGAACATAGTAAATCTTACCAAGAACGCCGGAGCGAAGGATGTCACGAACCATGATCATGTTCGCGTCGCATCTGGGCTGGAAGCCGATGGAAAGAACCTTACCGCTTGCCTTTTCAGCGCGAAGAACTTCAACAGCCTCTTCGG
The DNA here is from genome assembly GCA_017508465.1 of Clostridia bacterium. Classification (GTDB taxonomy): domain Bacteria; phylum Bacillota; class Clostridia; order Oscillospirales; family CAG-272; genus UBA1740. The sequence continues at coordinate 27,497 of JAFVYW010000123.1, forward strand.
TGGTTACGGTGAAGGGCTTTTCAAGAAGTACATGGATACCAGCGTTGAGTGCATGGATTGCACAAGGAGCATGCTGGCGGTTGTATGTACATACAGAAACCGCATCAAGCTGAAGGTTTGCCTGATCAGCAATCATCTCTTCATCGCTGTTGTAGCACTTAGCGCCTTCAACGCCCCATTTTTTAAAGAAAGCCTCAGCCTTACCGGGAATGAGGTCACAGCCTGCTACGATTTCAACATCGGGCTGTTTGAGGTAGGAATGCAGGTGAGAGGCAGCGATCCATCCGCAACCAATGATACCTATACGGATCTTTTTGTTAGCGTCGACGGTAGCGACTTCCTGGTTTTCCATAAATGCATTCAAATTGTCTGCCATTGGAATAATTCTCCTTTAATAAAAGTTTTATGCTTTAATTATACACAAGCACTTGCAAAAATGCAAGCCTTCTTTTTGTTCTTTTTTGAACTTTTTTTACTTTTTCATTTTTCTTTGTGCATTTTCAATAAAATGCTTTTTTCTTTTTGTGTAACTTGCTTCTCGTCAGATTTCAGGAATGTCCACAACGAGTTCCCGTCCTGCATCTGCGGACTTCTTGATGTAGTCAAGAATCAGCTGATTGTAGAGGATTTGGTCGGTGGGAACGGGTGCTTTGGTGCCATTTTTGCAAGCATCGAGGAAGGTACGAATCTTCTTGTCGACATTACTCGGCGCGCCCTTTTTCGGGAAGATTTGCGGAATCACAGTCTCAACCTGCTTGCCTGCTACCTCATGGTAGAGAACAAGGTCACCGCCGATGGTGCCGTTCCAGCAGTTGGTCGAGGGGATGCGCAAGCCACCCTTCGTGCCGAGGACAATGGTATCACCGGGAGTGTCAATATTGCATGCCCAGGAGATACGGAAGTCGAGGATAATATCGCCCTCCAGACGGACAAAGCCTGCCGCAAAATCGTCAACCTGGAACTCCTTATAGAGCTCGGGACCGCCCATTTCAACATAACGGCAATAGTTCGGGTCCGTGCCGAAGTATGCCGAGGTATAACCAGTTACCGTGAGAGGCTTGGGGTAGCCAAGACCATTGAGCACCACATCGAGCGAATAGCAGCCGATGTCACCAAGTGCGCCAAGACCTGCGGTATCCTCATTAATGAAGGTCTGTGTTTTGCCAAGCTGTTTCATAGGAATACCGCGACGGCGACCGCCACCAGTCTGAATGTAATAAACTTTACCGAGAACGCCACTGCGAAGGATGTCACGAACCATAATCATATTCTCGTCACAGCGTGGCTGAATGCCGATAGAAAGCACCTTTCCGCTCTCCTTTTCGACGCGCATAACCTCGAGCGCTTCCTCGGTGGTTACCGTAAAGGGTTTTTCAAGGAGGACATGAAGTCCTGCACGAAGCGCCTTGATCGCACAAGGAGCGTGCTGACGGTTATAGGTACAAACCGAAACCGCATCCAGCGCAAGCGTTTCGTCCGCGAGCATCTCATCAAGGTCGGTATAGCACTTTACCGTCATGCCGAATTCGGCGAAGAACTCCTCCGCCTTACCAGGAACGATATCACAACCTGCGACGATTTCCACATCGGGCTGTTTCAGATATGCATGCATGTGAGAGTGTGCGATGCCGCCTGTACCAACGATAGCAATACGCATCTTTTTCGATGCATTGACCTCTTGTACTTCCTGATTTTCCATAAAAGCATTTAAATTGTCTGCCATGGGAACACCTCCGTTTGTTTGTTTTCGTTTTTATTATATACCATTCCCCTGCACTTTTCAAGTCTGTTTTTAAATAAAAAATTGCACTATTTTGATTTTTTCCTCCTTTTGCCTTTACACAAGGAAAAAAGTGTGCTATAATAAAAAAAACAAAAAAGGAGTACAAAAATGGCAGAAATTCTGGAAATTATCATGGTAGTCAGCTTCGGTGCTTCCTGGCCGCTGAATGTAATGAAATCGTACAAGGCGAGAACGACAAAGGGTAAGAGCCTCGCGTTCCTTCTTCTGATTTTCTTCGGTTACATCGCAGGAATCACCTCGAAATTTGTCAACCCTGACTACATGGCAAACTTTGCGACAAAGTGGTATGTCGTAATCTTCTACATTCTCAACTTTATTATGGTAGGTCTTGACCTGCTGATTTATGTTCGCAACAAGCACCTCGACAATTTGAGTGCAAAAGCGGAGGTTTCCGAATGAACATATTATCGATCGGAAACAGTTTTTCTCAGGATGCCACCTATTATCTGCACGATTTAGCATTGCATTCGGGTGTAGAACTGACGACGGCAAACCTTTATATCGGCGGTTGCCCTCTTGAAAAGCATTTCCGCAATTTTTATTCGGACGAGCGGGCTTATCAGTTGCAATTCAACGGCTATATGACGGGATTTTTCGTTTCCCTCAAGGAAGCGCTTCTCTCACGCTCATGGGATATCATCACCATACAGCAGGTGAGCAGTCGAAGCGGAAAGATAGAAACCTACTTCCCCTACCTCGATACCCTCGCACAGAAAATCCGTTTCCTTTGTCCCAAAGCAAAACTCGTTATCCATCAGGTATGGATGTACGAGGAAGGCGCCTCACATTACGGCAGGCTTGTGAGTTATTCCGGTCCGGATGAAATGTATGCGGCAATCTCGGACGCATACGCCAAAGCAACCGAACGCATCGGTGCGGATGGCATGATTCCCTCGGGAGATACCATGTACCGCCTTTCCAAAAGTGGCGTAGGACCGATTCATCGTGACGGCGGTCACGCCAATGCTCTTGGCAAATATGCCATCGCGATGACCTGGCTTCGTTATCTGACGGGTGTGGATGTCAGCGATAATGACTACACCGTCCCGAAAGAGGCGCTTACCGAAGAGGCTACAAATATGGTCAAAACAATCGTAAACAGCATCCCCCCTATGAAGTAATTAAACAAAAGGAGTTTTTTATGCAAATTCTTTCTATTGGTAACAGTTTCTCCATCGATGCCACCACCTATCTTCACGATATGGCGAAGCGCTCGGGTGTGGATATCCAGACGGCAAACCTTTATATCGGAGGATGCCCTCTCGAAAAGCATTTCCGCAATTTTTATTCGGACGAGCGCGCATATATGCTCCAGTATAACGGTCATGCGACATTGTTCAAGGTTTCCATCAAGGAAGCGCTTCTCAATCGCTCCTGGGATGTCATTACCCTTCAGCAAGCGAGCCACTTCAGCGGTTACCCCGAAACCTACACTCCTTACATCGAGCGTCTGGCAGAGGAAATCCGCGCCCTGTGTCCGAAAGCGAAATTGGTTCTTCATCAGACCTGGGCATACGAGGCATTTTCCGAGCGTGTCGAGAAGGTAGCTCACTTTGATACCCATCACGATATGTATCATGCAGTTCACGACGCCTACGAAATTGCAGCGAAGGCAATCCATGCCGACGGCATCATTCCCTGTGGCGATGTCATGTATTTGTTGGCAGAAACCTATGATGGTCCTGTCCATCGTGACACCTTCCATGCCGCATTTGGTATCGGCAGATATGCGCTTGCGATGACCTGGCTCCACTACCTCACCGGTACGGATATCACCGACAACGATTTCAATCCGCAGGAGTATCCCCTCACCGAAGAGGAAATCGCCCTTGTCAAGGAAAACGTTCTTCAATTTGCTCCTATGGCAAAGTAATACGAAAACAAAAGAAAAAAGCAGAGAATGCGCGCATTCTCTGCTTTTTTTATGAGAAATATTATTCTTCCGACACCTGTTCGGCAGAATCGGTTTTTGTCATACGGCGGCCAAGGAAGCGAAGGAGAATTCCTGCGCCGATGATAATGCCAAAGACGATAAGATAGAAGAGTACGGGGAAAACGAATTTACCTTCTGCCTGTGCCTTGAGGAAGGGCTGAATGCCATGGGAGTAGATGGTCGCGAAAACCATAAATACCGAACCCGCAATAGCAATCAGGGGAAGTACAAAGCGACGGAACACGCCCATTTCCTTTTCTTTTCTCATGAAGTTGATGAAAATAGGAATGTACATCGCGTAGAGGGTGATAATGGGAAGCTCGGAGGAGTCAAAATTGAATACGCCGAACCAACCGGAAGTGAGGTTCGCACCATAGAAGAAGAACAGCCAGAACGCGACGGCAATCAGACCGACGAGAGAGGCATTGTTCGGGATATTGGTATGCGGATCGAGGGAGTGGAACATACGGAAGGGCTTGGTATCCTCACGCGATGCGCAGGCGTAGAAGCCACGCGTGGTTGCGAGGGCGAGACCATTGAGCGTACCGAGACAGGAGACGGCAACAAAGACATTCAGCACGACAGCAAATCCCTTGCCGAACATCGCAACGAATGCCGCAGATGCGCCATCAGAAATCAGGCTTCCGATATCGGTTGCGCCCGCGAGACCGATGTAATAAAGAACATAGGTTGCTACAATAATAAGACAGCCAAAGAAGAGCGCGAGGGGAAGATTTTTCTTTGCGTCCTTGATTTCCGCGTTGATGGAGGTCGCGATAATCCAGCCGTCATAAGCGAAAGCCGTCGCAACGATAGCGCCGAAAATCTCGTCTCCGCCGACAGCGGTCGCACCACTGGTCGCGCTACCAAAGCCTTCGGCAATATTGCCATTGACAAAACCAACAATCGTTCCGACCACCGCCATCAGAATCAGGGGAATCATTTTAATCACGGTCAGGGAAATCTGAAGCTTTCCTGCAAGCTTCGGTGCCAGAGCGTTGAAGCCGTAGGTGACGAGAATCAGTACACCCGCGAGCATCATCACCTCGCTGCCGACAATATCAAGACCGAAAATAACGCCGATATAGCGCGCCGTTACCCAGCCGAGAACGGAGGTAATGGCAGGATAATAAATGATAGCGAGGAACCAGGACATGATGTAAGCATAGGTGTTTCCACAGGTCGCTTCCGCATAGTCGACAGGACCGCCACAATGCTCATATTTGGATGCCATAACCGCAAAGGTGGTTGCGCATCCGACGATGACAAAGCCACCGATAATCCACGCGAGAATGCCGAGAGGCATATTGCCATTGAGCCTCGTCAGGACATCCTGCGCCTTGAAGAAAACGCCACTACCGATGACGATGCCGACAACCATGGCAATCGCGGTAAATAAACCGTATTTTTTGGTTAACTTATCTTTCATTTCTTTTCTCTCTTTCCGTTTGTTATCGAATAAAGATGATTCATTATACAGGATTTCTATCTTTTTGTCAAGACTTTTATCAAAAAACTTTAATTTGCTAACTGTTCTTTACAAAAATCGATTGTATGTGGTCTAATCTTGCGCATTTTCCTCCTCTTCTTCGTGTCTATCTATTGCGGCAAGGTATCCTGCCGTGATGACACCCGACGGAAGCGCAATGATGGCTATACCAAAAATGGAAGAAACCATAGTCACAATGCGACCAATTGTAGTGACAGGGTAAATGTCTCCGTAGCCGACCGTAGTCAGAGATACGGTTGCCCAATAGATCGCCTCAAAGAAATTATCAAAGGATTCCGGTTCTACATTATAAATTATAAGTGCCGAAACAAGGATATAAGCCACCGCCATCGTGGCGACAGCGCCCAGAATTTTCTTTTGCTTGTGAAAAACCTCTACAATCACCTCGAAGCTCTTGGAATAGCGCAAAAATTTAAAGGTACGAAGCACCTTAAGCGCACGAAGCAAACGAAAGATTTTCAACAATTTGAGGCTGTTATTCAGTATGGTTATCGCAGGAAGAATTGACAAAAGGTCAATCACCGCCATCGGCGTAAACGGATAGATAAAAAAGGATGCGACCGACTTGTTCAATTTCAGGTCGGCAGTAAACAAGCGCAGAAGATAATCCATAATGAAAACAGCGAGCGTAACATATTCAATCACCGTGAATACGGTATTCGTATCTTTGAACGCCAGGGGGACCAGGCTGATCAGAATGATAGCCATCATGAAAAAATCGTATATCTTACTCGCCAGATTGCCTTTTGAAGGCTCGATGATTTCGTACAGTTTCTGTCTCATCGTTTGCTCCTTATCTTTTTATAAGGGTTCTCTTTTTCACCCCAATACTTGCTTTTTATTCGCCTGTGTAATTGTAAGTTATTGTGTAGTTGCCCGTATTGTAGTCCCAAGAAAAACCTTTAGAAATAGCATTCCACTGCGCTTGTGTACCACGATAGTTGATGCTCGTCAGGCTGGTGCAATACTCGAACGCCCTAAAGCTAATGCTTGTGACGCTATCGGGTATCGTGATGCTTGTCAGGCTGTCGCACCAAGCGAACGCATAAGAGCCAATGCTTGTGACACTATCAGGTATCGTGATGCTCGTCAGGGTGGTGCAATCACGGAACGCATAAGAGCCAATGCTTGTGACGCCATCGGGAATCGTGATGCTCGTCAGGCTGGTGCAACCCGAGAACGCATAAGAGCCTATGCTTGTGACGCTATCGGGTATCGTGATGCTCGTAAGGCTATAGCAATCCAAGAACGCAGAATCGCCAATTTTCTTGACAGGTCGACCGCGATATTTTTCAGGGATTACCAATTTACTTGCATCACCTTGATAACCAGTAACAATCGCATATTCGCCATCGTCTGATATGTCAAATATCAATCCCTGCAGTCTGACGCTCGGGATAATCCATGTAAAAGTCAGTACCAAAACCATCAATGCGAAAATCGCACCACCGATGACAGCCACCTTCTTCACCATTTTTTTGTTCAGTGGGCGCTGTGGCTCTTGTTTTTGTCGCGGTTCGTCCTCCTGCCGTTCGCGTTCGGGTTGCTCGAGGGGCTTTGTTCTCGCTTTTACATTCTCTTCCGCAAGAGTTGTCACCCTCTGCAAGAGGTCGGCGTTGTCGCCGATTGCCACAATGAGATTGATATATTCGGGCATATTCATGTGAAAGCGCTCACAAGAAACAAACTCGCTCTCGCCTGTGATTTTCATCGCCGCATAGAGGGTATAAAGCAAGCATTCTGCTTTGTCTGCCCCCTGCGCTTTGGCGTTCTCGAAGAACTCTTTTGCCTCTTCAAACACTCTTTTTGTAAGCAAATGTTTACCAAAAGCGAGCGAAAGGTCGGCAAAATCAGACTTATCATAGGAATATATGGTGTTGAGAATCATCCATGCAAAGTCACAAAAATCGTCTTTGGAAGAAGGCAACTGCTGGGAAGTTTCCCACACCTTCATCGCATCGAGAAGATATGCTTTCATATAGTGGAGGACATTTGCCACCTGCGCATGTTCCCCGTGGCGAAAGAAGGTATCGAGCAACTGACGATGCTCGATATAAAGGGGGAAGGTTTCCTGAAAATCGCAATTGACACTATCGCCTTTTTGGAATTTATGTAAGGTTGCACTTTTGACTTTCGCGGCATACATGACAAGATACGCCATTCCTTCTTCGGGATGTGAGGGAAGATACTGTTCACACATCGTCTCGACTGTGAGAAACTTGGAAAGTTCAAGCATTTTGAGCAACGCAGAAAGCGTCATTTCTTCCGCTTGCGCGCCCTGTCCTTTCGTCATGTCCATAACAAACTCCTATGTTGAATAGTTTTGATATATAAACAATAGTATATCACACTTTCGCCCTCTTGTAAACCCCTTTTTCTAAAAAACGACAAACCACGCCACAGGCGTGTATGGAATCGCTCGCAGAGCGCATGGCGCAGAGTTCGTTTGACCACGAGTCACCATAGAACGAAGCACCCTGTTCGGGTGCTTCGTTCTATGGTGAGCCAATACCAAGTTAAATCGAACTCGGCTTGTTCTCTGATTTGTTTGAAATTGGGAGAAATCAATCCGTCCGAAAAACCACTACTCAATTTTCTTTTTAGTGCCATCTTTATAGTAGATAGTAACAAAGAATCTATCACTAAATTTATTGTCAAAAGCATGCTTGCACTCTGTTAGGATCTTAAGTAATCGCTCGTCAAATTTTTTGAATTTTTTAATGTTCTCGATGTTATATATTTCGATATACGATATATCGCATAGCATATCGGTTAAACAATCCCAAAGCGCTCCCATATTGCCACCGTAATAATCGGGAAAATCTAAATCTCGCATTATTATTTTGTGGATATCAATATAATTTTCAACCTTGGCAAAATCCAACCTGTATCTGTAAACATCAAGTTCGTTATTGTTCATTTTTTCACCTCACTTTACGATGATTATAACACATAAAAAGAAAGTTGTAAGTATAGTTAGGTTTCAAAAAATCAGAGATTCAACCGTGGTTATATGTTAAAACTGCACAAAAAAATATTTCCTTATTAAGCACCCTTGAAACCAAAGGCGCAACCGTATGATTAAAATACTTATTTAACGGTGAGTTTACTATATCATATTTTTCATCTAAAGTCAACCATTTGGCAACGAAGCGTGTGTTTGTCCCAGAACAAGTCGGCGTTGATTGAAAAGAAAACAACGCATACCGAATGGTGAAAAAACAGCAAAGCTTCGAACCCTCATGTTTTTGTACGGGAAGACATTGCGCCTTGCAAGCAAGCTTTCAGATCTTCGGGTGGGGTGGGCGAACTCCGCGCCTTGCTTCGCGCGGCGCAGAGTTCGTTCGACCACGGGTCGACAAAACAAAAAGGACACCGCTTGGTGTCCTTTACTCGTGGGAGTAGACGCTACGCTTCGCTTCGCTATATATGCTCGCGAGCGAGCTTATGCGAACTCCGCGCCTTGCTTCGCGCGGCGCAGAGTTCGATGATGCCCATGGGGCATCAAAAAAGATACAGGCACTTACGAGGAGTGCCTGTATCTTTTTTGGTGACTCGTGGGAGAATCGAACTCCCGTTTCAGCCTTGAGAGGGCCGTGTCTTAGCCGCTTGACCAACGAGCCTTTTTTTCTTGCGTGCTCTATTCTAACACAGAAAATGCGATTTGTCAAGGGCTTTTTTATTTTTTTTGATTTTTCGGTTGATTTTCGTCAAATTTCATGTTAAAATAGGAGCGAAGTACTATTTATTTTGCGTGCGAGTGTGTGCGCTCGATGGAGAATTATGGATTTTTTGAAATTGAACCCCTATATCCGCGAGTTTTATTTGTATGAAAGAAAACTCGGTGGTGGCATGCGTCGCACCTATGACGCCCGCGCTTTTTATATTCTCTCGGGTGGTATCACCCTGGAAATTGAGGGACAGAAAAAGCATCGTCTCTCCCCTGGGGCGTTTTTCTATCTGCCTGCCGGCGCAACCTATAAACTCAAAAGCGAGGGCGCGCGTTTTATTCTCGTCCGCTTCGATTTTTACTATCACGGTGAAATCGACTATCCATCCCCTGTCGGTATCGATGCTTTTGTCGAGTCACAGATGGCGCGTGAAGAGGATATCGCTCCCTTCGGGGCCCCCCTCGTTGTCGAGGACATGGCAGACATGCGCGAAGAACTTCTTTCCATGGCGAAGATTTTTTCTTCCGAGAGCAACGGCTTCCGCGCGAGATGTTCTGCACAATTCAAGCGCATTCTCATTCGTCTTTCTGAACTCGATGACGAGGGAGCACTTCCCTATCGCATGACCGAAGCGCTTGATGACTACATTCGCGAAAATGCGGGGGATGACCTATCCAACACTGAAATTGGTGCAGTGTTCGGCTACCACCCCTTCTATATCAGCCAGATGCTCAAAAAGAAAAAGGGCATCACCTTAAAGCAATACATTATCGGCGTCAGACTTCGCATGGCATGTGACCTTCTTTTACATACCGATAAGACGGTAATCGAGATTGCTGACCTGTGCGCCTTTACCGATTCGTCCTACTTTACCAAGGCGTTCAAGGCGCAATATGGCATGACGCCAAAGGCGTACCGCACCGCGCATACCCAAGAAATGATTTAAAGGTGAAGCATGTTAAAGAAGAATGATAAATTATCTTTGAAAATTGATGACCTGAACCACCTTGGTTTTGGTGTCGGACATCACGAAGGGCTTGCGATTTTCGTCCCTGACACGGTGATGGGTGACGAGTGCGAGGTACAGATGATTAAGGTCAACAAGACCTATGGCGTCGCGCGTCTGCTTTCGCTTACAAAGAAGTCGGAGCATCGTATTGCCCCTCGCTGTACCCTTCCCTGTCGGGCGTGCGCGTACCGCCTGATTTCCTATGCGGACGAGTGCGCACTTAAGAAAAAGTCGGTGGAGATGGCGTTTCGGAAAGCCGGGCTTTCCGATGTCGAAATCGGCGCGCTTATCCCCTCGCCAGAGGTCACACACTATCGGAATAAGGCGCAGTACCCTGTTGCCACGGGAAAGGGTGGTATCGAAATCGGCTTCTATGCGCCGAAATCGCATCGCGTTCTCGATGCTCTGACCTGCGAGCTTGCCCCCGAAATGTTTTCGGATATCCTGAAACTTATCCGCGCATTTCTGGAGGAATATCATATTCCGATTTATGACGAAGAGAGTGGTGCGGGACTTGTCCGCCACATTTATCTGCGCCGTGGCGAGGTGTCGGGCGAGCTTCTCGTTTGCCTTGTCTTAACCGAAAACTCCCTGCCAAAGCAGGAAGAACTTGTCTCACGCCTTTGCACCGCCTTCCCTGAGACCGTCGGCATTTTAATCAATGTCAATCCCGAAAAGACGAATGTGATTTTAGGTGATACCTTCCACACCCTATGGGGCAGAGACTACATTCTCGACACGCTCGCGGGCGTGGAGCTCGAGGTCACCGCGCCGTCCTTCTATCAGGTCAACCATAGCGCGACCGAGCTTCTCTACGCCAAGGCGCGTGAGGTGACGAACCTTGAGGGAGACGAACTCCTGCTCGACCTCTACTGCGGTGCAGGTAGCATTGGTCTTTCTATGGCAGACGGCGTGCGCGAGGTCATCGGTATCGAAATCGTACCGAGCGCCGTCGAATGCGCGAGAAGAAATGCCATTCGCGCAGGCATCGAAAACGCGTCCTTTTATGCCGCGGATGCCTCCGATGCCGAACAGATTTTACGCACCACCGAGCTCGCGCGTGGCGAGGATATCCGTCCCGATATCGTCATTCTCGATCCGCCCCGCAAGGGTTCTACCGAAAAACTCCTTTCTTTTATTGCAAACACACTTTCTCCTTCCCGCATCGTCTACATCTCCTGCAACCCCGAAACCCTCGCGCGCGATTGCGCCTTCCTTCGCCCTCTGGGCTATGATATCGGCGTCGTCACGCCCGTGGATTTGTTTCCGATGAGTGGGCATGTGGAGAGTGTCGTTTGTCTCGAGAGACAAAGCGACGTGATATAACGCCTTACGGCGCGCGATATAGAACGCTTTGCGTTCGTGATATGCACCTGTCGGTGCGTGATATGGCTCTGCGGAGCCGTAAGGAATTTTCACGCGACGTAAGGCTTCCACGCTCGGCTTTGCCGAGCATATCACGCCGAGTAACGCGAGGCTATATCACGCTTGCGAAAGCAAGCATATCACGCCGTCGAAGACGGCATATCACGACGGCAACGCCGTCTATATCACTCCGCGTTAGCGGACAAAGGAGTATTTATGGCAAAAACCTCACACGAACTCGCGA
>JAFVYW010000124.1 GCA_017508465.1 Clostridia bacterium
GAGATTTGCCGGTCTGCTCTCTCGCGTTTTCTGCCTGACCATAGTCAATCAGCTCGCCACCGTAGCCGAGGAAGGCGAACGAGTCCAGCACAGGCTCAATATCGGAAATCAGGTGCGTGGTGATGATGACCGACGCGTTGGTATTGTAGCGTGCGAGAATGGTATTCAGTACATACTCACGCGCCGCAGGATCGACGCCGCCGATCGGCTCATCCAGAAGATAGAGCTTCGTCTTTCTTGACATAACAAGCACAAGCTGTACCTTTTCCTTCATACCCTTGGAGAGGGTACGCAGCTTTGCGCCCATCGGGATATCGAGGTCTGCGAGCATGCTCTCTGCCAGCGCACGATCAAAATCATCATAGAAGTCCGCGAAGTAATCGAGAAGCGCCGTCACCTTCATACCGGGCGTAAAATAGGTACGCTCGGGCAGATAGGAAATGTCGCGGTTGGAGAGCTCGCTCCGCGCCGCACCTGCCACCTCAATCGTGCCTTCATCGGCGACGAGAAGCCCTGCGACGAGCTTCAGAAGGGTGGTTTTTCCGCAGCCATTCGGGCCGAGCAGGCCAATGATCTGTCCCTTCGCAATATCAAGAGAAAAGTTCTTTAAAATGTACTCTCCCTTTTTATAGGATTTGGAGAGATTGCGCACCGAAAGCACGCATTCGCCATCGCCAAGCGTCGGCACCTCGTCCGCAGGCGCATATACAGCGCCCGGAATTCCCATAGCGCCAGCTTCTTCGGCATCGGCCGTCCCGACAGGTGCATCGACAACTTCTCCCACGGGCTCTGCCAGAGTAGTTTCTTCCGTGACAATCTCTTGTGCCACAGGTTCTGCCACCGCATCCTCTTCCGTGGCAATCTCTTGTGCCACAGGTTCTGCCACGGCAGGTGTTGCGGATGCGGTTTCTTCCGCAACGGCGCCTGCGGTCTCTTCTGTACCCGAGACGCCTACGGGCAATTCTTCTTCATTCAGATACTTAAGCATTGTCCCATCCTTTCTGAATATAGGATATGAGTTCCTCGCATTCCATTTGTTTTTTCTTTGCCTCTTCAATGACGGAGAGGACAAATTTTTCTTTTTCGCTCGCTCTTGCTGCGGCGAGAATTTCCTCGTTGTCGGTGACAAATCGTCCGACCGTCCCCTTGGTGACAAGGAGCTCCTCTCCTTCGAGCAGGAGCAGGGCGCGTTGTACGGTATTGGGGTTGACCGATGCCAGTTCTGCCAAAGCGCGCACCGTGGGGAACTGTTCGCCCACAGCATAAACGCCCGACAGGATTTCGCCGCGCAAGCGATCCGCCATCTGCACGGCAAGCGGTCTGCCCGATACAAACATCCAAGCCATCGTCTTACCTCCTTCTTGTGTTACTTTAATGATACAACATATACAAGTGTTTGTCAATCCCTTTTCATAACTTTTCACATTTTGTTATTTTATCGTCGGGATATACTTGACACACCGATAAAAAAATGCTACACTTTACTTACCATCAATGAAACAAGTGAGGTCAATCATTATGTTTGAAAAAGTCTCCCCCGAATCGCTTGGTATTCCTTCGCGCGCCATTACAAAGCTGATTTCCTTCATGGAACGCCGCGGTTCTTACACACACTCCTTCCTTATGATGCGTCATGGAAAAATATGTGCAGAAGGCTATTATGCGCCCTATGACGCCACATCGCTTCATCGTATGTACTCACAGACAAAGAGCTTTGTCAGCATCGCCATCGGTTGCCTTGTAGATGATGGAAAACTCTCCCTTGATGACAAAATTGCGAGCCATTTTCCTGAACGCTTTGAGCGCGAGCTTCCCCCCTACCTTGCAAATCAGACCATCAGAGAAATGCTCACAATGACAACTTCTGTTTACAATGAACCCTCTTGGTTCGTCTCAGGAGACCCCGACCGCGTTCATTTTTACCTGAACACTTTTGATGGCGCACGCCCTGCCGGCACCATCTGGCGTTACGATAGCGCAGGCTCGCAGATGCTTTCCGCCCTTGTGGAAAAGCTCTCGGGAATGCCCTTGCTCTGCTATCTCAAAGAAAAACTTTTCTCCCACACTGGAGGGTTTGAAACGGCAAAAATGTTGAAAACGCCAAATGGCGAAACCTGGGGTGACAGCGCGATGCTCTGCACCCTGCGCGATATAGCGACCTTCGGCAATCTTGTTATGCACTACGGCAAACACGAAGGCAAGCAACTGATGAGTGAAAACTATCTGCGCGAGGCAACCTCGCCCCTCGTCTGCAACAATACCTCGGGATACTACCATGTATTCCGTCACGGCTATGGCTATCAGATCTGGTGTACCGAGCAGAACGGCTTTGCCTTTGTTGGCATGGGTGACCAGCTTACCATCTGCCTGCCCGAGCGTGATTTTCTCTTCACCATGACCGCCGACAACCAGGGTGACAGCGGTGTTCTACGTCAGCTCATCATCAACGCGCTCTTTGATGTTGTTGTGAGCGAGATGCAGGACGAACCTCTTGCAGAATGCCCCGAGGATTATGCCACCCTTGAGGGTGAAATCTCGAAGCTCCGCCTCCGTTCCCTCCCCGCTGGCACGATGAGCGATTTCTTCCGTCAGGTATCCGGAAAAACCTACTACGCGGAGAAAAACCGCATGGGTATCACCTCCCTTTCCCTTACCTTCGATGGCGCGGTCGGCAGTTTTGACTATGAGAACGAACAAGGAAAGAAATCTCTCCCCTTTGGTATCGGCGAAAATGTGTTCGCAAAATTCCCTCAACTCGGCTACTCCGACGAGTTCGGCGGCGTCCGCACGACGGACGGCTTTACCTATCGTTGCGCCACCTCCATCAGCTTCGTCGAAGAAAAGAAGTGCATCCTGCGCCTGCAAATCATTGACAACTACCTCGGCAACTTTACCGCTACCTTCGCTTTCAAGGACGAGGACACCGTCACCGTCCACCTTGAAAAAACCGCCGAGGACTTCCTTCAGGAATACGAAGGCGAGTTCACTGCCAAAGCCTGAAAACACGATTGTACCCTTTTTCAAAAAGGTTACCCGAAAACCTTGATAGCAAAAGAGGCTGTCCTTACACATGGGATAGCCTCTTTTTTGTGCCCGTAAATGTTTTACCACGCTCGCGTAGCGAGCATATCGCTTTTTGCGCAAGCAAAAAACCTTCGGTGTCGGGCGCAATCGGCGGGAGTAAACCCCCGCCCTACATTCATATCACTTCGCCAAAGGTGAAACTTCACTTTTGCTTTAGCAAAAACTTCACTTGCGTAGCAAACTTCACTTTGACCATAGGTCAAAAGTTCACTAATAAAACATGTCACTCTCCACCGACTGTCATTCTGAGCAGAGCGAAGAATCTCACTCGCCACCGAGGTGTTGGCAGCGCCCAGATCCTTCGCTACGCTCGAGGATGACACCTGACGGTGTCGGGCGCAATCGGCGGGAGTAAACCCCCGCCCTACATTCATATCACTTCGCCA
>JAFVYW010000125.1 GCA_017508465.1 Clostridia bacterium
ACTCCTTGGTGACACCGCAGTCAATGATATCCCACGGAAGCACCTCGTCGAGTCCGAATCCACGCGTGGTATAATAATCGATATCAATGCCACAGCTCTCAAAAATCGAAAGCCAGGAATCATAATCAAAGAACTCATCCCATGCATCGAACATTTTTCCCTCTTCCACTGCCATCAGAAGCGCAGGAGCAAGACGGCGGTCGCCGCGGGCGAACACAGCCTCCAGGCGAGAGACGGTAGCCGTGTGATAATTGTATTTGATGCGCTTGTCGGTAATCACGGAACGAAGATATTGCTGTTTTTCCACCAGAGTTTCGTAGGCATCCTGCTTTTCCCACTGGAAGGGAGTGAAGGGCTTGGGAACAAAGCAAGCAACGCTTACCGTGACATTCAATCCCTTCGGGCGCTCGCTCTTCGGGATGGCAAAGTAGGCGCCGACAACCTTGGAGGCAAGCTCGCCGATTCCTTCAATATCCTCCATGGTTTCGGTCGGCAAGCCGTTCATGAAGTAGAGCTTCACGCCACTCTTTCCACCACGGAAAGCGATATCAACAGCGCGAAGAAGATCCTCTTCGGTGACATTCTTATTAATGACATCGCGAAGGCGTTGCGTTCCCGCTTCAGGGGCAAAGGTCAGTCCTCCTGTACGGACGGAGGAGGCTTTCGCCATCAGCTCTTCGGAAAAGCTATCGACACGAAGAGAGGGCAGGGAGAGCGAGACATGCTTCTCGTCCGTCCATGAGAGCAATCCATCGGTCAGGGCAGGCAATTCGGAATAATCGCTGATTGAGAGAGAAATGAGGGAAATTTCGTCATAACCCGTGTTTTCGTAAAGGCATTTTGCGAGGTGGCAGAGGGTTTGCGGGGATTTTTCGCGAATGGGACGATAGACCATACCCGCCTGGCAGAAACGGCAACCACGGATACAACCGCGATAGGTCTCGAGAACGATACGATCATGAACCGTCTCAATGTAGGGCATGACAAGCTTTTCAGGATATGGCGCGGTATCGAGATCCTCGACGATGCGCTTTTTTACCTTTTTGGGAAGATCGGAATATCGGGGAACAAATGCCGAGATGGTGCCGTCATCATTGTATGTAACATCATAAAGAGACGGAACATAGATTCCCTGAATCTCCCTCTGGGCGCGCAGCAGGTAGGCTTCTCTTGTGTAGGTGCCATCCTTTTTCATGGAGATAAAGAGTTCGGATAGCTCGACAAGCATTTCTTCGCCCTCACCGATATTGAACAAATCAAAGAAGGGGGCGACAGGTTCTGCATTATAGACGCAGGGACCACCCCCGATAATGATGGGGTGCTCGTCGGTACGGTCGGCACTCATAAGAGGAATGCCTGCAAGTTTGAGCATAGAAAGCGCCGTGGTGTAGCACATTTCATATTGCAGGGAGATGCCGACAAGTTCAAAGTCTGATAGGGGATCTCCGCTTTCAAGGGTGGTCAGAGGAATATCATATTCCTTCATTTTTTCAATCATATCCACCCAAGGCATAAAGGTACGCTCGCACCAGATATCCTCACGACGATTCAGAGCATCATAGAGAATACGGATACCGAGATTGGACATGCCGATTTCATAGGTATCGGGAAAAGCAAGCGCAAAACGAAGAGAGATATTCTCTTTCTTTTTGACGATGCTGTTAAACTCTCCACCCATATACCGACCAGGTTTTGTAACCGATTTATAGACAGAGGAGAGGTGTTCAAGATTAGACATACTTATTTTTCCTTTTGGGTATTTTTAGGAATGCGGAAGGTGAGGTGAGTGAGGATACCCGAAAGCGCAATCCATGCGCCATGCCAGAGGGCGTAGGCGAAGACGGGAAGCGTCGGTGTGAGAAAAAGCGAAAGCGCACCACCAAGGACGGCGCCAAGCACGGTCGCAATCGTCTGGAGCTTTTCGTTATGCTGGATGAATTTACGATAGCGCTTACAAAGCAGGATCATATTGAGAACGCCTGTGCGATCTCCCATGGTGACGATGCCGCCGCCAAGACGCGGATAAAGAGGATTATCCTCACTTTTTGAGTTGTATTTTTTCATGATGCGAACCTTCGCGCCACCGAGGGTGAGCGCGTTGAGAAGGTCAGCGGTGATGTTCGGATCACGCGTATAGATCAGAGGTGTGATACCTGCCTCGCGAAGTGAAGGCAGAAGCATAGTAAACTCTTCCGAGAAGGAATAACGGATATAGAACTTCGCATGAACGCGGTTGCCCTGCGCAGAATAGAGCACTTTTGTCGTAGGGGCAGATTCAAGAGAGGATGCCGACTCGTCGGTGGGAATTTCGATGCCATGACGATACATAAACGCATCAGAGCCTGCAAAAACCTCGACACCGTCAACCATTCCATAGATGCCGTCGGTTTCGATAATCACATTCTCACCCGGCTCACAATGACGCTCAAGCGCGTTATCGAACAGTGTGGCCAGAGGACCGCCCACCGCGCCAAAAAGCGCCGCCATCTGACGAAGGGGCTTCGTGAAATCTTTTTCATCACCAATGAGTTTGAACCGACGGAGCGCCACATCCTCGGCACCGAATATTTCGGTATCGACATAGGTGACAACATCCACGCCTGCGTATTCCTCAAATGTTCCCTCGCCGACGATAGTCGCGTCATCCGAAAGTCCCAGACGCTCCGCTTCATAATAAGCAAGCTTATGAGAAAGGACAAAGAATACCGGACTGGAGAAGCAAAGCACACTCATGAAAGCGTAAATTGCCGCGCGCATGTCCTTTAAAATGAAGGCAATAATCGCGATAATCAAGGAAGAAAGAATAGAAATGCAAACATTTGTTAGAATTTTGATGCTATTTTCACTTGTTTTCTTATTCTTTTCGAAGAATCCGTCTACAAAAGAGGAGCGAAATGTTCTCGCGCATTTTGATTTATATTCATCGATAACGCCATCCAGCGCAAAATTCTCATGCACCAGAGTACGCGTCGGGGTAGCAAGAGTTACCATTTTCTCTTCGGGAATGGAAAGAAGCTTGAAGCTCAAAAACTGTGCTTTATGCATATAGTGGCTCGAGAGAATGGCGATGCAGGTAAGAACGCCGAAGAGGGAGCCGAACAAGGGATAATCCAAGGGCTTCAAAATCACCACAAAAATGGTATACAGGAGCATGAAAACAAAGTTTACAAAGAGGAAAAACTCGCTACGGACTCTGCCCTTGAAGATGTCGCGATAGGCGCGAATCAGTTCCGGGAATGCAAGCACAAGAAGGCAGATTGCTCCCTGCATATCAATCAGGGCAAGCACGGAAGGAAGGTTATAAAGAGAAAACTGCTCAACAAGGTGAACGCCAAATACAGGCAGCATCGCTAAGGCAAACAGGGCGAGAGTCAGGAGTCCTGCGCACGCAAGGCGCACCTTGACCGATAGAATTTTATCAAGGAAGCCGTCTTTAAATGCCGGTTGCTGCGTGTAGGAGGTAAACTCTGTAGAAAATGGCGTATCACTCGGTGCTTCTGACGCTTTGGGCATATCGTAGCCAGACTGCACACGCGCGTATATCTCGGCAGGATCTGTCAGGGGATCCAAGGGTTCGTCGGGAGGTGCAGGCGCCTCTGCTGCCTCGTCGGGGATTTCCTGTTCACTTTCTTCGGGCGCAAGTGGCTCTTGCACTACCGTCTCCTGTACAGGAGAGTAAACTTCCTCATTGGTGACAGTCTCTGTCTCTGCGACAGGCGCTTCGGGAGCAGTGATATCAGAAAGTGGGGAGATCGTGTCTATGATATCGCGCAGCTCGTCCTCTTCGGTACGCTCGCGACTGCCAGCTCCATCACGTATCTGCATTTGCTTCGGGAGGACAAAAACATCCTCATCCTCACTTCCCTGTCCGATTTCAACCACGGTCACCTCGCCACCTGCCATATATAAATCTTCTTCTGCGGTAGGAGATGTGGAGAGGGTGGGGGAAATTTCAGGTGTGGCGGCAGAAATCTGCGTTCCCTGGCGAATCTCTCTTACGGGTGAAACGGGAATACGATCTTCTTCTGGCAAGATTTCAGAGTGGTCGATGGGAGTTATGACTCTCGGACCTCTTACTCTGGGTTCTTGCGATGTAATTTGAACAACAGGAGTGCTTTCACCCGATGGTGACGCAGATATCTCTGCTTCCCGTGTCTGCTCGACTTCAGGGGCACTCTCTTCCTGCATCGTCATCGGAGAGGATGGTACAGAGGCGGGAACGGTATCGCTGAAGCGCGGTACATAAGTGCTCCAGACAGAGTCCACTTCACCTGTCGGCATCTGATATATTTCTCTGGAGGAGAGGTGGTCAATAAAAGAAAAATCATCCTGGTGCGTCTCTGAAGCATGCTTCGGCGAAGCGCTCTCTTCCAATTCAAAGGTAAGAGCAGTAGCACTTTCCCCTTCACCAGCAGAAGTCTCTTCGTGCGGGGCAACATGATACTCGCGACGGACGCCATCGAGGATTTCTCGCAAGGGATTCTCTCCATTATGATTTTGAGATTGCATCATTTTCTCCTTCTTAAGAATTTCTCTGGCGCGCAATTTCAAACATGAGTACCGCGCCTGCACAGGAAACATTCAGTGAATTGACCTGTCCGTACATGGGAATGGACATGACAAAGTCGCATTTTTCTTTTACAAGTCGGGATATGCCTTCTCCCTCGCTGCCAAGAACAAGGCCGAGCGCTCCGCGAAGATCGGTCGCGTGATAGGGTGCGCCGTCCATATCCGCGCAGTAAATCCAGACACCTCTCTCCCGCAGCTCATCAATTGTGCGCGCGAGGTTCACAACGCGGGCGACGGGTATGTGCAATATTGCGCCTGCGCTCGATTTGGCTACCACGGGCGTAAGCCCGACATTGCGGCGTTTCGGAATAATGACGCCATGTGCGCCTGCACATTCGGCACTGCGGAGAATCGCGCCAAGGTTGTGGGGATCTTCCACGCCGTCACAAAGGATGATAAACGGGGGCTCGCCCTTTTCTTCTGCGCGCGCAAAAATATCATCAACACTCGCATAATTATGCTCTGCACATACGGCAATGATACCCTGATGCGCCATAAAGCAAGCCATGCGATCCATTTTTGCTTTATCCACTTCCACAACGGGAATTTTTCTGGTCGAGATTTCACCAAGCAGGGCAAGAATCGATCCTTCTCTCTCACCGCTTTGTACATATATTTTATCAATATCGCGTCCTGAAGAAAGAAGCTCTCTCACGGCATTTCTGCCAAGGACATAATTTTCGGGCAAGGTACGCTCTTCCCTTCTTTCGTTTCCGTAACGAGGATGCGCGCCATGCGCTTTCTTCTTATTGTCAAATCTTTTCTTCTCCATTTGAGTGTCCTTTATCTTGTTTTCGCTGTGTATAGATTACCACTTCTATCATACCACAAAAATCGCCTTTTGTATATACTTTTATAAAAATTTTTATATTATTTTTCAATTTTGGCTAAAAAAATACCATTTACGAAGAAAAAAGACCGTACATTTCTGTACGGTCTTTTTTTGGGGGACAGGGTTACGCTCTCTTTTCTGCAAAGCATGCGCTGCAGTATACAGGCTTACCTTCGGTGGGCTTGAAGGGCACTTGGCACTCCGCACCACACTCTGCACAAACGGCTGCAAACATTTCTCTTGCACCTTTTTGTGCATTCTTGCGTGCGTTACGGCACTCTCTGCATCTCTGGGGTTCGTTCTCGAAGCCCTTCTCTGCATAGAATTCCTGTTCGCCAGCGGTGAACACGAAATCGTTGCCGCATTCCTTGCACTTCAATGTCTTGTCCTGGTACATGGTTTTTCCTCGCTTGAAAATATTTTATTGCCCGTGACGGATTCCAACC
>JAFVYW010000126.1 GCA_017508465.1 Clostridia bacterium
CGATGTCCTCCCTCTCCATGATTGCGCCTGTGGGATTGGAGGGGTAGGGAAGAATGAGCGCCTTGGTGCGCTCGGTAATGGCGCCCTTCAGCTCCTCGGGAGTAATCTTGAAATCGTTTTCCGCCTTGGTATTGATGATAACAGGGACACCGCCTGCGAGCCTTGTGATAGGCTCATAGCAGACATAGGAGGGCTGGGGAATGATGATTTCGTCGCCTGGATTTGTGATAGCGCGGATTGCTATATCGATTGCCTCGCTACCGCCGACGGTGACTAAAATCTCGTCTTTTGGCGCGTAGTGGATGTTGTATTTTTTCGCCAGATATTTTGCGATTTCCTCGCGCAGAGCGAGCAGACCGCGGTTGGCGGTATAGCCTGTCTGTCCATCTTCGAGGGAGCGAATGCCCGCGACACGAATATGCCACGGTGTGCGGAAGTCAGGCTCACCGACACCGAGAGAGATGACATTTTCCATCGTGTTGGCGACATCAAAGAAGCGTCGGATACCCGTGGGCTTGATTTCGCTCGCTACGGTGGAGAGAACTTCTTCATAGGGAAAGCTCATAAGAGGATATTGCCCCTTTCGTCAGATGCTCCCTCGATGTAGTTGATATCAAATTCTTTATAACGGCGCATGACAAAATGCGTCGCCGTGGATGTGACGCTGTCAATGGTGGCGAGCTCCTTCGCGACGAACATAGCGACCTCCTGGAAGGTCTTGCCACGAACGATAACGCTCAAATCGTAGCCACCCGACATGAGACTGACACTCTCAACCTCGGGATATCTTGCGATACGGCGCGCGACCTCTTCAAACCCCGAGCCTGCACCAGGGCAGACCTTCAGTTCAATGATGGCGCTGACGCGGTCGGTAACGATTTTATCCCAGTCGATAACGCCCTTGTAGCCACAGATAATACCTGCCGCGGTCATCTCGGCGATTTCGCGCTCGACCTCCGCTTTGGTAAGACCGGTTACGGTGGCAAGGTCTTCGATGGTAAAACGGGCATTTTGTTCAAGAAGTTTGAGTATCTGTAAATTCATAAGTTTTCCTTTCTTGTCACATTCTTATTTTGTGGCGTTCTGAATTGCCGTAGCGAACGCTTCCTTCACATCGGCGTAGGTGCTTGATGTATGAACCTTTGCACGAAGGGCGGATGCACCATGAAAGCCATGGAGATAGAGGGCGATTTTACCTCGGCTCTCGCGTACAGCCACCGCCTCGCCTTTGTCCGATATCGCGATGGACAGCTCTTCGAGCGCGACCTCGGCGCGCTGTTGCAGGGTGGGCGGCGTATAGGGCTTGCCTTCGAGGGCGCAGAGGATTTCTGTAAACAAAAACGGGTTGCCAATCGCGGCGCGTCCGACCATCAGACCGTCTGCACCTGTTGCATCTAAAATGGCGATCGCACTCTCGCCTGATGTGACATCTCCGTTTGCAATTACGGGAATTTGCAAAGAATTCTTTACATTTTTAATACTTTCCCAGTCGGCAACGCCAGAATACATCTGCGCTTTCGTGCGTCCATGGATAGCGACAAAAGCGGCGCCGCCTGCCTCGGCGGCAAGGGCGCATCCGACGGCACATCTGTGCGCGTCATCGATGCCAAGACGAAGCTTTACGCTGATGGGAAGGTCGGTTGCTCCCCTCGCTGCACGGACGATTTTTTCTATCAGCTCGGGGGATTGCATCAGGGCAGAGCCTTCACCGTTTTTAAATATCTTCGGTACGGGACAGCCCATATTGATATCGATACCAATCGGTGCACTCTCGCCAAAGGTGGCGGTGAGCTTTTCAATGCCACGGGCGATGGTTTCAGGCTCTTTGCCGAAGATTTGTATAATGGTCGGACCGTCGCCCTCCTCGATGCGCGAGAGCGCGAGCGTTTTTTTGTCGGAGAATACCAGAGCCTTCGCGCTGATCATCTCGCTTACGGTCACTTCTGCGCCATAGCGGTGGCAGATATGTCGCATCGCGCGGTCGGTAAAGCCTGCCATAGGGGCGAGGAAAAGACCGTGCCTGAACGCGTGTGCGCCAATGGTAAATAGTTGCTTCATCATCTTCCAAGACGATAGTCATCCCCGACGAATTGGAGAATAATATAATCGTGTCCGATGATGCGCGAGTAAATTCTGTCCTCGTAGCGCGTGGTCAGTTCCCCTGGCGAGAGGTTGGTCGAGATGATGGTGGGAAGTCCGCGGTTTTGTCTGGTGTTGAAGAGATTGTAAAGACAGCTTACCGTGAAGGCGTTGACAAATTCTGTACCAAGGTCATCGATGATAAGCAGGTCACATTCGAGGTACTTGTTGGCGGTGGGGGTGTACTCGCCATATCCGCTATGGAAACGGTCGGTCTCAAACGAAGCGACGATATTCTGTGCGCTGTCATAAAGAACGGTAAAGCCGCGCTCGATCACCGTCTTTGCAATCGCGGTGGAAATGTGTGTCTTTCCTGTGCCTGTCGTGCCGATGAGAAGAAGGTTTTTGCTCTGAAGAGAGAAGTTTTCGGCGTAATTTTTGACAAATTTGAAGAGGTTGCACATCCGCGTGTACGCTTCTTCCCCCTGGTTCTTGTACCTTTCGAGATTGAAGTTGTCGAAGGACTGGCGTTCGACGAGCTTACCGATACCCGATGCCTTGAGGTTTTCAAGAACAAGCATCTCGCGCAGGCAGGAGCACATCACCGTACCATCGTAGCCCGTATCGTTGCACTTCTTGCAGACAAACTGCGGTTCGGTATAATCGATAGGCAGGCCGATGGAGAGAAGGGCTTCGCGGCGCTTTTTCTGCAACTCAAGATTTCTCTCGCGGATGGGGGTGATATCCCCGCCTGCGCACGCGGTACGGAAGAGAAGAAGTCCTGTTTTTGTCAGTTCCGCATCGATTGTGGCGATTTCCTCCGAGAGTGCGCGCACCTCGAGGTTGTGTGCCTCGGCGGTATCGATGGCGCTTGTTCTGCGCTCCTCGATTTTCTGTTTTACCGTGTGGAATATTTCTCTTTCAAACATTTATTTTACCTCACTCTCTTCGCCATAGCTGCGTTCGAGCGCCCTGCGGAATGCTTCCTCGGGATCGAAGTTGCCATAGCGTGGGGGTTCTTTCTTTTGCTTTTTTGAGGGTTTCTTTTCTGTTTTATGTGCCTCGCGATATGCCCTCGCTTCGCTTTCGGTTTTAATACCGTTTTCGTGCCATTCTTTCAGAATGGGATCGAGATATTTCAGCGTCGGATTGGTGGTCGATGAGGTCGCGAAATCGTAGGCGAGCAAAATCATCTGTTCACCATAGCCGTACTGGCAAACCCAACGCTCCGCGATTTTCTTTTCTGTCGGGGAGAGTTGTCTAGCGAGGGCGATAGCATGGCGTACCACACGCTCGCTTTCTGCGATGCTATCTCTGTGGTGGAAGTATTCGCACAGAGCCTCGGGCGTATCGATGTCACGCGAAAGGAAACGGAGCGCTTCCATCTCGAGCTTTTTGACCGTCGGCCTTGTGGAGCGCTTGGCAATATCGGACAGAAGGACACATATATACTCTTCCGACAGACCGTACTGCGAATACAGCCCTGTGATAATTTTCACTTCAAAATCGTTGAGCGTGGGTTTTCCCAGCAGTTCGGCGGCTTGTTCGAGAAGTCCTGAAAGCTCCTCGGACTGAATGGTTTTGGCAACAACGCGTCGGTCCTCTTCCGATACACCCTCTTCCATCAGTCTCTCGGGATAGATGTCCTCGATGAGAGGATGCCCACCTTCGAAAATGCCGACCTCTTCCCAGAGGATAAGGGCGCTTTTGGCGCGGGCGACCGAGATGGATGCATGTTTTGCGAGTTCTTCGGGAGCGATTTTGCCTGTCAGGAGAAGGACGGTGAGGACGCGAAGCTCATCCTTGCTCGCCGAGCGGAATTCTTCGCTCTCACACAGCTTTTCAAGGTTTATCATTTGCTCTCTCCTGTGCGTGTTTTCATTTCGTAGGTCAGCTTCATCAGCGAGTCGCCGAGGTGGATATTTTCGACCACCACGCCCTCGCATTCCACATCGAGCTCCATGTTGGCAAAATTCCAGATACCGCGTACGCCACCTTCAATCAACATATCGACGACCTCGGGTGCGGCTTCCTTGGGAACGGTAAGCACCGCGAGCGCGATTTTCATCTCACGGCAGAAGCCAGCGAGAGAGTTGACATGGTAGACAGGCAGACCATGGATTTGTGTACCGACCACGCGCGGATCGTTGTCAAACATCGCGACACGCTCGACGCCGCGGCGCTCAAACATATGTGTTGCCGCAAGGGCGCGACCAAGGTTTCCTGCGCCGACGATGACACAGCGAAAGCCTTCGGTTGTGCCGAGAAGCTCACTGATTTTGCTATGTAAATATTTGACATTATAGCCGTAGCCCTGCTGACCGAAACCGCCGAAGCAGTTGAGATCCTGACGGATTTGCGACGCGGTGACATTCATCATTCTCGACAGTTCTGCCGAGGAGATACGGAGTCTGCCCATGCGAAGCAGTTCACCAAGATAACGGTGGTATCTCGGCAAGCGCTTGATGACAGCAGGAGAGACCACGGGCGTTGTTGGTGCCTCGCGTTTATCAAAAATGCTTTCAATCTGGTCTATTCTTTCCATTTTGTGTCCTTTCTTATATGCTGTCCAGCGCAGACGCATTCAGCGTGGAGTCTGCCCTTTTGCCATTTTTATATTCGTGATATCCCTGCGCGCCAATCATCGCCGCGTTGTCACCGCAGAGCGAGAGGGCAGGAATATGGAGGGGAATGCCTTTCTTTTTTGCCACCCGGGAAAGCACCTCGCGCAGGTGGGAGTTCGCTGCGACACCTCCCGCGACCACAAGAGCGCTCACATCCGGGTGCGCATCGATAGCGAGGGAGATTTTCTTCGCGACAGCCTCGCACACCTCGTAGGTGTAACGCGCGGCAAAGAGGGCGCGGTCAAGTGGCAGTCCTTTTTGCTCATAGCGGTGCAGAAGATTGATTGCCGCCGTCTTAAGTCCCGAGAAGGAGAAGTCGAGCGTACCATCATTCAGTGCAGGGGAGGGAAGGACAAAATCGCCTCCACGGTAGAGCTTTGCCTTCTTATATGCAAGGTAGAAGCCTTCTGTCTTTCCTGTCGCGCGGATAAATCCTTCCTTGGCAAGAGCGTCAAAGCCCTTACCCGCAGGGTAAGGAATATCAATCATGCGTCCGATTTTGTCGAAGGATTCGCCGATAGCATCATCACGCGTCTCACCGATTACCTTGTAGTCGGTGTAGGTGTCCACGCGATAGATGGAGGTATGTCCTCCCGAGAGGGCGAGGGCGAGAAAAGGGGGCTTCGGCGGCGTTTCGGTATTGAGATATGCCGCGGCGATATGTCCTTTGATGTGGTCGACGGGGACCAGGGGAATGCCGTTTGCCACCGCGAGCGATTTTGCGAAGTTCACCGCGACAAGCAGAGCGCCGATCAGTCCCGGGTTCGCCGTTACGGCGACGAGGTCAATGTCGGAGAGGGTATAGCCGCTTTCGCGGAGCGCCTCGTAGGTCAGGGCGCTGATGGCATCAATGTGCGCGCGTGAAGCAATCTCGGGCACAACACCGCCGTATAATCTATGAATATCAATCTGTGTCGCTACGGTATTGGATAGTACGCGGATTTGCTCGTCCTCTGCGAGAAGGACGGCGACCGCCGTTTCGTCACAGGAGCTTTCAAAGGAGAGAATTTTCATGAGAACTGTCCTCGTGTCACAGGTCGAGATGCATCAATATAGCATCATCAACGGGATTTTTGTAATATGCGCGACGGATACCGCTCTCGACAAAGCCGAGCGCGCGGTAAAGACATCTTGCGCCTTCATTCCCTGAGCGCACCTCAAGGAAAAAGAGCTCGAGACCGTCGGCTCGTCCGCGCGAGATTATCTCGGACAGGAGTCGATAGCCAATGCCGCGACGCCGTTTTTCGGGCGCTACGGCGATACGGAATACCTCGCCCTCCGGGACGATGCAGGAGCCGAGAAAATAGCCGACAACCTCGCCCTCGCGCACAGCAACGAAGGAATAGGAGAATTCGCTGACGAGAAGGGAACGGATGGCATCCTCGCTCCATGCGTCAGAGAAGATTTCTCTTTCCAGCCTCGCGATGTCTCCGATGTGTGATATGCCTGCCCTGATGATTTCCATCAGAGTGTTTTTGCGAGCTCGAGAAGATATTCACGAAGCTCGTCGCGTGTTTCAGGGTGAATAAGACCTTTGTCGATGTTCGCTTTCAGAAAGCCGATTTTTGAGCCAAGGTCATAGCGCGTTCCTTCAAATTCCAGGGCGTAGACACCCTCGGAGCGTGCGAGGCTCGCCATCGCATCCGTCAGCTGATATTCACCGCCTGCCCCAGGCAAAAGGCGTTCGATGATATCGAAGATATCGGGCGTCAGGAGAACGCGGCCGAGAATGGAGAGGTTGGAGAACTCTTCTCCCTCTTTCGGCTTTTCAATCATATCGTCGCAGAAGTAAAGATTTGGCTCGCCCTCGATTTTCGTCACCTTGAGAGAGCAGTACTTACGAATCCACTCGGGCGCAACGGGTTTGACACCGACCACGCTTTTTCCGTAGCGGTTATAAGCGTCCATCAGTTGTCGGGCGACAGGGACTTCGGAGAAGATAACATCGTCACCGTAAAGCACAACGAATGGCTCGTCCCCGACGAAGGAACGCGCGCAACCGACGGCGCGGGCAAGCCCGAGCGTCTCCTTCTGACGAAGGAAATACACATTCGCCATATGTGCAATATCGTGGAGCATCTGCAATTCTTCGGTTTTTCCCTTTGCCGAGAGGGCGGTAGAGTATTCCGCGGAGACATCGAAGAAGTCCTCCATGATGTCCTTATCGCGATTTGTGATAATGAGAATGTCCGTGATTCCGGCATCTGTTGCTTCGCGTACCAGGTGGTAAATGGCAGGAAGGTCAACAATCGGAAGCATCTCTTTTGGCACGGCGTGCGAGATGGGCAACATGCGTGTGCCAAGGCCTGCCGCAGGGATGATAGCTTTTCTTACAGGCTTCATTCGTCCACCTCTTCTGTCTCTTCTGCCTTGGGTGCGCGCACCTCTTCCAGAAGCCTTGCGATATGAGCGCCATGCTCGATTGAACCGTCTTTTTTGAAAAGAAGGTCGGGGGTGATGCGGAGATTGAGAGATACGGCAAGGTGGTGGCGGAGCATGCCCGTCACCTTTTTAAGACCGATAAGCGCCTCTTTGTCATCACCAATACAGGAAAAATATATCGTCGCATAGCGAAGGTCGGGGGCGACCTCCGCGCGTGTAATGCTGATGAAATTATCGACGACCTTTGGCTCGCGCACCTCGCCGAGAGCGATTGCAAGCTCTTGTGCGACAGCGTCGTTGATTCTGCCTCTTCTGTATTTAGCCATTTTTGTACTCCTTTATATAAAGTGAATGTGTCCTTTTCCTTTGAGGACATCCTTGGGTATCTGCTTTAAAAACGCTTCGGCGCCGACCTCTCCCGAGGGGATGAGAGTGACATCCTCGCCCATGACCTTGCGGAAAGCGTCGGTGAAGAAGGGAAAGTGTGTGCACCCCAACACCAGCGTGTCGACCTGTGCTTCGCGATGGATGCGTGTAGCTCGCGCGATGGCATCCGTGACGCGGATATCGCTTTGCGATACCTCTTCCTCCACGAGAGGAACGAGGGCATCCGCTTCGCTTTCGGTGACACTTACCCCATGCGCCAGAAGATAGCGCCGTAGCCCGCCCTCCTTCATGGTTCGCGAGGTGCTGACAATGCCTATTCTGCCCTCGCGCGAGAGTGCGGCTGCGCGTGCGCCGACATAGTCGATAATGGGGTAGACGCTCTGTCTGTATGCAGGGGGAAGGGCAGGGATGAGAGAGCTTGCCGTCATGCAGGCAACAAGAATATGGGCGCACCCGAGCGCGTGAAAACGCTCGATGTTCTGCATTATGATACGGATAAGATCCTCTCGTTGACGCGTGCCATATGGCGCATGCTTCAGGTCGCCACGATAGAGAATATCTGCGTCAGGCTCTCTTTCTCTTATCGTGGAGAGGGCACGAAGTCCTCCGCTGCCGCTATCATAAATGCCGAGCATATGCCGCCTCACAAAGCGATAAAAGTAAAGTTTTGTAGTCAAAACCGTTCCTTTTACATACTTCGGGGTAGAAGCTTTTTATGTCAAACCCAGGAAAAGTATTGATTTCATTAAAAAAGATTTCGCCCTCGTCTGTAAGGAAGAAGTCGACACGGCAAAGGTCGCGTATCGAGAGAAGCTCGACAAGAGCACGCGCATAGCGTACGAGGGTGTTCTGAATATCGTCAGAGAGCGCCTCATCCCTGACAGGCGAGAGGTTTCGCGTGTACTTCTTATCATAGGTGTATGGGGTGTCGCGCTCGGGAAGGCAGACCTCGGCAGGGAAATAATGACCGGAGTCAACTCCGAGATAGCACACCTCGACCTCTCTTGCGCCACGGAGGTATTTTTCAACGAGAATATCGCCGTATACGCTCGTTTCGGACAGTGCTTTGCGAAGGGAGAGGTCATCGGTAACGGTCGCAAGACCGATGGAAGAGCCGAGAGATGTCGGCTTGAAAATCAAGGGGTACTCCTCCTTCTGCATAACGGCGCGGATCTGCAGCTTCGCTTCGGCAAATGCGGTATCGCGCGAGAGTGTGCACCAGGGAAGTGTTGGTATCGACAGGTGCTCGGCAAGAATTTTGGTAATGGTTTTGTCCTGGCAGATTGCGCCCGCCAGCGTGCTTGCGCCTACATATGCGATGCCGACGCTTTCGAGCCAGCCCTGAATTTTACCGTCCTCTCCAAAATCACCATGCATGACGGGAAGCACGACATCCACAGGAATTACAGTGTTCTGATACAGGACGCCGCGCTTCTCGCCAAGGCGGACAAAGGATGTCGGGAACAGTCGGGCGCTATCGTTTTCCCACGCGCCATTTCCAATGCTCTCGGGCGCGCCTGCATAAAGATAAATGGCACCGCTTCGTGTAATGCCAACGAGGAGCAGATCGCATGCATCCGTCAACGCTCGTGCGCATGAGGCAGCGCTGCGCGCGGAAATGTCGCGCTCTGCGCCGATGCCGCCAAAAAGCAGCGCGACGCGGCGTTTTTTCTTTTCGTTCATTCATATCACCTCTTGCCATAGTGTATGCAAGAGAGAGGAAAATGTCAATAAAGGATGGCAACCCTCGGGTTGTCTGACAGGTCGCGTTTGATTTCGGCGCGAAGGGAATATTCCTCCGCGAGCTTTCTGATTTTTTCTTCCTGGTCGTAACCGATTTCAAAGGCGAATATACCATCGTCCGCAAGATGTGCGCGACCTCTGTCTACGATTGCGCGGTAAAAGCACATGCCGTCCTCTTCGGCGACAAAAGCCATTTTCGGCTCGGCGAAAATTTCAGGAGCGAGCGTTTCATAGACTTTTTCGGGTATATAGGGGGGATTGGATGCGATAATGTTATATTTCCCTTCGGGAAAAGATTTCAGAATATCCAGAGAGAGAAGCGTGGTGCGTTCCTCGAGGTGATATCTTCTGCGGTTTTCATCAGCCACCCCAAGCGCATCGGCAGACAGATCGACAAGCGTTGCTACGGTATCCTTGCTATGCAAAAGAACGGACAGAGCAATACAACCGCTACCGGTGCAAAGGTCAAGAAGCTTATCGCCTTCTCTGATGTGACGAAGAATTTCTTCGACGAGTATTTCGGTGTCTGCGCGTGGGATCAGAACCGACGGTGTGACACGATATACCTCTTCAAAAAAAGCGCATTCCCCAAGAATGTATTGGAGTGGCTCGCGCTTTTCGCGACGGTATACGGCATCCCGCAGTTCCGCACTTTCCCATTCGGGATCGTCCAGGCGCAGAGCGTATTCGGGCAGGGTGGTGAAGTGGCGGAAGAGCATCAGGCTCTCACCGACAGCATTCTCAATACCCGCATCACGAAGTCGACGCTTTACATCGGAAAGTCTCATTCTTCCGCCTCGGGCGCATCCTCCGCAGATGTGTTATCCTCGGTGCTTCGGCTGTTGTCCATCACTATGGGCGCGCTCTCTTCGTTTGCCTGTGTGCCATTTTCTTCACAAAGCGTGGCGTTTTCTGCAATATCGCATACAGAAGGTGTGGCTTGTGCGCCTTCTTCGGCACGGGTTGCCATTCCTTCGTCATTCTCCGACACCTCGTCGCGCTCCTCGCTCGCGGGCTTCTTTTCCCACGCGCGGGATTGATAGAATTCCATGAATTCGGGAATCTCATCGCGAAGGGCGCATTTGGTCGATACGATAGCGACCTCGAGCATGTCGAGGGTTGGTTCTTTGGTAGTGATACGCTGTACCCAGAGACCTGGGGCAGAGATCATGCGGATGATAAAATTATCATGCTTGCCTGCGAACATGATGAATTCATATCCGATTCCGACAACAAGAGGGAGGATAGCCAGACGGATGAGAATGTAATAAATGCCTTTGATGTCCGGCAGGAAAAACTGGATGAAAAGACCTGCGATGATGCCAAGAAGAATCATGAAGAACATGAAGCTTGTTCCACAACGGGGGTGGTATCTTGTGTATTCTTTGCAGTTTTCGGGTGTCAGCTCAATGCCCGCCTCAAAGGTGGCTATTGTTTTATGTTCGGCACCATGGTACATAAATGTCCGCTTGATTTCAGGCATAAAGGAAACGAGCCATAGATAGAGAAGGAAAATCGCCACCTTCGCGATGCCCTCTACAACGGCGCGCCAAAGACCGAGCTTGCCACCGACAAGCCAGTCAATGCCCATACCCACAAGAGAGGGAAGCACCATAAAGAGCGCGACGGACAAAGCGAGGCCCAGTACCACGCCAATCACCATGATAAATTTTGTGATATTCAGACCAAAGTGCTTTTTGAGCCATTTTTCAAATCTGGTTTCTTCCTCTTCTTCGAGACCGAGCGCGGCTGTGGACGCTTCGAGCGTTGTTACGCTGAGCTTCATCATCTCAATGAAGTTGACAACGCCGCGAATCAGAGGAATGTCAAGAATTTTGTGTTTTTTACGGACGGAGACGAAGGTGCTGTCATTG
This sequence comes from Clostridia bacterium, assembly GCA_017508465.1. Taxonomy (GTDB): domain Bacteria; phylum Bacillota; class Clostridia; order Oscillospirales; family CAG-272; genus UBA1740. The sequence goes on from JAFVYW010000126.1 coordinate 11,090, forward strand.
ACAACGATGGAGCCGTCTTCCTTGCGACAGGAGGTAACCGTTCGGTTGCCCGCTTTCATCATTACGCCCTCCAGTACTGCCTGACCGCCGACGCGACCAAGCCTTGACTTGTCAGGGCATGAGGGGGTTTTGTACTTCATGATAAAATCACTTTCTGTGTATACGCGTGTGCGTTCTTTTTCATATTAGTATAACACATAATAATTAAAAAGAAAAGACCTTTTTCAAAAAATTCACAAATAGAGAGAAAAACACCCCCGTTTCATCACGAAAAAAAGAAAAGGGAAGTCCATGTCTGGACCTCCCGAAATGTGAGAGTGCTGTCTGTTATGTTCCGGATTTGTCGGTGAATCTTCCCTCGATAGGACCTTTTGCATGGCGCTCCCTGTGACGACGCTCGCGCAGACGAATGATGGCGTATACAATGGTGCTTCCGCCCTCGAACACCAGCGCTACACCAACCAGACGGAAGGCGGTATTCACGATAGTACCGGGCACGATGATCAGCGCGAGACCGAGAATGAGGATGAGGGAGGAGAGGATAAGCTTTGTATAGAATGCGGAGTTTCTCGTTTGAGTGCGCGTCAGCATGGGGAAGATTTTGGTTGAGGCATCAACGATAAGGTAGATGCCACAGATAGTACAGATAAGATTTGCCATGCCACCCGAGAAAAAGAGAAGACCGAGCGCACAGAAGAGGAAGAAAAGGTTTCCGATAAAACGGAGCGTGAAAAACACACTCTCATCCTTGATGGAAAACAGGCTGACCATTCGTGTGATGCCAATGATGAGAAGCACGATGCCAAGGCCGATGCCTATGATGCGTACGGCGGTTTGCGGGAAGATGATTGTGAGTAAACCAATAAGGAAAACACACACGCCGAGAAGGAGCTCGGAATAGCGAAATGATTTGATTTTGTTAAGTAAAGTTTGCATAATCTGTAAATTTCCCTGTATTTGTTTGATAATTATTTTGTTTTTTGTTTTGGTATTTGTTGAGGTTGCACGGCTTGCTTTGATGATTTTTCTTTGTTGTCAGGAGAGCGTTTTATGCTCATATTCATTATAGAATAAAAAAACGGTTATGTCAAGAGAGAGGGAGAAAAGTTTTCTTTTTGGAAATAGTTTTTTGATATTTATTTTTAGTGTTTGACCGAAAAATACAATATATTGATTGATTTATACAATAAAAACAGACCTGTTTTTGTTGACTTGTTGTGGAAATGGTAGTATAATGAACATATAACGCTTACTTGATGTGAGGTAGGGAAATGAAAGGTTTCGGAAAAATCAACCCTACAAGCGGAAAGCTTGTGCCGTCCATTCTCCTGTTTGCTCTTCCGATTGCGCTCGGAACCCTGTTGCAAACGCTTTTTAACGCATGCGACCTGATCGTTGTGCGCATGTCAGCCGATAGTACAGCGGTGGCGTCTGTCGGGGCGACAGGTACGGTCACGACGCTTTTTGTCTCGTCGATGGTGGGTATTGCCACGGGTGTGAATATTGTCCTGGCGCGACTTGTCGGCGCGAGGGAAATCGCGAGGGCAAAACGCTTTATTTCTACAGCAATCATATCAGCTCTTGGTCTTGGCGTTATCGTGGCTGTATTCGGCGTTGTGTTCGGAGATGATGTCCTGCGCCTGATGAATTGCCCTGAAGACTGCTTCGAGGGCGCGCGTACCTATATTATTGTATATGTCATCTCCGCCCCTTTTATTCTGCTGTATAATTTTGCCGCGGCGATCATTCGCGTATCGGGGGATAGCGTGCGACCGATGTTTTATCTGATCTATGCGGGTGTTGCCAATGTTACCCTTAATCTTGTTTTATGCTGGTGCTTGCGGGATAAGGTACTTGCCGTTGCCCTTGCTACTGTTATCGCGCAGGCGTTTGGTGCTGTGCTTTGTATGCGGCGTCTGATGCGCACCGATGGTGATTGTAATTTTTCCTTACATAACATATCTTTCGATTTTTCACTCTGCGGTCTTTTGTTCCGTTATGGCATTCCAGGCGCCATTACCAACGCCACCTTTGCCATTTCAAACCTTCTGGTGCAGGGAGCAATCAACAGCTTTGGTTCTTCTGTTGTGGCGGGAAATGCCGCGTCGAACAACATTGAAACTGCTGTCAGTTGTATCACGACAGGCATCACCTCGGCAACGAGTGTTTTTATTGGTCAGAACATCGGCGCAAAGCAGCCTGAACGAGTGAAGAAAACGCTCCTGTGGGGTATTGTGCTGAATTGCTCCCTGAACTTCGTTGCAGGTATCGCGGTATTCCTCGCGCGAAATCCCTTGATTATGCTGTTTGTTGGCGACGATGCGGTGGCGATGGCGTCCGCAAATGCGAGAATGAATGTGGTCCTAAGGTTCTATGTGGTTTATTCTTTCCGTAATATTATCAAAAGCTCGGTTGGTGGCTTCGGTTATTCCCGTCTGACATTGGTTGAGTCTCTCATCTCCATCATCCTCTTCCGTATCGTATGGATGAGCTTTGTTTATCCCCTGAATCCTTGCATAGAAATGGCGTATGTTACATATCTTATCAGCGCTTGTGTTGGTATCCTGGTTTCTGGCCCGATGCTTCTTTCCGTAGCGCATCGGTATTTCAAAAAAGGTATTTCTCCTAAAATTTAATAAAGGGGCTAAGTCATTAAGAATTCAGCATACCTTGGCATTGAATAAGAATTTTCGCTAAATTGCTGAATTCTTAGTGCGAAGCGCCTTTGGGGCTCGCTTAATTTAGAGCAGAAATCTTCGTTTGCGAACGATAGGCGTATATACATACGGCAAGTGAGCAAACGGAGATAGAACGAAAAACCTAAATAAAAAAAGAGAAAA
>JAFVYW010000127.1 GCA_017508465.1 Clostridia bacterium
ATGCGCCCACGAAAACCACGCCACAGGATAAAATAACAAGTGTTATATTATCTTTTCGACACTCCGCGCCCACGAAAACCACGCCACAAGATAAAATAACAAGTGTTATATTATCTTTTCGACACCCCGCGCCCATGGAGAAACTACACCGCAGGATAAAATAACAAGTGTTATATTATCTTTTCGACACCCCGCGCCCACGAAAACTACACCGCAGGATAAAATAACAAGTGTTATATTATCTTTTTGGAGACTACGCGCCCATGAAAATCACACCGCAGGATAAAATAACAAGTGTTATATTATCTTTTTGACACCCCGCGCCTATGAAAACCACACCGCAGGATAAAATAACAAGTGTTATTTTAATACACGCCACGAAAAAATGCGCTTTTGTGGAGGGGAGAAAAAAGAAAAGGAAGGTTTCGGCGGAAACCTTCCTTTATAATAAAGGGGAGATAATTATCTCTGGATACGGCCAGTGCCGTTACCGCCTGCAAGCGCCTTGACTTCGTCAACACTCATAAGGTTGAAGTCGCCTTCGATGGAGTGCTTGAGGCAAGATGCCGCAACTGCAAATTCAACAGCATCCTGAGTGCTATAACCATTGAGGCAAGCGTAAATCAAGCCACCGCCGAAGCTATCGCCACCGCCAACACGGTCAACGATATGCATGTGGTAGGATTTGGAGAAGCAGTAGTTTTCGCCATCGTAAAGAAGTGCTGCCCAGTCGTTGTCATTCGCGCTGATGGAGGAGCGAAGAGTGATAGCAACCTTCTTGAAGCCGAATTTTTCAGCAAGCTGACGAGCGACGGATTTGTAACCTTCGTGGTTGAGCTTACCGCCTGCGATGTCGGTATTCTCTGCGTCGATACCGAATACATCATGCGCATCCTCCTCGTTGGAGATGCAGACATCAACATACTGGCAAAGCTCGGTCATGGTAGCGCGAGCCTGCTCGCGAGTCCAAAGCTTCTTTCTGAAGTTGAGGTCGCAGGAAATGGTTACGCCGTGTGCTTTTGCCGCCTTGCAAGCATCAAGACAGATTGCCGCAACGGTAGGATTGAGGGCAGGAGTGATGCCAGTGAAGTGGAACCAATCTGCGCCTTCGAAGATAGCATCCCAATCAAAATCGGAGGGTTGAGCCTCTGCGATTGCCGAGTGTGCTCTGTCATAGATGACCTTGGAAGGACGCTGAGAGGCACCCTTTTCATTGAAGTAGATACCGACTCTGTCGCCGCCACGAACAATCTTTGTGGTGTCAACGCCATATCTGCGAAGTGCATTTACTGCCGCCTGACCAATTTCGTGTTTAGGAAGTTTGGTTACAAATACCGATTCGAGACCATAGTTTGCGATAGAAACAGATACATTTGCTTCGCCACCGCCATAAACAACACCGAACTTATCCGCCTGGGTAAAGCGAAGATATCCTTCGGGGGCGAGACGGAGCATAATTTCACCAAAAGTTACAACTTTCATAGTGATAATCCTTTCCTTAATTAAATATATTACCATCACATATTGTAGCATTTATTGAGGAAAAAATCAAGAGATTTTTCTCTTTTCTGTAAAAATTTTCACAAAAAATAAAAAAACCATTGACAAGTGGAAGAAAGGGTGCTATAATACCACCATAACTGAATAGTCGATTCTAAGAATTGTTAGAGGTGCGATGGTGATGAAGCTGTGCGGAGATTCCAAGATCTGTGAGGCGCAGGGGAGGCAACCTTCGCCGAAATAATGCTCTTTTTGGAGAGAGTGTTGTTGGGCGCGCAGAGAATATCTGTGTGACTGTCACAAGTCTTCTTGTGGAGTGCTATCGTTCGATTTCGTCTTCCCTTTTGTTATGGATACGGTCGAAGCACTTGCTTCGACTTTTTTGTTATAATAATATTGTAGGCGAAAAGCCAAGAAAGGTCATGTAAAATGAAAAGAATCCTCTCCTTACTCCTTGCTACCGTGATGGTAGTACTTTCCCTCGCACTTACCTCGTGCGGCGGTGTCAAGCCTGAAATGGACCTCGATAACATCCTGAAAAATGGTAAACTTGTTGTCGGTATGGAATGCGCGTATGCGCCCTACAACTGGGCAGAACCCAAAGCCAACGACAATACCGTTAAAGTAGAAAACGGTACTTATGCTGATGGTTTTGATGTTCAGATTGCAAAGAAAATCGCAGATGACCTCGGTGTAGAGCTCGTTATCCGTGCCATCGAATGGGATGGTCTTATCCCCGCACTGGAATCTGGCGAAATCGATATGATTATCGCAGGTATGAGCCCTACGGAAAAGAGAAAACTCTCCATCGACTTCTCTGATACCTACTTTGATTCCAATCTCGTTATGGTTGTTAAAAAAGACAGCGCATATGTAAATGCTGACGATATTCAGGATTTCTCTGGCGCGAAGGTTACAGGTCAGCTGAACACCTTCCACTACGATGTCATCGACCAGATTAATGGCGTTGAAAAGGGAACGGCGCTTCAGGATTTTGCCGCGCTGATTCAATCTCTTGAAAGTGGCGCAATCGATGCTTATGTTTGTGAAAAACCCGGTGCTGTTTCTGCGGTTGCAGCTAACGAAAACTTCGCATTTGTAGAGTTTGAACAGGGTAAGGGCTTTGTTTGCGATCCTGCAGAATCCTCGATTTCCATTGGTATGCGTAAGGGCACTTCCTTACTGGAAAGAGTCAATGAAATTCTCGCTACCATTACCACCGCACAGCGTGAGGAAATGATGAACGACGCAATCGCGCGTCAGCCTGCATCCGAAGAATAAGGTGCTGAATGAGTACTTTTGATTGGATTATACGGCTCGTTTCGGAATATTGGCAGAGCTTCCTTGTGGGAACAGGGAACACCATGCTTATGGCGCTTGTCGGTACGGCGGCAGGCTTTGTTATCGGACTTCTGATTGCCATGGTACGCACCATTCCGATCGGGGAGGGCGCGAGTCCTTTTCGTAAATGGGTTTTCCGTATTGTAAATTTCATCCTCAATGCATATGTGGAAATCATCCGCGGTACGCCCATGCTCGTACAGGCATTGATTATCCATTACAGTCTCTTTGTTCCCCTTAAGATGCATCACCTTCTCTCGGCAATTATCATCATTTCTTTTAACACGGGTGCCTACATGGCAGAGATTGTCCGTGGTGGTATCATGTCGATTGACAAGGGACAATTCGAGGGTGCGCATGCCGTCGGTATGACGCATTGGCAGACAATGGTTCATGTCATTCTCCCACAGGCGGTACGCAATATTATGCCTTCCATTGGCAACGAATTCGTTGTCAATATCAAGGATAGCTCTGTTCTTTCGGTAATTTCGATTACCGAACTTATGTTCGCATCCAAGCAGGCGGGTGGTTCGTATTCGAAGTTCGTTCCTGCATATCTTATCTGCGCGTTCATCTACTTCGTTCTCACCTTTACGGTGACGAGAATTCTCCGCTTTGCAGAGAAGAAGATGGAGGGTGGCGCGAGTTATACCATCTGCGGTTCTCAATCCGATCCTTCCGCGGAAATTCGTCTGACAAAACAGGAGGAACGCATCGGTGAGTGAGACAGTAGAAAAGACAAATGAAAGGATGATTTCCCTCTGTCATCTGGCGAAGAAGTTCGGTGAAAACGAAGTCCTGCGCGATATCAACCTTGAAGTTCACCGTGGTGAGGTTGTGTCCGTTATCGGCTCTTCCGGTTCGGGAAAAAGCACAATGCTCCGTTGTATCAATCTTCTCGAGAGACCTACGGAGGGCGACATTCTCTATCATGGTGATAGCATTCTCGCCCCAAACACGAACCTTTCGGCGTATCGCACAAAGGTTACGATGGTATTCCAGCAGTTCAATCTTTATAACAATATGAGTGTTCTTAAGAATTGCGTGATTGCGCAGACAAAGGTTCTGAAGCGCACAAAGGAAGAGGCGACCAAAATCGCGATGGAATATCTCACGAAGGTCGGCATGGACGCTTACATCAATGCACGCCCCGCACAGCTTTCGGGTGGACAAAAGCAGAGAGTGGCGATTGCGCGCGCTCTGTCGATGCACCCCGAGGTCATCCTCTTCGACGAACCTACCTCCGCGCTCGATCCTGAAATGGTCGGCGAGGTGCTTGATGTTATGAAGAGCCTGGCGCAAACGGGACTTACGATGATTGTCGTAACACACGAAATGGCCTTTGCCCGTGAAGTCAGCGACCGCGTTTTGTTTATGGACGGTGGCTATATCGTCGAGGACGGTACCCCCGAGGAAATCTTCAGAAATCCAAAAATGAAGAGAACAAAGGAGTTTCTCTCTCGCGTTCTCTAAAACTGAAAAAGTGTGCAAAACAATATGTTTTGCACACTTTTGTTTACAAAAACCTCTTGCAACCCATCTGGTAGCAAGAGGTTTTTTATATAGGCGGGGTTATCCCTTGATTTCATCCATGCAATTCTGGCAAATTCTTTTGCCCTTGAAAAGAGTTACATTTTCCGTGCCGTCACAAAGGATGCAGGAAGGAGAGTATTTGCAAAGAATAATTTTGTTATCATCTACATAGATTTCAATAGGTTGATTGCTTTTGATATCCATTTTTTTGCGGATTTCTTTCGGAATAACAATTCTGCCGAGTTCATCGATGTTTCGAATGATGCCAGTCGCTTTCATGTGGTTTCTCCTTGTTTTTTTAACCATATTTTACCACAAAATCTGACAAAAGTCAATAGTTTTCACCTAAAATTTTCCAATTTTTACAAATATATGGAAAAATTAACCATAGAGGTGTTTATGCGTATTGAAAATAGTGCTCCTGCATCGCTGACATCTGCCGTTCGTTTTTTTATCCGAAAAAAAGCGGTGCGGTTTTGCGCGTTGCCTCTTGTCACAGAGCCTCGACCGACAGATCAGACAATGCCTCCGCAGGTCCTTTTTGAGGGAGATGTGCCAAGCTTGCTTTATGGCACGGAGGATGCTTTGGCAACGCGAGCCATTCTATCCCTTTTTTCCATTTATCCATCCGAGCTGCGTCGTGAAATTGAGGCGAGAGTCGTGTCGAGGAGAAGGATGCTTTGTGACATCGAGGAAATACGCCTTTCCTCCAAGGCGGCCTCGAGCATTTGTTTTTGCGGAGTGGAATATTCATTGTCGGTTTCCGTGTCTTGTGAGATGCTTTCTTCCATGGTCAAAGCGATATGCCACGGAGCGCCATTCAGCCATCGCGAAGAAATGGCGGAGGGATATTTGCCGTTTGAAAATGGTGTGCGCGTAGGTGTGGCAGGTGCTTGCCGTTATAATGGCTCGGGGGAGGGGAGCGCTATACACTCTTTTCACACCCTGATTTTTCGTATACCGCACACGCCGTTAAGGACAGAGGCGCTTGCCCCTCTTTGTGAGCATATCAGGAAGCATAGCCATCGTGGCTGTCTGATTGTCAGTCCGCCGCGCGTCGGTAAGACAACCATGCTGCGTATGCTTTGTCGCGCCTTTTCGTTCGGGGAGCAGGGAGTTCGGGTTGCTGTCGTCGATACCCGGGGCGAATTTACCGACGATGATTTCGCAGGGGCAAAAATGGATGCTTTAACAGGATATGGGCGGGAACGAGGGGCAGGGATCGCTCTGCGCACGCTTTCACCAAAGATACTTGCCATGGATGAAATAGGCGCAGAAGGAGATGTGCGGGCGCTGTGTGATGTGATGCGTGCTGGCGTATATCTTCTGGCGAGCGCTCACGCACGAGATCTTGAGGATATCAAAGGTCGACCGCTCTTATCGCAGATTGTAGAAGCCGGCGTATTCGATTGCGCCCTGCTTCTGTCGCGCGAGAGTGGCCACCTGTCATTTCAATTATGTCGTTTGTAAAGATATGTGGTTTGATTTGTCTTGTCCTCGTTGCTTATTTCATCTCGAGGGCATATGCCGCTTTCCGGGCGCAGCGGCGATCGGAGTTGGATGCGCTCTGTCGGGTGCTTTTGTGCATGAAAGAGGATATTGATGTTTATCAGACCTTTCGGCCGATTGCAATGAGGGAAGAATTCCTTCCTCTATCCGTTATCGGTTTTTCCGGTGGGAAAGATCCCGCAGGGGAATTGTTGTCTGTGCTCTCACGCATGAATCTTTTGCCAGCGGAAAAAACGAGCTTCTCTGAAATCCTTGCGCGCCTTGGCGAAGGAAGTGTGCAGAGCGAGAAAGAAAGGTTGGATAATCTCCTTGAAAAAGTAAATTGTTGTTTACAAAAAGAGGAAAGTGATGGCAAAAAGTCGGTAGATACGGTTCGCATTGTTTTGTTTACTGTTGCGCTTGCTTTGGTCATTATCTTGCTATAATGGTGTTATGGATGTAAGTTTGATTCTGAAAGTTTGTGGTGTGGGGATGCTGGTCGCGGTTGCGTCCCAGGTGTTAAGTAAAAGCGGGCGTGATGATATGGCGTCTCTGGTTTCTCTTGCTGGTGTTGTCCTGGTTCTGATGATGCTTGTAGGAGAGGTAGGCACTTTGCTTGCACGTGTGAGGGAGGTGTTCGGTATTTGAATGTCCTGACGCTTCTTGGCGCGGGCGTGCTTCTGGCAATATCCTTTTATCTTCTCAACATTCTCGGAGCAAAAAGCGCGCCACTGTATCTTGCCCTGGGCGCTTTGTTTCTGCTTGCACTGTCGGCAGAACCATATTTTCGTGCCGTACAGCTTCTTGTGGATATCCCGACGAACGAGAATACAAGGAATGTCGCTGAAACGGTATGCAAGGCGCTCGCCATAGGTTATCTTGTCGGTGTGGGCGCAGATCTTTGCGAAAACCTTGGGGCTGTGGCTTTGTCAAAAAGTCTGGTTTTCGGGGGACGGGTTTTGATTTTCTCGCTCGGCATTCCTTATCTTATGGGATTGATTTCGCTCGCGAGGGAGTGGCTTTCTCTATGAAAATTGAACGCCTGGAAGGGATACTCAAAGAGGGGACAGACTATCTTTCCCGTTTCCTTGGAGATGGATGGGATGGATTTGAATTCCGCGATATTTTTGACACGGGGGCGGACATTTTGCGCTCCGGACTTGCGGATACCCTCGCTTTTTTTATGCTGATGGCAGGGGCGGGTGTTGTTTATATCCTCATTGCCATTTTCTTTGAAGGCGCGCAGGCGGAGCATTCGCTTCTTGCCACTGGCGTTTCGCATACCGTGGAGATGGTGCTGTTGCTCTCTGTCGCCACACTGCTTTTTCCTCATATTGAAAGCGCCATCGGGGCGGTGCGCTCGGTGAGCGATTTTTGTGAAGGCATTTTGCCTGTCTTTGTCAGTACGGGCTTTCTTTCAGGCATGGAGCAGAACGCTACCTTTACCGCCTCGTCCTTTGGTATTGTCCTCGCGCTGGTCGAGGAGGGAATCGAAAAGGTTGCTCTGCCCGGTCTTGCCCTCATGCTTGCCTGTTCCCTGATTCCCGCCTCCGCCGGAGAAATGCTGTCTCTCGGTGAGAGACTCTATAAATTCTATCTGTCCGTCCTGACACTTCTTTCTGTGATTATTTCTACCGCATTCGCCTTGCAGAATGCTATCACGCTCGGTGTGGATCGCGCGACGCTTCGCGCCCTGCGATACGGTGTTGGCAGTATGATACCTATTGTCGGACAGACCGTAGCAGGTACGCTCTCCGCCTTGTCAGGCGGTATACTCTATGTCAAAAGCACATTAGGCGTTGGAACGCTTGTCGCTATTTTTACCCTTGCCCTGCCACCGCTGGTACGGCTTCTTTTGTGTCGGCTCGCGTTGTCTCTCCCGTCGATGCTCGTCGGTGCGATGGGGGAGAGCGTGGATTCGGCGTTTTCGCGCTTGTACCGAACGGTGCGTCGCATCATTGATACCACGCTTGCTCTTGTTGCGCTCTCGGTGGCGCTCTTCCTGTTTGTGGTAATTCTGTTCATGAAAAGTACAGTAAGTTAAGCTTATGAGTTTGTTTTCCAATACGGTTTTTTCTCTCGCAGTGATATTCACGATTGCCCTTGCTCTTGTAAGCGACAGGCGTTTTTTGCGCGTGGAAAAGTTTTTGTTCTCCCTCATGTTTACCTCGGTATTCATTTCTTCTCTGATTTCTCTTTGGCATAGCGGAGAGGTGCCCGACTTTTCTTCGATGGAGGGGGTGGTGGATGAAGATAAAAGCTTTGACGCTCTGATGGCGGATGCTGTCAAGCGGGGGCTGATCGAGAGTCTGAAGGAAGAATTTTCACTCTCGGAGGAGGACTTTATCCTGACGGTTTCACAGGTGGATGAAACGACGCACTATCCTTCTTCTGTTGCCATAGAGCTTCAGGGTAAGGGCATTTTTTGTGACACTAAGGAGATGGAAAAATATCTGAAAGAAAAAGGGGGTTTTCAGGATGTCCGAGTCCGCGTTCGCCTTGGTTCGTAGCTTTCTCTTCGGGAAGGGTGAAGGGAAGAAGAAAAAGATGATATGGGTACCCGTGTTAATATTTTTGGTCCTTTCGGTTTTGTTTTTATCTCTTTCTACATGTCAGGAGGAGAAGGAGCTGTCAACGATACATAGCGAGGATGCCATGGCTCTCTCTCAATGGCGTATTCTCGAGGAGGAAAAACTTGCCGAGCTGATATGTCATTTGGAGGGCGTGGAGAAATGCTATATCTCCATCCACTTTTCCAGAGGGGAGGAAAGCGTTCGTGAGGGTGGTGTGACGGTAAGCTTTTCTCCGCCGCGCGTCAGTTCTGTCGTGGTACTTTATGAGGGAAGAAAAACCGTTTACCTGAAAGAGAAAATCGTCGACATGGTGACGACACTTTATGACATCGGTTCCAATCGTGTCAGCGTCAGTGATGTCAGTTAAAAACCAATAATAATATCGGCATATTTGTTCTGACTCGTGCATAGGATGAAATAACCGCCATAGAGGGGGCGGAAAAGAATTCAAAGGGAGAATAACATCATGAAAAGAGAAAAAATCAAAAAATTCTTCTCGTCCCGTACGGGAAAAAGCATCGTCGTTGTAGCGTCGGTGCTTGTCATTGCACTTGCGGTCTACCTCAACTACCGCTGGTTCTACGATCCGCTTGGCTCGCTGGGTTACGGCGAGGGCAATATGCAGGATAATTTCAATGATAGCCAGAACGCCTCCGGCGAGAGTGGCACAGAGGATTACTTCACACAGACATCGCTGACACGCCAGGAGTCCCGTGACGAGGCGATGGAGGTGCTGAAAAGCGTGACCGAGGATGCGAATGCTACCGAAGAAGCAAAGGCTGAGGCGCGTGCGATGCTCGCGAAAATTGCAAGCGATATTCAGAATGAGGCAAACATTGAAACGCTCGTAAAGGCAAAGGGCTTCGAGGAATGCATCGCGGTCATTTCTGAGGACTCTGTCAGCATTATTGTGAAGGCAGAGCAGCTTCAGGCGGCACAAGCGGCACAGATTTTCTCTATTGCTTATGAGACCACGGGCATCAATCCCGAAAATATTTCCATCATCAATAAATAATGAAAAATGAAAGAAAGGTTGTCCGTGCGCGTGTCCCGGGCAACCTTTTTTGTCGAAAACACTTGACGAATGAATTGTTTTGTGTTACAATGAACTATTAAATCTTCACGCGTGAGAAAAGGAGGACTTAATTATGGAAAAATTAAAGGTCGGAATTGTTGGTGCGACAGGTATGGTCGGTCAGCGTTTTATTATGCTTCTTTCGGATCACCCCTATTTTGAGATTTCAGCTCTGATAGCCAGCCCCCGTTCCGCAGGCAAGACATATGTGCAGGCGTGCGAAGGCAGATGGAAGATGACCTCGCCCATTCCCGAAAAGGTGAAAAATATGATACTGCTCTCTTCGGATGAGATAGATACGGTAAAAGAACTTGTGGACTTTGTTTTCTGCGCGGTCAGTCTTTCCAAGGAAGAAACGCGTGAGCTGGAAGAAAGATATGCAAGGGCGGAAATTCCTGTGGTTTCCAACAATTCGGCACACCGATGGACAGAGGATGTTCCCATGGTGATACCCGAAATCAATGATGCACATCTCGCGGTTATTGACAGCCAGAGAAAACGCCTTGGTACCAAGCGTGGCTTTATTGCCGTCAAACCAAACTGTTCCATCCAGTCTTATGTCGGTGCGCTCGCACCTTTGCGTAAATTCGGTATCCGCGAGGTTGTTGTAACGACATATCAGGCGATCAGCGGCGCAGGCAAAACCTTCAATGAGTGGCCCGAGATGGCGGATAATGTCATTCCCTTTATCAGTGGGGAGGAAGAGAAGAGTGAAAAAGAGCCTCTTCGCGTTTTTGGTGAGGTTGTGAATGGTAAGATTGTACCAGCAAGCGCCCCTGTGATTACCAGCCAATGCATCCGCGTTCCCGTGACCGATGGTCACCTCGCTTGTGTCTTTGTGAAATTTGATCAAAAACCAACCAAAGAGGAAATTCTCGCGCTGTGGGATACCTATCAGGGAAAGCCGCAGATGCTCTCGCTTCCCTCGGCACCCGAGAAGTTCTTAACCTATTTTGAAGAAGATAATCGCCCCCAGACGCGCCTGGATCGCGATATTTATGGTGGCATGGGCGTAACGCTCGGCAGACTGCGCGAGGACGCGATTTATGACTATCGTTTTGTCGGTTTGTCTCACAACACGCTTCGTGGAGCAGCTGGTGGTGCTGTTCTGATTGCGGAACTTCTTTACCGTGAAGGATATCTGACAAAAACAAACTGAAAAGAAAACAATTGTTTACAAAAAAACAAGGAATTGATAAAAACAGGAGGATAATGTCGTGAATGTATCAAAATACAAAGCGCTTCTTTGTGCTGTCGATATGGGTAGCTTTTCTGCGGCGGCAAAGAAGCTCGGTTACACCCAGTCGGGGCTGACACATATGATGAATGCATTGGAGAATGAGATAGGATTTCCCATTCTCGAGCGTGGCTTCTACGGCATTAAGCTCACGCCAAGCGGTGAGCGCCTCATTCCCAAGATTCGTGAGCTTGTCACCTGTGAGGACGCGCTGAACAATGAAATCCAGATGGTAAAATCATTCGGTGACACCATTATTCGTATTGGTGCGTATTCGAGTGTTGTCAGTACATGGCTCCCTTCCATTATTGAACGCTTTAACCAGGAGTTTCCTGATGTTACGGTTAACATTCAGACCGGTACCGTTACCGAGGTTTATGGTGGACTGGCTGAGGGGCGCTTTGATTTTTGCTTTGTTGCACGCAACCCTAAATATGAATATAAATTTTTACCCTTGTTCCAGGACCGTTTTTATGCCGTTTTGCCCAAAGACTTCCCGAGCCATTCCCGCGAATTTCCCATCTCGGCGTTCAATGGCACGAAGTTTCTGATGCCAGGTCTCGGCTTTGACGATGATATCAGCGCGATCTTCTCGGAGAACCGCGTCAAGCCGTTCGTCACGCAGACCTATGTCGATGACCCTGCGATTATCTCTATGGTAGAGCATCGTATCGGTGTCAGTATGCTGTCCGAACTGATTTTGACAGGCAGGCGTGATGAGGTGCGCATGCTTCCCATCGTCCCTGCGGTTGCACGCTCCATTGGTATTGCAATGAAGCACGATAAAGTGCTTTCGGTTGTGCAGAAACGCCTCATCGTTATCACCAAAGAGTTCGTCAGAGACTACAAAACTCATATTTTTGGTAATATTGAATAAAATTTCAAAAATATTTTCGTCATTTAGCCAAGCGACTTTCTCTTGACATTTACTTCATTAAAAGTTATAATATATATGTATAATGCAAAAATGATGAATTCTTTTGTATGAAAGGGTAAACAACGATGAAAAAAGTATTATGCTTATTGCTTTCCCTTGTGATGCTTTTTGCCCTTGCCTCCTGTAAGGACAAAAACGAGACAGACCTGTTCGATATCATCGACCAGGGCCGTGTTCCTGCCACCATCACAACCACTGTATCCTATAGCCTTACCGATGCCGACAATGCGGATGACAGCATCAGCCTTTCCGGTTATTACAAAACGGTTACCAGATACAACCGAAGCATCTTCACCTTTGAGTATGAGCGTATCGCTCTTCCTGAAGAAGCCAATGAAAATGGCATCGTCAAAGAAATCAGCGGTACGATTTACAGAGATGGCGACAAGGTTTCCGTAGACGGTGACAATTTTGAAGATGTAGGCGCTCTTCCCGGATATGGCATTTCTGTAAACCTCAATAAGGAGAACTTTGGTTCGTACACCGTCAGCGAAGATGGTAAATCCTTTACCACCACATTGACGGGCGCAGATATCAAAAAGGCTCTTGGTGTTGAGCTTGATACGAACGCCGATGGCGCGACCGTTCATGTTGCGAGCAACGGCATTGTAATCACAGGTCTTACCGTTTCGTACAAGACCAGCGGTGGCGCAGATATCTTTATTGCGACCAGTTACACCTACAATCCTGCAACGCTTGATTGGCCTGCAGATAAATAAGGAAGTGAGGAACGAAAATGAAAAAGATTATTGCTCTTGTTCTTGTATTCGTGTGCTTGCTTTTTGCCGTAGGATGTAAAGAAGAAAACCCCGCGATTGCAAAGGTTAAGGCTGCGTACCAGAATGGTATGCCTACCAGAATTGTTGTGGATAGCGAAACCAATTTCGACGGCACGAAGGTGAAGTCTCAGGCAGATATTACCATGGGTAGTTACCAAGGTCGTTCGGCTACAGTATATACGCATGTATACCAGGAGTTCGCGATGGTTGATGACATTCTTTCCTCTCCCATCGTTTCCAAGGTGAGATCGAAGGAATATTTTGAAGGTCTGGGCGTCCGTGAGAACTTCCTCACCAACAAGCGTGCTGTTTTTGTTGAAGGTGCGAATTTCGCTCCCGAAGTTGTAGATAGCATCGTTCCTAACTTTGACGAAAGCCTTCTCACCGATATCTCTTTTGAAGATGGTGTATTCAAGGCAACGGTTCCGAAGGACAATGGCGTAGCGGTCTTTGGTGAAAACACCAGTCTTTCTTCCGACGCGACCATCGAAGTCCTCACCGCAGGTGGCATCGTTATCACGATGACCATCACCTATGAAATCCCTGCCGCCAATGAGGAAACCTCCAACGGCAAGGTAACCGTAACGGTTTCCTATTACTACGATGTACAACTCCTCCAGCCCCTTACCAATGAATAATTTCTGCTATATTGGCAGATAATTGTCAGGGCATCCGCCCATGCTTTGAGAGGCTGTCTCAATGCAGATTGAGACAGCCTCCACTATGCCTTTTCCTATTATTAAGGTAGCATTCTCCTTCGCATCCTCGCCGTAACCGAGCGAGTTTCCAACTCGTAAGGAGTATAACCGGTCGGTCCAAGGTTCCTTGGGACCGAAAAAACAAACAAATTTAATAAGGACCATTAGCTCAGTTGGTTAGAGCTCCCGGCTCATAACCGGTCGGTCCAAGGTTCGAGTCCTTGATGGTCCACCAAAAAATAACGGCTTCAAAAGAAGCCGTTATTTTTATCCAAGACCGAAGGGCTTGGTATGGCATCAATTCGCAGAGCGAATTGTATGGAATCCCGACTCTGTCGGGCATGGCATCAGCCGTCAGGCTGCATTTCCCCCCGTTCCCCTTCGATCTTGATTCCATACATAACTCCGTGATGATTCCATACCGCAACAAGTTGCGGATTCCATACACGGCTTTGCCGTGATTGGGATGAAGCGGCACAAGCGAGCCGTGCCCAAGAACAATTTTAGCAGTAAAACACATAAAGAGCACGGAGCGATACACTCCGTGCTCTTTATGTGTTTTACTGGACAGGGGTCAGGCAATGGGGATGTTGTTGAGGATGCCATCCAACGAAACAACGCCGGCGTAAACAAGAACTACCACTACAACGGCTACGATCAAAGAGAGGATAAATCCGCAGAAAATCGAGCGCGCGTAATTTCTCAGGTTTTCACCGCTTGAGAAGCAGTTGACGAGCCAAATGATCCAACCGATTACGGGAATGGACCAAAGGATGGCGAAGCCGATATAGCCCCAAGGCGAAAGGTAATCCGAATTGTAACGATTAGACATGATACTGTCCTCCTTTTTTCTGTGCTGGCACAGGATTGTAAACTCAGTATAGCACACTCGGTGACATTTGTCAAGGCTCATTTTGGCATAGGATTGAAGCAATATGTCAACGAGCAGCATCTGCTTCGGGCATATAACGAGATTGTATGGACCAATGAGCCCTTCGAGGCAATCTCGGAGCAGCTCGGATTTGTCCGTTTTCACGGTCGTGACGGTAGCCGAGAGAGAGGAAGGATTCATCCACCTCGCGATTGACGCGCTCGATGCCTGGGAGAAAATCTCTCGTTAAGGCAGGGTGTGTGTGCCATGCCGCAACGAGTTGCGGATTCCATACAATGCTGCGCATTGATTCGGTACGAGAAAACCGCAACGGGAAGTTATATTGAAGCAAGGTTGACCGCCTTGCTTTTTTCTTTTAGCGAAACGACTACGACTTGTATCAAGACAAGCACACGCCTCGGTGCCAAACATTTTTCTAGATGTTGACTTTTTGATAAAAATATGGTAAAATAGTTGCATTATAGTACAAAAATTGGAGGTTTAAATATGAAAAAGACTTTGTGTTTATGCATGCTTATTATCTTTTTATTTTTGCTATCGTCGTGTGAGAGTTCTAAAATTGATATTCATAATGTGAATAATGAAATTTGTCTAATGATGGAAGAAAAGGCAAGAAGCGAAGATTACTGGCAGATGCAAATTAGTGGAACGTATAGGTCTTATGAGGAAGAGCGAAAAGTATATATGGCTAATGATTACGATAGGCCTATTAGATGCTATAAAATACAACTAACTGATATTGAAAGAGCAAAAGACAAGGTATTGTTTAGGGAAGAAAGAGATCGTGAACACTTTGATAAACTTTCAGATTCACTAAAGCAAGATATTGAAAGTGTGTATTATAAAAACGATTTCCACTTGATGAATTCCATCGTAAACAATATAATTATGTATGGCAATTATGGGATAGGGTCTCATATCTGTGATACAACTAAAAAATTGGGAAATAAGAAGATGGATAATGTGGCCGCGGCATACCTATACATCTTTGAAACAGGCAAGCCTATTATTGTTATTTGTGGATACGAAACCGAATCCAATGCTATAGCAAAGGGAATGTTTATCACAAATTCGGATTATGAAACCTTGTCGAAAACAAGAGATATATTTGAACCTTATGGTTGCTCTGTGGAAGTGGATTTTGAAAACTAACGGTTCGAATTTTGTTAAGCTTGCTCCACCAACAAAAGAGAGGCAACCCTTGTGGTTGCCTCTCTTTTGTTGGTGATCCATCCGGCTGGAGCCTTGTTTCTGCATAGCAGAAAAAGGTTCGCACATTGTAGAGCGTCGTTTAAGATGGGCG
>JAFVYW010000128.1 GCA_017508465.1 Clostridia bacterium
AGTCCCTCTTATGCTGAAATTTCCTCGGCGCTCGGTATTGCCAAAAGCACCGTATCGAAATTCGTCACACGCCTTGCCGAAGAAGACATGATTGAAGGCGCAGGTACGCGCCATATGACACCGCGCACCTTCTCGGCGTCCGTCATGCAGGTCCCCTTGATTGGTGATATCGCCTGTGGCAAGCCCATCCTCGCCGTCGAGGACATCGAAGAGTACATACCTGTTCCGCGTAGTCGTTTTTCCGAAGGAAAGTACTTCGCTCTGAAAGCGCATGGCGACTCCATGTGCGATATCGGCATCCAGTCGGGCGACACCGTCATTATCAAATGGCAGGACACCGCCACCAACGGTGACATCGTTGTCGCCCTCATCGACGATGGCACAGGCGACGGTGAGCGCGCCACCCTGAAGCGCTTCTTCTTTGACCGCGCCCACTCCCGTTACATCCTCCACGCCGAGAACCCCGCCTACGACGACATCGTCCTCGACCGCGTCCGAATCCTCGGCGTCGCCAGCGCCTGCCTCCACATGCTTTAATCTGAACAAATCCCCGAGAACCTCTCCTCCCCCCGAGAGACTCCCACGGGGATTTTTCTTTTTCACTCCACCCGTGTCAAGAAATTTCTCTTTTGTTTAAATTCTTCGGGATGTGGGAAAATAGAGAAAAAAGGAGGGATTGCTCTTGCGCGCAAAACAATTCAATCCAAGTGTCAGATACACAGATGCATATTATGAAAACTACATTCGAACCTTTGAGCAAAGCAAGAGAAAGAACTTTTGTTTTCGCTTTTTAAAACGCACCTTTGATATCGTCGCTTCCTTCCTGATGCTCCTTCTTTTGTCCCCGGTGTTCCTTGCGCTTGCCATCGCCGTAAAGGTTGACTCCAAAGGACCGATTATCTTCCGTCAGGAGAGAGTAGGCAAGGGTGGTAAGCCCTTCACCTGCCTGAAATTCCGTTCCATGTACACCGAAGCGCCTCATGACCTCGCGACCTCTCTTTTTCAGGATGCTTCCAGTTACCTGACGCGCGTTGGTCGCTTCATGCGCAAGTTCTCCCTCGACGAGCTTCCGCAAATCTGGTGCGTATTCATCGGTAAAATGTCCTTTATCGGTTATCGTCCCCTCATTCTGAACGAAGCCGAGTGCAACGATATGCGCCGTCGCCTTGGCGTGTTCTCGATGCGCCCCGGCATCTCGGGCTATGCCCAGGTCAACGGCAGAGATGACCTCTATTACAAAAACAAAGCCATCCTCGACGCCGAATATGTCAAACGCGCATCCCTTTGGTTCGACATCGGGATTTTGTTTTCCACCATTCTCGTTGTATTAAGTGCTAAAGGAAACAGAACCCCCTGATGAACTGTTTTGTGCTTTTTTGCCATATGCCGCGGCTTTTTCTTCTCGCTATTTGGAGATTAAGCAACTTTTTCTTTGCATTTTGCACAAAAAATATGAATTAATCTAAAATCTATTGTATTTTATATTATAATATGTTATAATTTATTTACGCCTTGAGTCAAATGTACGATACCCGTGTCAAAAACTCAGGCGTATTTATTCGTTTCAGGCTTTGACCTTCGGAAAACGAAAAGGAGATTGTATATCATGGAAAACATGGAAAACCAGAAAGCACACAAGTTGACAGCAGGACAGAAATTTTATCGCTTCCTGAAAGCTGTCATGGATTTCTTTATCGCGCTTGTTGCCCTCATCGTTTTAGTCCCCGTTTTTATCGTTGTCGCCATCGCAATCAAAATTGATTCTCCTGGTCCTGTATTCTTCAAGCAGAAGAGAATAGGAAAAAATGGAAAACTCTTCAACTGTATCAAATTTCGTAGCATGTCCACAAAGGCTCGCCCTGATGTCGCAGGTTATGAATATGCAGAGGTTTCCGCTTACATAACGAAAGTCGGCGCATTTATCCGTAAATGGTCGATCGACG
>JAFVYW010000129.1 GCA_017508465.1 Clostridia bacterium
GTCAGGATATCGATAGTATCAAGGTTCAGTAATTCGATTTGAGGTTGCTCGTAAGGCTGCATGGTATCACTCCTTTGTTTTTTGTAATTTGCCACCACTGTGGCAAGCCGATAAGCGCGTATAGCCACAGAGTGGGCGTTTTTGCACTTAAAGGCTTGCGTGGTGATGACTTATCAGGTTTTCTCTTGTGGATTTTGTGAAGCGTTTGTTGTATTAAGTGTCAGAGGTTGCCGCGTAGGCATCTGCCGCTACGCCGAAGGCGTAAAGCGCGCGGACGAGGGTTTTCAGGCTTGCATTTTCAGTGGATTGCATACGGTAGAGGTATGCATTTGCACTAAAGGTGAGGGTTTTACCGATTTGTGTGTTGTCGGCCGTATTTATGACGTAGAAGGTAACCTTCTCGTCGAGATCAGAGGCGGTAAGGTCTTCATAATATATAGTGACGATGCCGTCTTTCTTGATGCAGGTGGAGAGGTCATATGTTGTGACAGTATCTCCTCTCATGGCGACAAGCGTCAGACCATCCAGGTTCTCGCTCCTGATGCTCACGCGCAGGGCAAACTCCGTACCAAGGTAGAGTCCACATGCCGAGAAGGCTACACGATCGGAGGCGCTACCCTCGAGGGTGAGGGTATTCTGTGCGCTTGCGATTTCTTCGGGAAGTGGCACTGGGGCAACCAGGGCATTTGTGTTATAGTCCGTATAAAGTTGGGACGCCGCGCCATAGGCGAGAAGCTTTTCTACGAGGGAATGAAGCTCCGCGTCGGTGGGATAAAGGGCGAGAAGGCTCTCGGCATAGGTTTTTATGGAGAGAGTGTCATCCGAGGCTGTATAGCTCTTGCCATCAGCAAGAGCAGATACGCTGGCATAAATGGTGTCTCCCATCTTATGAGGACCGAGTTCGGTAACGGCAAAGAGATAATAACCATTCTCATCTTTTGCAAAAGCGGTGACAGTTTCGGTTTTATCACCGACACGGAAGGTCATTTCAGGATTTGTCAATCCCTCGGGGAGGTAGACGCGATAGATGAAGTTCAGGTCATTTGCAATATTAAGGTATGCGCTGACAATCGCAATCGGAGAAAGCGCATAGGTGGTGCTTGTTCCACTCTTCTCTACCGTGCGAAGTCCGACAGGCGTGCCATCCGGCGTATGATAGGTCGAAGCAGATACGCCATTCATAGTGATGGTAGGATACTTGCCTTCCGCGTTCTTATCGAAGGTTACCTTCTTATAAGTGTAGGAGCCATCGATATGGAAAATTTCGGTATGCGTGCCACCGAGGATAAATTCACCACCGACAAAGTTCACGCTGACGCGGACATTGTCGCCGAGCATGCCGAGAGTGACGGGAGTAAATTCACTCGCGTCCGAGAGCTCAAAACGACAATCGCGGAAGGTGATATTGGTTGTGGTGATAACGGTGTCATACTCTTTATCGACAACGAGATAGCCCTTCATGTTCAGGAAGGTGACATTCTCAACAAGAACATTGTTTGTTTTTTTGCCATTTCCCCAGCGTCCGCCGAGAGCGATAATGCTATTGCTGTTCTGAATGACGGTGCCATTCAGAAGCTTTATGGTAGAATATTTGACATCTCTGCCCTGAAGAAAGAAGAGGGGTTTGGCAAGTTCGAGCGTATGGCCGTTCAAATCAAGCGTCATTGTGCCATTGAGGTCGCCCAATTTATAGTTACAATCAGAGGACTTGATATTGGAACGAACGAAAATCGCATGATTACCTCCCGCCGAGACACAATACTGGAAGGCACTGGTTGCGCCTTCTCCCGAAAGGGTGGCAGGGATAAAGACGAGAGCGCCTGTATCTACATTGAAAACGACGATGGGATACGCGTCCGGATCAAGATATTCCTCCGGAATATAACCATATTTTGTCTTTTCGCCAAGAGTAAATGTGGACTGAATATCAGTGTCTCTGCTTCTGACGAAGTAGCGTTCGCCATCGGCAGTGGGGATTTTTACGCCATCGGAAACAAGCGTTGAAAGTGCGGTGGTGACCGAGAGATATTTGCTATCCGAGCCTTTCGCGAAGAGTATGCTCTTATTTTGCATATAAGCGCCTGTCGAGAAAATCACAGGAATGCTCGTGCCGTCGGTGAGCAACATACCACCCTGGATTCGGACATTGACAGAAATGGACTCAAAGGTACCAAGCTGAATAAGCGCAGTCGTACGGGAGGAGCCGACCTCAAAGATACAATCATTGAAGGTGACATTCGAGGTTATAGCGGCGCCAGCTTCCTGATTATCGATAACGAGCGCTCCTGTACCAAAGGAAGTGAACTTGATGTGGTCAAAGGTGACATTCATCACCTTATCTTTGCCGTAGGATTTTGCGCCGATAGCCCAGACATTGGCGTTGCCGACCACAATGGTTCCATTCCTGACGGCGACGGTGAGAGCAGAATTGCTCTTTGCCTGTGCATGGAGAAATCCTTTGTTCAGGGTGAGTATGTTTCCGTTCAGGTCGATTGTGACATTTCCATTTGTCTTACCAAAATCCCATTGGGTTGCCGTGTTGGCTACATTCTGACGAACATAAATGATATAAGTGCCTGTTTTTCCAATGACTGCGCCAAGAGCGCCATCCATTGTGGTCGCCGTATGAACAATCGTTCCTGAACCATCAAAAACGAGAATGGGATAGGTGCTTTCATCTGCATAGGTGTCGGGAATAACACCATAAGGGGTAGCCAGAGCATCGTAGGCGAGGGCGTAAGTGGTATAGTCGCCCTTGCTTGAAATCGCACGCGAGAAGGTCATTGTTTTGCCTTCGAGAGTTACGCTCATCACGGGCTTCTGCGCCGTGGTAAGTCTGGTGTTGGTAAGATAGTTACCGTCGGGATTCTTTTCGAGTGCAAAGGAGGCGTTTGCGCCATTTATCTGGGTGAGGGTTACCTTTGAGACATCTCCCGCGAGATCACAGCCAATGACGCGCACGGTATCGGTAATGGTGCCGTCACTGTTTCCAAGGGCGAAGAGGGTGACGGGCGAAGTGATACCCGAGAGGTCAAAGGTGCAGTTTTTCACGATGACTGTACCTGTGTATGCTTTTTGTGTCGAAGCGCTTGTATTCTTCACCCAGGTTGTCAAGGTTACGCCATTTTGTACTGTAAAGTTTACATTTTCAAAGGTAATAGTGTAATTCTGGCTTTGCGATCCTGCACGAAATTCCACGAGAGGCGCATTCTTTGCCGAACAGATTGTTCCATTTTTGAGCGTAACATCCGTATTGTATGTACGCTTCGCCTGCGCGATAAACATCGCGGCAGAGCCTGCGGAATTGGTCAGAGTATGACCGCCGAGGTCAATGACAGTCTCGGCGCCGAGGAAGGCAAAATTCCAGAAGGCGCTCACGGAATGTGTGAAATTGCGGCGCATATAGACAGCGTATTTTCCTTGCGCCTTATGGAACAGAAGGGAGAGCGCTCCCTCATTGTCCGCTGCAAAGATATTGCTCGCCCCGACAAAAGAGTTGTCGGCAAGATTGAATACCACAAAGGGATAGAGGTCTATGTCAGCATATTCCTGTGGGATAATGCCGTAGGGCGTGCAGAACTCGTTGGTCTGTGGAAGAAAGGCGTGAAAGCCATTGATATTCTTCTCTTCCACAGGCGAGAGGAAACGGAAGCCATCATCGGATCTGACAAGCGTACCTTCTCCGAGGGTGCGGGAGGCCGTGTAATAAAAGGTGGGGTACTCCCCTGCTCCGTTTTTCGCAAACATCAATTCAGAGGTATCTATGGCGAGATGCATTTTGTGCTGTCTTGTCATGTAGATACTGCCACCCGTGATGGTGCAGGAGAGGGTGAGATTATCGGTGGATTGGGGAAGGAGAGTGAGTGGATTCTTCGTGTAACTCTCATACTTCATATCAATGCTCGCTTCGGTGATGTTAAGGGCAAGAGTGACAGAAGCATCGGTTGTGGTATTGACGAGGATGCAATTTACCATAGCGCCCTTTTCTGTACCAATATCTACATTCTGAAGATTGACATTCGCGCGGATGATACCTTCTGCATTTTCAAAACCGACAAGAGAGGCGCCCGAAAGATATACAGAACCATTTTTCAGGGTAATCGTACCGCTTTCCGTAAGAGAGATAAGGCTCGCGTTGAGGATGTCAGTACGGATTGCATAGCCATTCAGGTCGAGGATGATATTATTCTTTGCGATTACTGTCGCATCTGTCAGGGTGACATTCGAGAGAAGGGTTACGGTATTGTCCTCTCCAAGATTGGCGAGAGCCTCGGGCAGCGTTGCGTATGCGCCTTTGGTTGTGGCATACGGAAGGTCCGAGGACGGTGTTTTGTAGACTTTACCGCCTGCATTGGCGAGGGCGAGGGAGATGGTATCCACAATTGCCTGGTCAAAGTGTTCAGTGAGGGTGAAGTTATCAAGATAAATGCGCGCATCGGTGTTTCCGCTCGGCTTGAGGTAAATCACAAAGCCTTTCGGACCGAGCGCATTTTTACCATAATCGGTATCCTTGATTACAACATCGAAGGAGACCGTCACCCAACCTGCCGTGGCCGAGGTTTTGTAATTGATATTTGTGACATCGTAGTCAATCACACCGGTTGTCTCGCTGGAACGAGAGGTACAACGGATGTTCATATCACGAGATGTGGTATCCTTGACATCGAGGGTGATGGTGAAGCGTCTGCCATAGTCCTCCCTGGTAATGGCAGGGAGAATATAATCATCGTCACGGAGGAACTCGTTGGAAGCATAATAGGCGTGTCCTGCGCCACCAGTACGGTAGGAAACATACGCCTCAAGAACCTTGTTTCCATTTTCTGTGACAATTTTCGTGGGTGCCATTCCGCGCGTAGCGAAGCCGTGCGCGCCATCTTCAAAGTCCTCAATGACAGTTGTGACAGAATCACCTGTTTTGCGATTTTTCAGCACAAGATAAACGGTTGTACCTTCCTCAAACTTTGAGAGAGTATCGGTAAGATCGAGCGTGTAATAGCCACTACCAGCCACATTGACGCTATCGGCAAGAATGCCTTCGGTCGCAGTGGGCGTTTCAAGAAGGTAGGCGTCAAGGATGTTGTGCGCATCGTTTTGCACATACACGCGAAGCTCGGCGCGATTTGCCCCTTGCATAAGGTACTGACTCATGCCCGGAACCACCAAGGGGGTTACGCCATTTTCTTCACGGTCGAGGGCCGTAATCTGTCCTTTCTCTGTGAAGTAGGTGGCCTTATAATCCCTGTCCATGGCTTTGCCGTTTTCGGCTTTGAGGTCGGAAGGAATCACGAGGGTATACTCTGCTCCACAGGCGAGGACATCGGGGGTAAAGGTCCATTCAGTATTACCGTATGCGCTCTCGAGAGAGCCATAAATTTTGTTGCCATTCTTATCGAGAAGGTGGATTTTCGAGGCCTCCGCTTCTGATATGATGCCCGTGAATTTAATGGTAAATGAGGGGGTGGCACTGACTTCAAAACCAGAGTTCAGGGTGAAGTAGGCAACCTTTGGCGCCTCGTTCGCGAGAACATAATTTGCCCAGTCCTTGAATACCACATAGGGATCAACATCGTGTTCTGCGTTGTAGCGTCCGACATAGGTGTGTCCCTCTGATATCTCAAACCAGACGAGAGGAAGATCGTACTCACGGCAGTAGTTGATCATCTCATTGTTGACGGTATAACCATTGGTTTCATCGTCAATGTGTCCGCAGGTGTAAAGAGGGGCGTAATTCTCGTCAAGGAAGTGGGTGATGGCGCCACAGGAGCAATAAACAAAATCTGCGCCAGAGGAAATCATCTCGCCATCGTAGGTAAGCCAAGGCTGGCGCTCGCCGCCATCGATTGTCATTCCCTCATCGGTATAGGTAGAATACCCGCCATCGAAGCGAGTTTCGCCATGATGCTCAATAATATAATAGTGTTGCGGGAAGGAGCAGATATAGTCATGCGCGTATTTTTCGAGGGTTTCTTCGGTATAACCATCTGCAAGGGATTTTGTTTTCTGAAGGTCAAGGTCAGCGAGTTGGGTAATGTTGGATGCCTTTGAATTGCCGATGACGCCAACCTGACCATTGAACCTGAAGGTATTATGGTCAGAGAGTCCGAGACGACGGATATAGCGCAGGGCGGCGGTAGGAACGAATGCCATATTATAGGTGTAGAGGGAGTAGGTCATATTGTCACCCGTTACACTCTTGCCATCGCCCGACGAGCCATCAAAGTAGCCATAATGGTCATTGAACGCCATCGGCACATAGAGGTAATCGTACACGGCGACAGCATAACCTTCAAATGCGAAGCCCCACATATGCTGGGAGCGGGCAATCTGCGTCGCGCCATAACCAATGCTCTGTGAGGAGCTGGCGAGTGTCATGACAGGAACATCGTCTTCGGGATTTGTGGGATAGACAACATTAAGATCCAGGTCGAAGTCGATGGGAGTACCGTCGGGTTTGACGCAATCGGAGATTTTGGTCGCTCTGGTATGCTTGACACGCATATAAGTACCATTTTCTGCGTCAGGAACATAGGAGACACCCTGCCATTCGATAGCCCCTTCTCCCGTACCAACGGAATACCAGACAGGCTCGGTATTATCAAACGCGGTCTGGGTGGGCTTTCTTGTGCCATCCGCATAGGTCCAAGGAATGACATAACTCCCCTTATACTGACGGAAGTCGGCATTCCAGA
Source organism: Clostridia bacterium (assembly GCA_017508465.1). GTDB lineage: Bacteria > Bacillota > Clostridia > Oscillospirales > CAG-272 > UBA1740. The sequence continues at coordinate 6,690 of JAFVYW010000129.1, forward strand.
CGCGAATAATCTGCTCAAGCGTACCGTCAACGCTATGTTTATCAATTTCCCAGAAAGTATGGTTACGGGAAACATTATGTCCCGCAGGAACGATAAGCGTTTCTTCGTAAGTGCCTGGGGTGATCACGGAATTTTCAGGGAGATATTCCGAGCGCAGCAAGGGCTTCACCAAGGTAGCAACAGACCATTCAATATCATCGGGAATGGTTTTTGCGTGATTTTTATAGTCCGCAACAGCGACAATATAGCCACGCTCAAGCATGGAGGTAATGATTCCGACATCGGTATCGGTACCTGAACGGGTGGTGCGTGTGTTTACCACATACATAATAAGCGTGGTATTCGAGACACCCGGCTTGGATTTACCAAAGGTTTCGCCATCATAAAAATATGTCAGGGTAACGGGGATACCAAGGTAGCCATCATCCTGCACTTCATATGTGCCGACATTATGCTTCGCGAGGGCTTCGCTCGCCAGAATATCAGGCATCGCATCGGGAAATGTTTCGTCTTCAGCGAATGCGAAAATGCAAAAGACACCGATACTGAGACATAGGACAAGTAATATGGCGAGAAGCCATTTTTGTTTGGTATTTTTCATAAAGATTCTCCTTTTGAAATATTAACCATTCATATTATAGCATATATTTATTCTTCATTTCTTATAAGAAACAAACAAATAATACCACAATACAAACTTTTTATCTGGTTCATCTCTATTATAACACAATTCTTTTTTGTTTTTCAATCGGGTGACGTTGCATTTTTTACCCCAGGAGAGGAAAAACACCATAAACGCGTCTCAAAAGGCACATTTATGGTGTTTGTTTTTTTAGCCTCCGAGGTAGGCTTTAATGATGGCATCGTCTGTAAGAAGTTCAGCACCTGTGCCGCACTTGACGATATTTCCAATCTCGAGGACATACGCGCGGTTGGATATCGAGAGTGCCTTCTTTGCATTCTGCTCAACCAACAAGACGGTCGTGCCAAGGGAATTGACCTTCTTTATCATTTCAAAGACGGTATTGACATACAGGGGAGAAAGTCCCATGGACGGCTCATCGAGCAGAAGGAGCTTCGGGCTTGTCATCAGGGCGCGGCTCATGGCAAGCATCTGTTGCTCACCACCAGAAAGTGTGCCTGCCATCTGGTTGGCTCTTTCCTTCAGGATGGGGAAATAGGAATACATTTCCTCAAGCTTTACGAGGAATTCGGCTTTATCGCGTTTTGAGTAGTAGCCGAGCTTCAGGTTTTCATAAACGGTGAGTTCGCCAAACACACGGCGTCCTTCGGGGACTTGTGCGAGCCCTTTACCAACAAGAGTGTGGACGGGCGCATGGGTGATATCGACACCGAGGAAGGAGACCGCACCGCCCGCCTTGGGGATAAGACCGTTGATAGCGTGCATGATTGTGGTTTTTCCTGCGCCATTCGCGCCGATAAGCGACACGATTTCTCCTTCATCCACATGGAAGGAGACGCCTTTGACGGCGCGGATAAGTCCATAGGCCACGGAGAGGTTATTTACTTCAAGAATATGTTCCATATCAGTCATCTCCTAAATACGCACGGACAACCTCCGGCATTTTCAGAACCTCGGCAACAGGGCCCTCTGCGAGGACCGTACCGAAGTTCAATACGGTGACGCGGTCGCAGACTTCGGTCACAAGGCTCATATCGTGCTCGATAAGAA
>JAFVYW010000130.1 GCA_017508465.1 Clostridia bacterium
GGTTGGGCCTGACGATCCGATACCCAATTATATAATAAATAATTTATTATAAATAATTTTGAAGAGAGACTACTCCCAAAAAACAGGTCGTAGTCTCAAAATGCATGATAATAAAAATGACAACTTTTGTTTGCAATAAATGCAAAAGACTGCCTGAATAATCTGTCGCAGTCTCAAAAAGTCAAGATTACAAAGATGAAAAATTATTCTATGATGTATTCCTCTTTTCTCAAGCGGACGCGGGAATGCGGAGGAACAGAGGAGGTGAGGAACACGCTGCCGCCGATAACGCTATCGTGTCCGATGACGGTCTCGCCGCCGAGAATCGAGGCGTTCGAGTAGATGGTAACGCCGTCTTCGATGGTGGGGTGACGCTTCTTACCACGAAGCCCCTGCCCTTTACGCGTCGAGAGCGCGCCGAGGGTGACGCCCTGGTAGATTTTCACGCGTTCCCCGATGACAGTGCTTTCACCAATGACAACGCCTGTACCATGGTCAATACAGAGATATTTACCAAGAAGTGCGCCCGGGTGAATATCAATGCCTGTCTTTGTATGTGCATACTCGCTCATCATACGCGGCAGGAGCGGCACACCATAGACATGAAGCTCATGGGCGATACGATTGGTCAGGATGGCGAAAAAGCCGGGATAAGCGAGGACGATTTCCTCTGTGCCAGATGCAGCAGGGTCCCCTTCGTAAGTCGCCTGCAGGTCACAGGCAAGCTTTTCACGGATTGTGGGAAGGGTTTTCAGGAATGCTTCTGTTGCCTTTTCTCCCCTCTCCTTCGCGCTCTCCTCGCCCTCACCAGTAGCGAGATAGCAAAGGATACATTCGCGAGAGAGAAGTTCAGTCACCTGTAGAAGTCTTTCTTCGGGTGTTTTATCCCCTTGGGAAAGGCGAGGAAAGAGTATTTCACGAATGGACATGAGCAGCTTGCGGATGCAATCGGGATTGGGAAGCGCTTCCCCATCGCGTGAAAACATACCGACGGCGCCTTCATCAAGCACATCGACGGTGGTTTTTATGATTTCAGAAAAATCCATCTTAACCTCCAAGTTCAGACAAGTAACGCTCACCTGTATCGGGAAGCAGAACCACAATGGTTTTTCCTTCATTTTCGGGCAAAGCGCCAAGACGAATGGCGGCGCAAAGAGCGGCGCCTGAAGAAAAACCAGCGAGGATGCCCTCCTTTTGTGCGAGCATTCTTTGCATAGCGTATGCGTCGGCATCGGTTACAGTGCAGATTTCGTCAATATATTCACTTCTGACAAGAGCGGGAATGAACCCTGCGCCAATGCCCTGGATTTTATGCGCTCCGCTATCGCGTCCCGACAGAACCGCACTTCCTTCGGGCTCAACGGCAACGAGGTGTACTTCGGGTTTCTTTTCTTTCAGATACTTACCTGTACCCATGAGCGTGCCACCTGTACCAACGCCTGCGACAAAGATATCAATCTCGCCGTCGGTGTCCTCGAAAATTTCAGGGCCTGTGGTTTCATAATGCGCCTTTGCATTCGCCTCATTATCAAATTGCGAAGGGATAAAGCTATTCGGAATTTCGGCATGAAGCGCCTTTGCCTTCTCAATCGCGCCACGCATACCGAGCGAGGCAGGTGTCAGAACCACTTCTGCGCCATAAGCTCGCATCATAAGCTGACGCTCGCGGGACATATTTTCAGGCATAACAATGATAGCGCGGTAAGAACGAGTGGCGCAAATGGCACAAAGTCCGATACCCGTATTCCCCGATGTCGGCTCAATAATGGTCGCGCCAGCAGAAATCAAGCCACGCGCTTCGGCATCGTTCAGCATATAGAGCGCGGCACGATCCTTGACAGAGCCTGTGGGGTTCATAGACTCTACTTTAGCAAGCAAGCGCGCGCGTAAAGAAAAAATGTCCTCTACATGAGAGAGACGGACCAGTGGCGTTTTTCCAATCATTTGGTCGATAGAAGAATAAATATCAGACATAATTCTCCAAAAAAATAAAATATATGCAAAATTATAACAGGTCACCTTACATTTGTCAAGAATTTTTATAAATATTACAATTTGTTTACATTTTGAATAAACAACTTTATGCAAAAGCAAGCTGGATGTATCGTCAACAAAAAGGGGAAAGGTGCATAAAATGTGAAGGGGATATTTGTCCCCTGATGAAGTCTTTTTGAGGTATGATATGGCTCTTTTTTCAAATCAGGCAACATTAACCTATAACGGCAATACAACAAATTCCAATATCGTGTATGGCGAGATTTTAGATGCGCTTTCTGTGGAAAAAACCGCGGTCGAGGATAGCTATACCCCCGATGGTCTGGTGACCTATGCAGTCACATTTCGTAACACGGGTGGGGCTTTGAACGGTCTCACCGTTACCGATGACCTCGGCGCATACCCCTTTGGCACAGGCACGCTTGTGCCTCTCACTTATGAGGATGGTACGGCGGTGCTGTTTGTGGATGGCGCGCAGGTTGCGACACCCACGGTGAATGCAGGACCACCCCTTGTATTCGAGGGCGTCAATTTACCCGCAGGCGCAAGCGCAGTGCTGGTTTACCAGGCGCGTGCAAATGCGTTTGCAAGCCCTACGGCTGACGGTGTAATCAATAACACCGTGACTGTTTCAGGCGGCGGATTGACAACACCCGTGACAGCAACGGAAAGCACACCTGCAAGGGCGCTTCCCCTGCTTTCCATTTTCAAATCGATTACGCCAAGTCAGGTACTTGACAACGAGACCATTACCTACACCTTCCTTATTCAGAACAATGGTAATGAGCCGATTATCGCTACCGATGACGCTATCGTAACCGATACCTTCAATCCTATACTTGAAAACCTTGTAGTGACCTATAACGGCACCACATGGACGGAAGGAACGGAATACACCTACGATGAGACCACAGGTCTCTTTTCCACTCTGCCAGGCGCGCTTGTCATTCCTGCGGCTACCTATACACAAGACGAACAGACGGGCGCATATATGGTAGTTCCCGGTGTGGTCACACTGACGGTGAGTGGAATGGTTTAATCGTAAAGCGATGGCAAATCTGTCTTGACGCGTTTTTTGAGGGAGAACGAGAAATCGTTCTCCTTTTTTTGACAAATGTACTTGCGTTTTCACAGAAAGGGGCGTATAATAATATTATCAAATATGACGGTGGAAGATATGGATTGGTGGATAATTTTACTGATTGTGGTGGGGGCAATGCTTTTCGCGGTGCTTCTGGTCGCTCTGTTATGCTATTTCAAGGTGTTCTATTCGCGAAAAAGGAAACCTCTGGGAGAGGATGCATATGAAATCCCTGAAGGAGAAGAATATGAGGCATATCGCGATCAGATCATTGAGTGGGTTAAGCTTGCAAGAACCTACCCGCACGAGGATGTCGAGATAACCTCGCACGACGGACTTACCTTGCGCGGCAGATATTATGAATGTAACAAGGATGGCATTGTGGAAATACTTTTCCATGGCTATCGGGGAAACGCCGAGCGTGATATGAGCGGTGGCGTCGCTCGTTGCTTTGCGCTTGGCAGAAATGCATTGATTGTCGACCACAGGGGCAGCGGACGGAGTGACGGTCATACCATTACCTTTGGTATACTGGAAAAGCGCGATGCGCTTCGCTGGGTGGATTTTGCCATAGAGCATTTCGGCAAGGATGTCAGAATCATTCTCACGGGCATCTCCATGGGTGCGGCGACCGTTATGATGGCGTCTGGTGAGAATCTACCGGAGAATGTGATCTGTACGCTCGCCGATTGCGGTTATTCCTCGGCGAAAGAGATTATCAAAAAAGTCATCCGCGAGATGAAGTTGCCCGCAGAGCTTTGTTATCCCTTTGTGAAGCTTGGTGCGTTCCTGTTCGGTGGCTTCCGTCTGGAAGAGGATTCTCCGATGGAAGCGATGGCCCGTGTCAAGATTCCCTTGATTTTTATTCATGGCGCATCGGACGATTTCGTTCCTTGCGACATGAGCGAGAGACTTTTCGCGGCTTGCGCTTCCCCTCACAAAAGCTTTGTGAAAATCGAAGGCGCGGCACACGGACTTGCCTATCCGACCGACAAGGAAGGCTATGTACAGGCGCTTGCTGATTTTCAGGCAGAGTGTGGTTTTTGAATAAGAAAAAAAGATTGACAATATCCATGTGGGAGACACGTCAATCTTTTTTGTTTTATCCTTTTTATCGCTTTGCCGTGCGACGGCGCGAGATGTGCATTTCATAGAGAATCTCGGTCGCAAAGGCAAGCTTGGTAACTACATTTTCTTTGGTTGGAAAGCAATAGAAGGAGTCGTCACTCGTTGAGAGGTCGATGCAATCAAAAGGCTTAATATGCGGAAAATCGTACTCAACATGTAAACTATTGTTTTCAAGAGGTGTCCTTTGGATGCGATATGGGGCATCTCTGTGGAAGCCTTCAATAACAAAGCCTTCTTCGATATCATGGACAAGTTTCGCTTTTCCTAGAGGAACAAATTCGGAGCAACGGGGCATCGAATGGACATCTACCTCATCTTCGAAGCGGTATTCGCCACGCTCGATTTGTCCCTTCACCATCTCACGCTCCCAGAGAAACCAATCGGGAATATGGGAGAATTCGGTTTCGCCCTCGGTCGCGGTGAGTGTGCCATCCTCATTGAGATGCCAACGCTTGTCGCACGCAGTGCAGAAAATATCTGCGCCCTCGCTCGCCATTTTATGCTCGGTGAGACAATGGGGGCATTGATAGAGTATTTTGTGCATTCCCTCGGCGCGATACGGCTCGGTGATCAGAATGCCGTTTTCCTTTTGATAACGATAATCATCGTAGACGAACGCCTCGGCCAATCGTTCATTAATCTCGTCAACAGACAAAGTATCGATTTCTTCGGTTGTCAGAATTTTCGTAAAGGTGGTATGCAGGGGGACTTTTCTCTTCTGACGGAAGTTCCAGAAGGGAGAATGGAGGTAATTTCCATGGTGGATCGCAACCACAACGGGTACGCGGTTGCGTTTAATAAGCATGCCAAGTGAGTCAGGGAGATAGGATGTGATACCACAGGGGGAGTATCTCGCCTCGGGGTACATACAAAGGATATCACCACGCGAGAGAACCTTATGGATGGATTTTACAAGGTGGTAGTCCGAAGTGAACTTACGGGTGCAGATAGCGCCAATCCATTCGAGCAACCACGCGCGCTTATAGAAGCCATCGATGTTGACAACATTGTTGACTCGTCGGGGGTGGGTGGCAAGAGCGACCATTTCAAAATCGACAAACGCCATGTGGTTCGAGAGAAGCATGTACGGACCTTTCAGGTCATCCATGCCGATTTTCGTGATGGTTTTCTTCTTATTCGCAAGCATGATTTTCGATAAAATCCAGATAAGCCAGGTGAGATACCATGGCTGGCGAATGGGATATTTGGCGGTCTTGTATCGTTTTTGGTTTTTATAGTTGACTTGCATTCTGTGACACCTCATTCTTTGTTCAAATTATTGTACCATAGTTTTTCTGCATTTTCAATGTTACAAGCGGCAGGGATTGTCACAATTCTCCGCCATGGCTGGTATACGCATGCGTCAAAACCGACAGGGTATCGGATGAATAACAAAGAAAAAAGGCAGAATTCTGCCTTTTTTCTTAAAACGCTTCATTTTTTCTGACAATGTGCCATCGTGCCTTGCCATATATGGATTTCAATACATTATGACAGGTGGAACGGGATTTTATGCAAATCTATCCAGCACTTCCTTGCTGACGAGGGATGCGCTATCACGGTCGCAATACAGGGTGATGTCTCTGTGCTCCTTCAGAAGAGTTGCGGGAACATTTTCTGTTCTCTCAAGCGTAAGGGTATCATGTACCGCCTGCGCCTTTACCTGATAAGGTACGAAGCTGATAATGGTTTCGCAGTCCATAATCTTCGAGCAGGTCATACTGATTGCCTGCTTATATGCTGCCTCTTCACTTTCAAACCAGCCTTCACGGAGTTGCTGTGCAATACAGGTATCGTTCAGATTGACAACCTTATAAAATCTCTGATCATCGAAGTCCGCAGGCGGATCGTTAAAGGCGATATGACCATTTTCGCCGATACCGACAATGCCGAGGTCAATTCTGCGCTCACCAAGAATTGCAGAGATGCGGGCGATGGTTTCCTGTGGATCATCCTCGCCGTTCATCAGGTGATATTTTCCAGGATGAACGATATCGACAAAACGCTCGCGGAGGTATTTCTGGAAGCTTGCGGGATGCTGTGGCGAAATACCGATATATTCATCCAGATGGAACATTTCTACGCGTGACCAATCAACATCCTCCTTAACGAACGCTTCAAAAAATTTAAACTGTGATGCACCCGTAGAGAGCAGAAGTCTGGCGCTTCCCTTCTCACAAATCACTTTCTTCAAAATCTGTGCAGCGTGTCTTGCGGCCACTCTGCCGAGTTCCTCGGTGGTTTCAAAAACTCTGACTTTCATTGAAGTTCTCCTTTTAAAAATACTTGTTTTATATTACAGTTTTCATCCATTATCACAAGGTCCGCACGAAGTCCGACAGCAATTCTTCCACGGTCAGAATATCCCATAACCCGCGCAGGTGTTGCGCTCATCATTTCAGAAAGCTCCACAAAAGGAACATCCGCCAGCATATGCATAGTGCGAGCAAGACGATCGGTAGTCGCAACGCTTCCCGCGAACGCCTCGCGCGACGGAAGCTTCGCAACGCCGTCCTCGATAACGGCAGGGGTTCCCCCCTCACGGGTACCAAGCATAAACATTTCGCCCTCCGTCATGCCACAGCCACGCGTTCCATCTGTAATCAGGCAAATTTTATCAGCGCCTTTGCACTTATAAATCAGCTTCAGAAGCCCACCAGGCAGATGTTTACCATCGGCAATCACCTCGACTGCAAGGTTATCATCGTACAGGGATGCCTCGACACAACCTGCAATACGATAGGCATTCTCGCGAACGACACCACGCATACCAGAATAAATATGAGTAACAAGGGAGTAGCCATGCGCGACGGCGCGCTCCGTCAAATCAAAATCGGCATCGGTATGCGCCAGCGCAACTACCATGCCAAGCGCTTTGGCACCGCTACCCGTGTCAAAATTTTCATCGACTTCCGGAGCAAGACTGATGCGCTCAATGAACGGATATTTCGCCTTAAGCTCCTTCAATTTTTCAAGGCTTGCCATCTCCATCTGCGATGTGGATTGCGCGCCACTCTGCGACGGAGAAAACCATGGGCCTTCCATGTGAACGCCATGCAGAGTAAGGGTATCATCCCCGAGAGATGCAAAGCGGGAGAGCGCGCCTTCGATATGCTCCCATGTATCTGTCAGGGTGGTGGCTACAAGGGTGGTCGTGCCGTGAGAGAGGTGAAATCTTGCAATCTCCCGCATCTCTTCCGTCGACGCATCCATAAAATCATGGCCATTTCCGCCATGACAATGAATATCAATAAAGCCCGCAAGGAGATAATTGCCTTCGGCATCAAAGGTTCTGTCACTCTCAGGGCAGAGGTCTCCGATATAAGTAAGAATGCCATCTTCAAAAACAACCGTAGCATCCGAAAGAATACCTTCCGGCGTAACGATATTCGCATTGATAATTTTCGTCGTCATACTAACTCCTTGCGAAAAACATTCGTAATTATAGCACAGTACATTATAACATGCTTTGTGGATATTTTCAATGCCTTATCGCAATTTCAGTAAGATTTGTTTTCATTTTTTGTAATGGTTTGTCAGCGAGCATTCACCCTATTCCATGTTATATTTTGTCACATACAGGCTGTTTTTCCGGCAATATTCGCCTATGGTCATACCATATCGCTTCTTGAATGCGAAGCGAAAGTACTTTTCATCCCCAAAACCCGTCATATGTGCAACCTCTTTGACGCTATAATAGGCGGTGAAAAAAAGCTCCTCCGCATAAGAAAAACGCATGTCCAGAAGGCTTTGAAGAGGTGTTTTTCCAAAATGGGCGCGCCATATTCTGCGGAAGTAGGGTTCGCTGACATGGCAGAGTTCCGCAAGGGTGGCAATCGTCAGGGTGCTTTCGGTAAAATGCTCTTTGAGATAAGGATACGCTTTCGCAATAACGACAGGAATATTCTTTTGCGGCGTGGCGATCTCGGAGAGGCGCTTCAGGATGCCATAAAACAATTCCATCGCACGAAGATATCCCTCTCGCTCCCATGCGTATAAAAGTCCTTCAAAAAGGGGCGCGAGCGTCTGGGCATTCGGGGTGGCAGAGAGGTGTTTCTCTTCCTCGCCGAAGGCATCGAGATGGATAACAATCAACTCTTCCTCGCCCCGCGTGACACGCGTATAGTTTATCCCCGAGGGGAAATACATCACGGTATTGTCATCGCCATAATAAATACCATCTTCTGATGTAAAGGTGCTGTTTCCTCTGATACGAAAAGACAATGCCGTATGAGTACGGCAACGCTCATGCAGGGTTTGCGCTGTACCATGCACACGATAAACGCCTCGCAGACGGTAGGCGACTTTTTTAGTTTCATAAAACATCTCTCTTCCCTCCTTGTTCTGTATTTTAACACAGTTTGTTTCGAAATTCAACCCTTTTTGTACGAAATTCCTGTTTTTTTGGTTTCGGTTTTATGGTAAACTCGAAGATGATAATTTATGAAGGGAAGGGCAGAAACATGACAATGGAAGACAGAAAACTCCTGAAAATTAAACGAGCCAACACGGAATGGTGGGTGAACGACCGTTCTGTCGTCGGTGACAATGGCATGACCTATATCGCATATATGAATGATATGGGCGAAATACACCTGAAAGAGCTGGATGCCAAATGCTCAAAAACGCCGAGCCGTGATGTAAGACTAACAAAACTCAATTTCAACTATGCGGATGAACACAATGCGCCCTGCGTTTGTATTCTGGAAAGTGGTAAAATTCTCGTCGGTTATACCGGACACGCGGCAGGTGGGCAGTTCCGCTATCGCGTTACCGAGCGTCCCTATGATATCTTTTCCTTCGGCAAGGAAAAGACGATTTGCTTTTCGGGAAGTGTGACCTATGCACAAATGTTCGAGAATACAAAACGCGACGAGGTCTGGCTGTTCTGCCGTGTCGATGCGGTCAACTGGGAATTTGTGCGTTCGTGCGATGAGGGAGAGACCTTTCTTCCTCCGAGGCGTTTTCTCTCGTCGGGTGACGGCGGTCTTTTCTACTTCAATATCAAAAAGCTTTACCTTCCCGATGCCTGCGGTTATCGCGAGTTGTGGTTCTTTGCCCTCTACGGTCATCCTCGCATCTCTTCCGACCACGCCATTCGTACAGGTCTGTTTGATGCTGATGGCGTTTTGTATCGCACGGATGGTGTGACGGCGCTCGGCGTCAATTTGCTTGAAGAAAATGGTCTCATGGACCTCGCATCGCTGGATATCGTATACAACTCCCCCGAGGGAACAACGGTGCGCCTGCTCGACAATGCGGCAACCCTTCCCTTGCGTGTCGGCTATGCAACATTTACACTCAATTCGACGGAGAATGCCTA
>JAFVYW010000131.1 GCA_017508465.1 Clostridia bacterium
AATAAGAATTTTCACTAAAATGCTGAATTCTTAGTGCGAAGCGCCTTTGGGGCTCGCTTAATTTAGAGCAGAAATCTTCGTTTGCGAACGATAGGCGTATATACATACGGCAAGCGAGCAAACGGAGATAGAACGAAAAACATAAATAAAAAAGAGAAAACCGTAGGTTTTGACCTTAGTTTCCTCTTAATCTGTAAACGACAGAGGCAATTTGATTGTACCTCTGTCGTTTTTCGTTCGGTTATGCCTAAATGAAGCAGCCCCTTGCTATCTTTTGTTTACATTTTCTTGTATTTATTCGTTTTCGATGCGTTTTGTAAAGAGAATATCGTGGTTGATTTGTGTGTAAAAAAGTTCTCTCACTTCGTCATAATTTTGCGCGCCGAGCCCTGAAATCCACATAAGCTTTGTCTAGGTCGCCTCAAAGGACATATCGTAGGATTCGATCAGATTGAAGTCGCGCTTGACGCGTTTTCCGACCTCATAAATCGTCATGTGGCTACCCTCTTTGGCTATCTGCGTGGTCATCACCACATATTTACCTTTTCCCTGCCACTTTTCCATCTCCCGATAGAATGCCTCGGTCATATGCTGCGGAATACCACCGACACCAAAGCTTTCAATGACGATGTAATCGTAGTTTTCAAAGAGGTAGGAGAGAATCTCACCGCGCATGCCGGGAATCATCTTGATGGTGCAGATGTTCTCACACATGTTGTGGTAGAACCTCACCTCTTCGGTGATTTCCTTTTCTTCCATGTAGCGGACGAGCATACCATCCTGAATGACGGCGGTAAAGGGATAATTCAGACTTGAGAAGGCATCAAAGCTCTTCGTGCGCTCCTTCCTGGCTCTTGTGCCGACGATCACCTTACCATCAAAGACAATACTCACATTCTGCGACGCATCGTCGCACGCATAAAGGAAGCTATCCATAAGATTCGTCTTGGCGTCCGTGATGTCGGTGTCAATCGGCTTTTGCGCGCCCGTGATGACAATCGGCTTTCTCGAGTTCTGTATCATATAGGAAAGCGCCGCCGCAGTGTAGGCAAGGGTGTCTGTGCCGTGGCAGATGACAAAACCGTCATATGCCGCATAGTTTTCTTCAATGACTTCGACCAGCCTTTTCCAATGGGACGGCGTGATATTCGTGCTGTCGAGATGACACGCCTCAATCGCATCCACCTCGCAGATATTCTTCACCGACGGAATATACGAAAGCAATTCCTGCGGGGAAATGGCAGGCGCAAGGCCGTTTTTTCCAGCCCTGCTGGCAATCGTGCCACCCGTGGTAATCATCAATATTTTTTTCAAGGATTTGTCTCCTTTTTTCAATTTCCGCTTGTATTATAGCACACTTTTTTCTCAATTTCAATACTTTATTGAATGCGGTTGACAATTTGTTTTTCCTATGCTAAAATGAAATTACAATATAATAAGTAATTTATATCTTTCATAGACAATCGCCTACACTTTCCACAAGAAAATCCGGCAGGTTTTTAAATACATCATTCCTCCAAATAAAAAACTGCGCCACGCAAACCTTTCGCAAACCGAATGTTTTTGACAACTATTATTTACATACAATATCTTTTCATACAGAAAAGGAGACTTGAAATGGCTTTTGCAAAAGTAGAAAATGTCAACGGCTCACCCGCCCTCGTGATAGACGGCAAGGTCTATCCGCCCATGTACGCGACCATCCGCACGGCGAATGGAAACATATCCTACGCCGACGAGGATTATTATCGTCATCTCGGCGAGAGTGGTATCAAGGTGTTCTTTCTCATCTGTGACACCGAATGGCTGAACCCTGGTGCGTTTGCGCTTTTTTCTGAAGAAGCGCGCCTTCTTCTGCGCGCCGTCCCCGATGCTTATATCGTGATGCGAATCGGCATGCACGCACCGCCCCTCTGGTGCAAGGAGCATCCCGACGATACCCTCACGCATTCTGACGGCAAAAAGAAAACCGTCGAACTATGGACGGAGAGTTTTCGCGGCACCTATTCCGACGGCTTCTACTCCCTCGCCTCACAGCGTTGGCGCGAGGATGCCTCGCATGCGCTCGCCGAAGTACATCAGATGGTGTGTGAGAGCGAATTTGCGGACCATGTTATCGGTTATTTCTTTGCCGCCGGCGGTACTGCAGAATGGTACTATCCCGTTCCCCTCGCCTTTGGCGAGAAAATAAATTATTGCGACAGCGGCGGATTTGAAACAAAATATCCTCGCAACTTTGAAGGTGTTTATGGTGACCTCTCCCCTGCCTTTCGCGAACAGTTTTCCCTCTATCTGAAAGAAAAATACGAGAGCGATGAGGCGCTCCAGCGTGCCTGGGGCAACCCCGATGTCACCCTCGACAATCCGCCCATTCCCGACTATGACGCGCGCTACCACATTTATGGTGCGGATTACGATTACCGCTATGCAAACATTCTCTCCAATGCGCCCGACCCTGATATGCCATTCGGCGGTACCAATATCGGTCAGTTTCTGAATATCGATGCACGGCGCGATGTCTTTGATTTCTATCGTGCGCTCCATCAGGCGACCGCCGATTCCATCATCTACTTCGGCAATACTGTCCGCTCGCTCGATGAAGGCAAGGTAACCGGTGCATTCTACGGCTCGGCAGGCGACACGCGCTTCTACGATTTCGGACAAATCGGCTCGGTTGACCGTATTCTCAAATCGGGCGCCATCGACTTTCTCGCCTCTCCCAGCTGTTACGAAAACCGTGGTGTCGGTGGTTTTGCCGGTCAACGCCAGATTTTTGATTCCTATCGTCTCAAAAATGCCATTTTCATGGTCGAGGACGATGTGCGTACACATACCGAAAAGCGCATCTGGCGCGCCAACTTCGGCGTTTACACCCTCTCCGACTCTATCAACATTATGAAGCGCGACTTTGGTCGCAATCTCAGCGAGGACCTGCACTCCTGGTGGTTCGACCAGATTTTAGGTGGCAGACGCTACAAGGTACCCGAGATATATCCCGTGATAGCGAAGATGCAATCCCTGATGCACGAGGCCTACGCGCACGATCGCAGGAAGGCGAGCGAAATCGCCCTCATCTATGATGAGGAAAGCTATTTTGTCATCAGTGACAGAGCCAACCAGGAGCTTATCGAAATCTTCCGTTACTACGAGGTCGACCGTGTCGGCGCCCCGATTGACCGTTATCTTCATAACGATATGTCCTACGAGGAGATGCCCGACTACAAACTGTATATCTTCATTAACACCTTGTACCTCTCCGATGAAGAGCGCGCGTGCATCAGGCGCAAGCTTCAGAAAAATCACGCCACCGCCCTCTTCCTCTATGGCTCGGGCGTCATCAATCCCGACCGCACGCCTGCATTCTCGCCAGACCACATCGCCGACCTGACAGGCATCACCTGCAAGCAGGAGGACGGTATTTATCATAGTGTCTTCCGTCTTACCGAAGGCTCCTTCCTCACAAGGAAGCTTCCCGATGACGAATTTTACGGCAATTATCCGCATTCGATGGCATACAACGCCTCGGGACATTTCGGCAAGCTCCGCGAACTCACGCCTGTCATTTTTCCGCTTCTTTATCCTTTGGATAAACAGGCAGAACTTCTCGGCACTTATGCCGACAGCGAGCGTCCTTCCTTTGTGAGAAAAGAGGCCGATGGCTTCACCTCCTATGTCTGCGGTGTCAAGGCACTGACCGCCGATATCGTGCGCGAGGTCGCACGCGAGGCGGGATGCCATATCTATGACGAAAAAGGCGATGTTCTGTATGCAAACCGTCGCTTCATCACCCACCACGCATCGCATGGTGGCGAAAAGGTCATCCACCTGCCACGCGCGGCGCGCATCACCGACGCCTACGATGATACCGTAATTGCCGAACAAAGCGACACTATCACCTTCCGCTCCCGTCTCGGTGACACACGCACCTTCCGCGTGGAATACAATAATTGATCACGGGGAGCAACCTTGTGAAATTTGCACAAAATGTTGCTCCCTTTTTTTATAAATCATAAATATTTTTTTATTTTCGCGAAAATAACATTTACAAGATGTCAATTTAAATAAATTATAAAGATATAATATATGCGCTTTAATTATTATGCGCAAAAGGAGTTCGGTAATGAAAAAAATATGTAAACTTTTCATCCTCTTAATTGCACTGATTGCGGCATTGACCATTGTTGCTGTTGCGACGAGCAACAGTGAAACGTATCCCGATGCGATGACAGATATCCTTGCTGACGAGTTCCTCTCGGGCAAGAAAATCGAGACTTCACACATGACGAACGATGGTTATCTCGGTATCCCCGTCGATCTCACCGTCTATCACAATGGCTCTGCAATTGACAATGGCTGTAACGGCACCTCCGTTATTCTCTATGTTGTCAATACACACGCTACCCGTACCGGTACGGACAGCGATGTCAATATCATCACCTCGATGGTAAATCGCAACTATATCGTTATCGTTGCTGACTATCACAATCACGAAAAAACCGTTACCCCCGACCTTGACTGGGCAGTACAATCCCTGATGCAAAAAGTCAAGAGTGGTGCCGTCTTTACAAACACCACCTACAAGAAGGCGTACAAAGAGTGCTTCGTTGTCCCTGCGGGACATAACCTGGAGCGCGACCGCGTGTTCTGGCAGTTTGACCGTCACGGTGTGGACGGAACACTGGAAAAAATTGTTGAGGTCTGGAACCTCGACTTCCGCGGCATGAAAGGCTCGTATGTCATTCCCTGGCACAACAACGGTGTCAAAAAGGCAACCCAGAACGGCTTTGACGGTTCTGAACCCGTCTGGTACTCCATCGGCTCGGGCGAAAACCAGATCACCCACAACGGTGTGAACTACATCCCTGACGAAAACGGTCTTTACATCCGTGTAAAGCACACCAAAGCCGAAGAGATCACCGACTGTGTAAAGCCTGACGGCTCGCCCATCGACCTCAACCTCTATCTCCATGTCATCTACCCCACCAACCCCGAAAAGAGCGTTCCCATTATGACGCTCGCCAGCTCCTCGGAGCATCTCGCCTCGGGTTGTGTGAGCGACCAGCGCCCCCATAGCAACGGCTTCGGCTTCGATGGCTATGCGGTTGCGATGTATGACTACGCGTATGTTCCCATGGCGAGAACCGACCACTACAACTACTTCGATGGTTCTTCCCTCACAAGTGGCAGTGTCACTGGTGACAACTTCACCTACTCCCTCTTTACCTACAACTCCACCCTCGTTCCCACGGCGGCACTCCGTTATCTGCGTTACCTCTCCCTCACCGAAGGTGATACCTTCAAATTTAACGGTACCATCGGCGTTATCGGTAACTCGAAGGGCTCGATGATCACCCAACTCGCTGACCTCGATCTTGGGCTTGTCAAGACAACGGCGGACGGCTACACCGAAAGCGAACTTGAAACCTTCGCATATGAGCATATCAAATCCTTCAATTATTACTACTTCCTGGAAGGTCATAACGGCGAAACCCGCTATGATATGAACCGCGCCACTTACACCAAAAACGGTGCAACCATCGACGGCGGTGAAATCCAGCCCTGGCTCACCTACGAAGGCAAGATGATCCCCTCGGGCGCGCAGTTTGTGTATTCCTCCTGTGGCAGTACCACAGGCTATGTCGATGAAAACTTTGCTCCCATTATGACGAGCGCACACATCGGCATTGAGACAAACGGCTACGGCGGTAACAACCATATGGTTAACATCGCACGCTACTATGATATCCCCTTCCTTTACTTTGAACTCTTCCTTGGACACACCTTCCTCTCGCGCGACAGCAGTAATGAACTGGAAATCGACCCCTATGTCGGTTACAAGAACTTCGCGCACTATGTCCTCTCGGGCGCAGCACCTACCGTGATCTATGCAACGCCCCTTGCCGGCGGTGAAGTTTCAGCGACACCTTCCTTCACCGTAAAATTCTCGGGTATGATTCCTGATGCGGAAGCGGCAAAAATCACCCTGACCGACAGCCAGGGCAACGCCGTCCTCGGTACACTTACCTCCGCTTACGGTAAAACCGAATGGACCTTCACCCCCTCTGTCGCTCTTAAGAGTGGCGAAAAGTACACCCTGAATGTACCCACCACCATCCAAGGCGACAACGGCAAAGCGCTCGCTGACGCCTACACGGCAACCTACTATACCGAAGTCGGTGAAACAAGCGCCCTCACCATGAATGAGACTGTTGTCACCACAGAAAATGGTCTGTCGTTGGAGCTTACCGTTCCCGACTTCTCATCCCTCAAGGACAAGAATGTCAACCGCGCAGAGCTGCGTCTCTTTGTCGGAGACAATGCGGCGAACGCCCTCTCGGTCTACCTCGGTGATGCGGACGGTGAATGCCTCGGCACACTCGCCGTTGGCGGCGTCGGTCACTACGCTCTGAACCTCACCGAAGCTCTCGCTGCGATGACACCCGGCGAGAAGGTCGCCCTCTTTGTCAAGGCGGACAGAGCGAGTGGCAACAGCACGCCCACCGATGCGAAATTCACACTCGAAAACTTCGATGATGGCACCTCCTCCTTCACCATCTCGGGTAATGTCAACTACGAGTATCAGGAATTTGAAGGACACGGAAAGGCGCTCGGCGTCTCCCCCATCATCCGCAAGGGCTCGCACAATGCAACCCATAAATACTACGCCTCTGTCACAGCTCTTACGGCAAACAGCATTCTTCCCACCTCGATGGGCACAGATGACTATGGCAGACGCTTCCTTATCACATTCGATGTCTACGACACGAGCAGCCGTCGCATTTCCGCTCAGATGCACAACCTCTCGAACAAGAACACAGGTCTTATCGACTACCACTCCGACCGTGTGAATGTGCAGACAAAGGCAGGCGAATGGACGACCGTCACCCTTCTTTATACCATAGAAGAGCCTCTCTATGGCAAGAACGGAATGGTCGCAAAGAACTTTACTCTCTCCGTCGGCCCTACCGGTGCTGACGAGGACCTCATCTTCTTCGATAACTTCAAAATTGAAGAAATCTCCACGGATACAACCATTTCTTCTGCCGCTCTCGTTCTCACCTCGGATGGTGGCGATGCTTACAAGCAGGCAGAAGCAACCCTCCCCTTCTATATCGGTGAAAACGGCTACGCTACTCTCGCTGAAGCCGTGAGTGCTCTCGGCACGACAGACGGCACTATCACCCTGAAGAGAAATGTCACCCTCGCGGATGCAGAAGTCTTCCGTCATATCAACGCGAAGAATGTTACTCTCGACCTGAATGGCTACGCAATTCATACCGCATGCAAGTCGAACAGCCTTATCAGCGTGACAACCGCTGTCGAAACCATCACCGTAAAGAATGGTTCGCTCTACCTCTCGGGCGGCTCGCTCGTCGGTTTTGAAGCCACCAAGGTGGCAGGCAACCTCACTCTCACCCTTGAAAATGTCCATGTTGGTCTTGAAAAGGGTGCTACGGTGCGTGAAATGCTCGTCAATGTCACCACCGTCGGTGCGGTATCGAAGGTACATATCGTCTTTGACGAATGCACGGTCGACATGCGCGAGAGCCGCTTTACAAAGAACCCTGTCAGAATGCTTCCTCTCTCCACGGCAAAGGTTACCGTCACGACAGAGATGACAGGTGGCGAATTCTGGTTTGACCGTCTTGACAAGACAACCTTCCTCGAAGCCATCACCATGATGCAATTCCATAAGGGTGAAAACGGCTATGCAACCATGTACTTCAGTGCAGCGCGCAGCTTCCCGAATATTGCGGCTCTGACCGACGAGGGATTTGCGAACTTCGCACCCGACGCGAACGCTGCGGGATGGAACGGCTACAACGCCTTTACACCTACCCTGAACGAAACCCTCTCGACACCTTACGGTATCATCCCCGAAGAATATGCCGATGCGGAAAAATATCCTCTCGTTGTATTCAACCGCGATGATTTCTCCTTCATCGGTGCGTCCGCTATCCTCATTCAGGACTCCGGCGAAGGCGCGTTCAATAAGATTTACCAAAAAGACGGCAATTATGTCATCTATCTGCGTCGTGATTACACGCACGCTACTGCCTCTTATAACATTGGCTTTATTAAGGCGGATGTCCTCGTCGACCTCGGCGGTCATACTATGACCTATGAGAAGGGTATCACACCTCAGGCGAAGTCGGCAGACAACAACACGCGCGTTACTTTCTATAATGGTACACTCAAGGCGAAAACCACAGCACCCTTCCTCTCGCCAAGCGCTATTAAACACGAACAGCCCCTGACCTTCACCTTTAAGGAAGTCACCTTCGCTGTGGAAAGCGGCTATGCTCCTACCATTCTTATTTCCAAAACCAATCCCTCAAGCTCCGCTACGGCAGAGGCGTTTGTCCTCCGTGTTACCGTAGAGGATTGCGTGATTGATACCACAAATATCACCGCAAAAACCACCCTCTTCTCCATCGGTCACTCGACAGGCGTGATCGACGACGGCGTTACTCTCATCGGTTCGAATATCTATGGCGATCCTTCCAATGTAAGCCTTGTGACTTACACAGGTACAGAAAACCGCTTCTTCACCATCGCAAAGGGTGCAGACGGCAACTACATCACCAACACCCGTCCGACCACAAGTGCGACTCCCGATACTTCGGTTCTCCTTGGCGAAGAGCTTATGATTTTCGCAAAAGCTCTTTCCGAAAAAGACGGTATGACGACCTACGCCCTCTCGCCCGATCCTACCGCGACACCTTATGGTAAAATCCCCGCAGAGTATCGCGATGCGACAAAATATCCCATTCTTCTCTTTGCTCTCTCCTCCAAGACTGTCGTCTGGGCAGGCAACCGTTGGGGTGGCGAAGGCACATACGGCGGTGTCATGTCACAGCTCCATAAGAACTGCACGAAAGGCTCTTATGCGATTTACTTCCAGGGCGACTATGTCGATGCGGCAGGCGAGGATGGAAAACTCCAGACCTACTACAACATGGGTTGTATCACAGGCAACCACATCATCGACCTTGCAGGTCACACCTTTACTGCAAACTCGCAGGTATTCTATGCACAGGCGAAAAACAAGAACTTCACCAGTAATGTTACCTACACCATCAAGAATGGTACTATCAATCTCGGTACACAGGCATTGATAAGCGTCGGCTCGAACACCTACGACCAGCAATATACTCACACCGGAAACTACAACTTCGAAAATGTCAATATCACCAACATTCAGGCAAGCGGCGTTCTCGTCAAGGATGACGTCGGTGGAGACTATTTGACAACAACAAATGTCACCTTCCGCGATTGCACCTTTGAAATTGCGGCTACACGCTCGGTACCTCTCTTCCGTTGCAACACGGCGACAGGATCAAATAACTCTACCACACACGCTATTCATATTCAGGTGCTTGGTGGCTCGTTCCATTATGTTGGTGCGGCACTGCCGAAGGTATTCGATGCTGGCACATTTACGAACAAGACCTTCATTTATGGCGTGGGCAAAGATGGACTTCCCTCCGTCACCACGGCAAAAACCACAACCTCTTATGAAACCGTCGCACAGCCGACCACCCTCGGTAACCGCTACTTCGTCGCAGAAGCAAACGGTGAAGACAAGGTAACCTATTATCTGTGCGAAAAGACCGCTTACGGTATCATTCCTCATAAGTACACCGACACCCAAGCATATCCCTTCCTGCTCTTCAATGCCGCGACAGGCAAACTCATCGACGGCTTCAGTGTATGGGCAACAGAGGATGAAAGCAGTGCGCTCGGTTATTTCACAAAGAAGGCGGGACAATTTGTCATCCTCGTCCAGCGCGATGTCGAAATGGCAAAGGGAGAATACAAGAACTACCTCTTTGGCAACTCCAAATCGGGCAATACCCTTCTCGTTGATCTCGGCGGTCACGAATTTGCCGCTTTCGGTAACTTTATGTACCTGCAGGCAAGATCCAACTACGAGCTCAATGTTACCGTGAAAAACGGTACCATCCGCAACATCGGCGACTCCACCCTTCTCCCGATTGGTGTCCGTTCCTACTCCATAGGTAAGGTCACGAATCTCACCTTTGAAGGCGTGCATTTCATTCTCGACCACAGATATGCTTCCATCGTGAATGACTCCCGCGAAAACGAGAACACCACGACCGTCAATGTCACCTTCAATGGCTGTAAGTTTACCACCTTCGCCCAGGCAGAGAACCCCTTGTTCTTCCTCGGACAGAATGCAAAGCTTGCCAATGTCAACATCAAGGTAAACGGTGGTGAAATCATCGTCCTCGGCGCGTTCAATCTCTTCACCAGCGGTGATTGCGAGAACAAGACACTCACCTTCGGCAAGTGGGACGGCAAGTACACCTCCCTGAAACTTGGTGCAGGCACAGAAGTCGCCACCCTCACGATGCCTGGTGAAAACGGCATTCTCGGCTTCCGCAAGACGGGACAAGAGGGAACGAACACCATCTACACCCTCACCGATTTCAACTTTGTGAGTGCTTACTTAAATCTCACCAACGACCTCAACTTCATCTATCGTGCATTCCTTCCCTATGGTTACACGAACCCTGTGGTGACCTTCACCATCGGCACATCGACCATCGAGGTAAGTGCATATACCGTGGATGAAAACGGTCTCTACCTCTTCCGTCTGCCGAACATCAACCCCGCGAGAATGGGCGAGACAATTACGGCAACGCTTACCGCGACCTTGGGTGAAGAGGAAGTCACTGTGACACATAACACCCTCTCCGTCAAGAAGTACGCCGAAGCCCTCAAGGCAGAAAATGCAGACGATACTGCGCTTTGCACCCTCATCGATAACCTTCTGGTTTACGGTGCGGCGGCACAGCAATATGTCGGAGCGGATGAAAGCGAGTTTGTCACAAGCATCGGCGAACTCACCGCAATCCCCGAGGATAAAGATACCCTCACCCTCACGGGTGATGCAAGCGATGTCGCATCCATCACGAAAGTCGGCATGCGCCTCGAAGGTGCGTTCGCTCTCCGTATCACCGTCAAAGCGACCGATACCACAGGTCTCACCCTTTGCGTTACCAAGGGTGGCGTAAGTGAAGTATTGAACTTTGCTGATGCGACGGCAAACGGTGATGAATATGTATTCCTCTACGATGGCATTTTAGCAAACGAACTTGACGAGCAGATCACCGTCACCGTACAGAAGGACGGCGTAGCAATCGGCAAGACACTCACCATGAGTGCAAACGCTTACCTCTGCCGTCAGGACGGTCAGGATGCAAACCTCACCACACTTGTCCGCGCGCTTTACCTCTATGGCGAAAGTGCAAAATCCTACAATAAATAACAAATAAATATAAAATAAGGAGTACCCATTATGCAAAACAATTATGAAAGAGCAGAAATTGAAGTAATCGAACTCGGCGAAGACATCATCCGCACCTCTGGCGATGGCATCGACCTTCCTGACATCGAGCTTGGAGAACTTTAATCCACCAAACCGTCATCCTGACTTCTACCTGTCATTTTGACTTCTACCTGTCATTTTGAGCGTAGCGAAGAATCTCATTCTTGATAAGGCGTTCGTAGCGCCCAGATCCTTCGCTTCGCTCGAGGATGACACCAAAGGTTTTTTGCTTATGCAAAAACCTTCTGCCTCGGGCGCAATCGGCGGGAGTGAACCCCCGCCCTACATCTACACCTCTTCACTTTTCACTCCCCTTGCCCCCGCCCTAAAATTCATTTCACTTCGCCAAAGGCGAAACTTCACTTGCTATGCAAACTTCACTGCAAATGTTATTGCAACTTCACTTTGACCATAGGTCAAAACTTCACTAAAGATAAACCCCCGCCCTACATTCTGAAATTATAATTGAAATCAACATTTTTCCGATATTTTATTATCGAATGAATTTTATAACCATATAAATAATTCAATTTT
This sequence comes from Clostridia bacterium, assembly GCA_017508465.1. GTDB lineage: Bacteria > Bacillota > Clostridia > Oscillospirales > CAG-272 > UBA1740. Next base: position 11,891 of record JAFVYW010000131.1, read on the forward strand.
TAAGGAGCAACATCATGAGAAAACATCTTAAACTGTGGATCGCTCTTCTCACGCTTGCACTTGTCTTTGCGGTAGGCTTTACCGTATCGGCACTCGCGGCAGATGAGCCAGAGGCACTCGATCCCACAAGCGAACGCTACACACCCTATGGTATGATACCGACAGATGTGTATGAAACCGTAAAAGACTACCCCTTCGTCGCGTTTGACGACAAGCTGAACTACATCGGTGCATCCGAAATTCTTTGGAATGACGGTGGTTCAAGCAACCCCCACGCCATCATTCACGATGTTTGGAAAAAAGACGGTAAATTCTTTATCTATATGCGTAAAGATTACTCGCATAAAAACAGTTTCAACAACATTGGCGCCATCAATTGTGATGTCGTCATTGACCTCGGTGGTCATACCCTGACTTACGAAAAAATCATCAACGGTCAGCTGAAGTACCTGAATAACAATACTCGCGTCACCCTCAAAAATGGTACCATGCACGCTGGCGTAAATGATAACTTTATCAAGTTTGTAATCTATGCTACTGACAACGCAAGACCTTCCACCTTTGATTTCACCTTTGAGGATATCATCTTTACCACATGCGAAGGGTTTGCAAAAACCGATTGGGTTGTTTACTGCAATCCTTCAGAAACAAATGCAAATATTGAAAAAGGCTATAAGCAGTTCCTCACCTTCAGAGATTGTACCTTTGATATGACCAATGTCCAAACCAAGGCGACTTACATCGCTACCGTTGGTCACAAGACGGCGCAAACCTCTGTGGATGTCACCCTCGCGGGCATTCACATCGAAGGCGACCCCACCCACTTCAATTATATCAATCAGTCTTACACCGAAGAAGTCACCATCACCTATGAAAAGGGCAAAGACGGATATTATGCAACCAATACCCGCCCGACCGATGACACCCTTCCCGAGCATCTCGCTATCCTCAACACTCCCGATGGCGTGCAAGCAATCCATCAGGTAATCTCGACAGACGGCACCAATACCACCTATGGTACGGCGCAGCACGACAGACTTACCCCTCACGGCTGGATTCCCGCAGACTACGCGGATGTAGATCTCTATCCATTTGTAGCCTTCAACGGTACTACCGGTGCATTTATCGCTGCCGAAAGTTACCTGTGGACCGACGGTAACAAAGCTACTGCCACCACACCTGCGGACCCTGCTGCAATTATTCACAAGGTGTACGGATCAGGTACCTACTATGTGTATATGCGCAGAAATTACACAACCACTTATGGTTACTTTAACATGTCTTCTATCCAAGGTCATGTGATTATCGACCTTCAAGGACATACTCTGACCTATAACAAATCCGCCTCGCCTCAATTGAAAACCAAAGGCCGCAACTCCCAAATCACTTTCAGAAATGGTAATCTTCTCGCGGGCGGAAATGTCGCCTTCATTGAACAACAGGTTCTCGCGTCGGCTGATGACAGAAGAATGCGCTTTGCATTCACCTTTGAAAATATCACCTTCAACCTTCCTGACAGTTATAGCAAATCCTATTGGGTATCCAATCTGAATCCCGACAGAACCAACACCTTCTCTGAAAAAGGCTTTTATAGCGATCTGACCTTTACGAACTGCACCTTCAATACGAGCAATCTCGCAAGACAGATTTATATTGCTTATGTCGGACACAAAACAGGACAAGTAGCAACCAATGTTACCCTCTCGGGCGTACACATCAACGGTCCTGCCGCAAGATTTAATCTTATCTACAAGCAATATACCGAGGATGTCACCGTCACTTATGAAAAGAACGAAAACGGTCATATCCTCACCAACACCCGTCCGACATCGAACGCCATTCCTGAAAACCTTACACTCTACGATGTTTTCGAAAATCCAGTTGCTCTTTGTAAAGTTCTCTCGACCGAAGGCTCAAATACTACCTACGGTCTTGATACACACGAAAGACTTATCCCTTATGGCTGGATTCCCGCCGACTATTATAACAACCCCACCACCTACCCCATTCTTCTCTTTAATGACCTGACCAAGACTTTGGTCTGGGGTGGCAACGATTGGGGCAACCAAAACGGCACCAATGGCGTCCTGGCGCAACTTTCTGCCACATCAGCGTTGAACAATGAAAACGGCAGGGGCGTTATTTATCTCCAGGCAGACCAGGAAGATAAAGCGACCTATACCGATGAAAATGGCACGAAAATCGCGCGTGACCCCTATTACAATTTTGGTGGTGTCAGAGGACAACACATCGTCGACCTCAACGGTCACACCCTGACCGCAAATTCTCATGTTTTCTTCGCTACCAATAAGGACAGAACGACAGATGGCTACTCGTCCTGCCGCGTATTCAACGGCACCATTAACCTTCAGAATTATTCCCTGCTCATCCTTGGTTCGAACGCATATTCCACGGTTTATAGCAAGGTCGCTGATTTCACCTTTGAAAATGTAGACATCATCAGCAACAGCAGATCCAACCCCATCGTCGCAGATGGTATTGGTGCAAACTTTATCACCACATACAACATCAGTTTCAAAGATTGTGACTTCACCCTCGGGCAAAACTACACCGGACCAATGTTCAATCTTGGCGTCACCGACACCAAAAACTCGACTACTGATACTGGTGAAGTGCTCACGCAATCCTCGAAGGATATCACAATCCATGTCTTCCTCGAGGGCGGCTCGGTTACACAGTCTGCGAACAGAATGCCTGTTCTCTACACGAATGTCGGCAATATGGAAAACAAGACCTTCACTCTTGTGGAAGGTGAAAACGGCATTACCGAAATCCGCACCCTGAACACCTTTACCACCATGCTCCCTGAAGGCTATGCGTTTAACGGTAACACTTACATCTTCGATGGTAAGGACGATACCTACTCCTACTATCGTATTGCTCTGAATCACAAGTATGGTCTGATCTCGCCCTATCTTACCGATGCGACAAAGTATCCTATCGTTATTTTTGATACTGACGCAGGTTACAGCGTTGTCGGATTTGATAAATGGGGTGGTGAAACCAACGCCGAAAAGAATACCGTCGGCGGTGCAGCAGAATATTTGAGAAACAAATCCGCACAAAATCTTGTCCTGTTCTTACAGGCAGATCTTCCCAACACTACGGTTTACTACAATAGTGGTGGTATGTATGGTAACAAGGTAGTCGACCTGAACGGTCACACCATCTCCCTCATTGATATTTTCTTCCACGGTGAAGCAAAGACCAAAAATCAATTGGACCTTGTGATCAAGAATGGTACCTTCAATGTTGGTGCAAAGAAAGTGCTTCTCGCTTGCGCCGTGACTTCTACATCTTTCGATTGTTCCGGAAGAGTTATGAATGTCACCTTCGAAAATGTAACCTTTGCAAACATCGCGAAAAATGGTCGCATATTTGAAGAATCAGCAAATGGCTCTGACAGAGCGATCGAAACAAATGTTCGTTATGTGAACTGCAACTATCAGATAAACGATGGAAACAATACACCCATCATCATGCACGGCACCAGCCAAACCACATCTCCCTCCCATAAGGTAAATATTTCCATCGAAGGCGGTACCTTTACCTACGCGGGCAATCTCGCGAACATCCATTCTTGTCAGTACGCCGAGGCTATCGCAAGCCAGCAAGTTGTATTCAAGAAGTACAATGACGCATATCCCACCGTTACCGTTGTGAACGGTGTTGACACCGCGAGCGCAACCTATCCCGCAGAAAACGGTGAAGACCTGGGACTTCGCAAGACGGCACAGGGCGAAACCTATACCACTTACACAATGACGCCCGCCGGCTTTGTCAGCGCATACTTAAACCTCACCAACGATCTCAACTTCGTTTATCGTGTATTTGTTCCCGCATTCTACACCGCACCCGTGATGACCTTCACCGTCGGCACATCCGTTGTGGAAGTTACCGAATGCTTCGTAGATGAAAACGGCTACTCCTGCTATCGTCTGCCCAATATCAACCCTGCAAGAATGGGCGAGACCATCAGCGCTTCT
>JAFVYW010000132.1 GCA_017508465.1 Clostridia bacterium
CCAAGACGCCGTATGCAGAGCATACATCAAGGCTGGAACCAGATCCAAAAAAAAGACCGACCCGTGTTCGGATCGGTCTTATTTGGTCTGAGTGACAAGACTTGAACTTGCGGCCTCTACCACCCCAAGGTAGCGCGCTACCAACTGCGCCACACCCAGATTTATTTGTTTGATTTTTTGGCATTCTTCTGAAAGCCTAAAATATTATAGCACCATTCTTGACAAATGTCAAGGGCTTTTTTGAAAAAAGATTAGGTTTTTTGGTTTTTTATGTTGTGTCAACAAATATTTGGCAGAAGTTCTTTGGCAAGCCGCTTCTGATGACGAATGCGTGCATTCGTTTTTTTGGTTTTGAAAGCTATGCATGCGCATTTTCTCCTGTGGCCAGATGATGCTAAAAGGGGCGATTGCTATGTCGCTTTTGTCAGGAAGACGATCACAAATTCATTATCGGCTTTGATAACAATGCTTGCTCTGCTTTGCACGAACGTATCGAGGTGAATGCCAGTCGGAAAAAGCGTGTCTCGTGATTTCGGGCGAATAGTGCAAAGAAAAATGGAAGAGGTAATCGTTTCCCCTGCTTTCTCTCATAAGACAAGAACATATGTCAGAACTGCATTTTTCGCAAAGCATTCATGTGAAAATATTGCTCGGGGATAATGCAAAAAGTCTGCATGTGCAAAGGCGAAACAATGCAAAAATGACAACAAAGATTGTCATTTTTGCAAAAAAATCCCTGGTGACGGTGATGTCTCTGGGGATTTCGCTTTCTGGATGCAGATGTCGTATGGGAGCATTAAATCTTTTTCGTCGCCCTCGGGGAGAGCCAGGGAAGCCCGATGGTGATGGAGGCGGACGCCATGCTGTCATCCTCGGTGGTGGAGAGAAACTCAATGTCGGAGACAACGATGTATTCGTCCTGCACTTCGGCGGTAGTGAGGTCGACCGTGGTTTTTTATCTTTGCCAAAGGCAAAGCCGAGATGAAGAGTGGGTTGGATGCCAACATTGACAGAGCCATCCTCGTTTACATTCTCACCAGCGACGGGGTTGTGACCGACGGTTGTTACGAAGGCTGTCACGCCCATGATACGAATGAGAAGAGCAGAGAAGAGTGAGGAAAACAGGTTTTTTGAGCAGGTTCTTTTTTCGTTTTCTTTTCCTATATTGAGGAATAATTATATCTTACCATAAAAAACGACGGGAAAGCAAATGGGTTTTCTGCCAGAATTACCCGCGTCATGCAACACAACCATATGAAAAGGGAGGAAGAAAAGCGAAGGGCGCCATGTACGCGCTCATGCATTCGCATGTGCGGATTATATTTTGTAAAGTATGCACAAAAGGCGAGTTTAAAAATCGTTTATTCTGCGAGTAGATTTTTGTATGCAAATATGATATAATTTGAGAAGAAAAAATATTTTTTAAAATCTTTACTTGCAAAACAAGGAGAACCACTATGAAAAAGTTTTCTAAACTTCTTTTGGTAGTACTGGCCGTCGCTCTTCTGGCTACGACCGTATTCTCGACGCTTGGCTCTGCTGCAAACAACTCGGAGAACGAAAAGGCTCTGGTGGATGCGGCGACCGCTCTGGGCATCACCAGAAAGGTCGAGGACTTCACGGGAGAAGAAATTCTCATCAAGGATAACATCATCCCCGGTGAAGCGTATGAAACAACTGCCAACCTGAACTCTACCGATTGGATTTCGAGAGAAACTGCTACCAATAAATATGGTATGCTTTCGACCGAGGATTCCTCGTCGGGTAACCGCTATGTAAGACTTGCTTTTGATAAAGGCTATGCGGCTCCGGCGAATGGTACGAACCGTTCTAACATCTTCGCGGAGGATAGGCATGCATTTGCGGATGTTTCTTATCTCGTTTACGAATGGGATATGACCACCGAAACGCAGTATCCTACGGAATTCGGCGCCTTCTTCTACAACGCGACCTCTGGCACAACGCAAAGAGACAGACAGCCGATCTTCCTGACAAATGAAGCAGGAGATAAGATTGTCGTGGGCGATAGTGAGATCGCACTCGGCGCTGCAGGTACATGGAACCACTTCACCGTTGTGATTTCTGTTATCAAGACAGGAAGCGCATTTACCGACTCTCTTGGTACAGTCTATATGAACGGTCAGAAGATTGCCGACTTCAAACCTGTTAAGTCCAGCAACGCTAAACATGGTCTTGCTCTGGTTCTCGGTTACTTTAACCAGGAAAGAGAAGCACTTCACGATAACGCTACGCTCTGTGTAGACAATATCGTAGCAACTGCCATTCCCGTAGATTACAAGGCTGACGCGGCAAACGATAAGCTTGCTCCTCTTTTTGCAAGCGATAATCCTGTGACCGACCTTAACCTTATCGGTTCGGGCGAAATCGTATATAACGCAAGCTACCAGGTTCCCACCGAGCCTAAAGCAGGCGTTGTTACAGCGAATGGCGAGCGCGTGTTCTTCGAGAGCTTTGCAGAGGCATACACTGCATACAAAGCTTCTGGCGGACAATGGATTGAGATCTATGAGAATGCAGAGGGCGAGATCGATTCCTCTGTGGTTATCAAGCTCCCTGCGGGCGTCACCTTCACTGACACAACGGCTGACGGTGAAGATAAATTCCCCTGCCTGGAGGCTACCGCGGCAGATGGTTCTCTCTATAAGAGCTATACCAAGAGTACTGCTACCCTGAATGTCCGTTTCTTCGGCGGACGCAAGGGCACGAGCGATGCAGAGCTTGCACAGCTTGAAGTTCCTGTGGCGGTTGGTACGATTCTTACCGTTCCCGAAAACTATGCACCGATTCAGTTCTCTGAAAACCCCGATGACCGCTCGAAGGTATATGAAGCTACCGACGCGGTTGAAGTATATGTAAACGATGTACTTCAGAGCGAGATGCCTCTTATCCGAGAGAATATGCTGGATGCCGCAGTTGTTGATGTATATCCTGTATATGAACTCAGAGAGGTTGCGTTTGAGCTTGTTGCCATGGTAGATGGCGAACAGGAGCTCCAGTACTTTACACAGAGCGATGCACTTTCCGGCGCAGTAAAGAACGCTCCCGATGGCGCATTGATTACTCTCCGTAAAAACACCGGCGTAATGAGCCGCATTGTCGTCGATGGAAAGACGCTTTCCATCGACCTGGCAGGTAAAGCACTTTACCAGGCGGGCGCTTCTGCATTCAACATCTTTGAGGTGAAGAATGCTACCCTGAACCTCTACTCGAGCGTTGCAGGTGGTGTGATTTACTGTGGTAAGGATGCTGCCGCAGAAACATTGATTACCGTTGTTGGCGATAAGACCTCCACCGTTCGCGTCGGCTTTGCAGATGATGCAGCGAAGGATGCTTACGCAGGCAATCTTGCTGTACACACATCTACTGCTGTCAAGGTATCCGCACAGGCAAATGTTACCCTGTATGCTATGGATATCAAAGTGGTCAACTCCGCTACCGTTACCAATGGTATCGTTGAATTGAACAGTGCAAAATGCAAGGATACAACCGTTACCCTTGAAAATGTGCTTGTTTATAACTCCTATAAGGAAAACAATGTTATCGCGTACAGCACACCTGGCGCGAATAACACCGTGAATATCAAGAACACCGTCATTTATGCTCCTGCGAAGGCGGAAGCAGATGGCAAAGGCTTCGTCAATGTTGTCGGTGCGTTCGATAACGCAGATACACAGAAGGTTGTGCTGAATCGCGTTTCCTATTTCGGTACACTTTCCGGTACTTCTGTCGGTGATGACGGTGCAGTCGTTCTCACGATTGACGGCGTCGTTCAGGCAACAGCTCTTGATAAAGCGACTCTCGCAGTTGCTGCCGATACGCTTTACATCAATGATAACACCAAAGTCGATGCGGCAACCATCAAGTATGTTGCTGGTGGCGCTTATGCAAATAGTGTCAATCAGGTCTCTGGTTCTGCCATTCCTGCCCTTTGCGAATATATCGCAGTCGGTCAGAGCGTTGAGGACTTCTGTGAAGTATCCTGGGTGTTCTTCGATGGTGAGGGTATTGTAAAAGAACTCTGGGTACGCGGCGTTGTTCCCGAATATCGCAGCACGATTCCCGTATCTCCTGAAAATATCACCTACACCTTTGAGGATGTGGTGATTGAAACAATCGCGGCTGATGCGACGACTATGAATGTGGAAGCAAAAGAAGTAGCCGTTCTTGACCGCCTTGGACTTCAGCAGAATATCGCGATTATCGCAGGTATGGACTTCAAGATTCATATCCCTGTCAATGTTCCTGTTGTTTCTGTTGTAGTTGGTGAAACTACAATCCTGAAAGAAAATATGACACTCAGCGAAGATGGCAACTACTATATTGCCTCTCTCGGCGAGTTTACCATCCGTAATATTGCTACTGCGGAGTTCTCCTTCTCACTGAATCTGAAAACCGCTCGTTCGACCGAGCTTGTTGTATCCTCTGTGGCGAATGTTCTCGACTACTTCAAGGCTGTCTACGAGGACGAAACTCTTAAGATCGTTGAGCAGAGAATGGTTACTGCATTCCTGAGATATGTACAGTCCGCAGGCAACTACCTCGGTGTGAACACCGACGCTGTTGGCGAACTTGTCGCAGGTAAGGCTGCAAACTACTACCTCATCGAAGGTCTTGTGGAGACTGGCGTACTCCGTAGCGCTGTCAGCGGTGTTCGTATGAGCCTGGTTGAGGTTCCTGCGTTCGTATTCTATCTCCGCGAGACATTCAGTGGTACGCTTACCGTTGGCGGTACCGAGTATACCATTGTCAATGGTGTAGCAAATGAGAAGAATTATATCCTCTACACACCTGCATCCTATGCAGAGCTTGGTAATGTCATTAACTTCAACATCAGCGGCACCCTCGCCGGTGAGACTGTGGAAGGTACAGGCGCATTCGCTCTTACCAACTACCTTATGGGTGTTCGTGAGGAGCTTGGTTCGACACCGAACTATGTTCTTGACCTGTATCAGTTCTATGCAGTTGCTGAAATTGTAGAAGAAATGCGTGCAGAAGAGGAAATGCCTTATTAATTCCTGAAAACCTTTCGGGTGTTGCAAATCGACCGATTTGCAACACCCGCCTTTTATTCCTGAAAGAATTCACCAATAAATTGACTTTTCCGCGCGCGCGTGCTATAATATATATGGAAGAAAAAGGAAAATATCTTCCCAAACCTATTTTCGAGCGAGGACAAACGAATGATTTTTAAAAACAGAAAGAAAAACTATCCTCTCTACGAAACAACGCATATGCGCGATTTCCGCGAGGCGGTAGAGAATGTTGCAAAAAGATTCCCTGATGGTAAGGCGTTGACCTTCCGTAAAAAACCAAGCGACAAAGAGGCGGTCTCCTTCACCTACGCTGAGGGACGCGATTATATCCGTGATATTGGTACAGAGTTCGTCGCTATGGGTATGCGTGGCGAAAAGGTTGCTATCATCGGCGAGGCAAGTCCCTATTGGGTGTTCTCCTATTTTGCCCTGATGGCGATTGGCGCTGTTACCGTACCGATTGACAAGGAGCTTCCCGTATCTGATATGGCATCGATTCTCAATACAGCAGAGTGTCGTTACGCCGTGGTATCCTCGGTGATTGCACCGAAGGTAAAAGAGCTTCTTGAAGCCGTTCCTACCCTGACCGTTCTTGTTGAGATGGGTGAGCATGTGATTGAAAACGCTGTCGCTCTTGAGACGGTACGCGAGAATGGTAAGGCGCGCTATGAGGGCGGTGACAATACTTATTACGATTACGAAATCGATCCTGACGCGCTCGCTTCCATCGTCTTTACCTCTGGTACAACAGGTAAGGGCAAGGGCGTTATGCTCACAACGAAAAACATCTGCTCGGATATGGAGCAGGGTATGTATAACTTCCAGATTACCGAGCGCACGATGTGCGTTCTTCCGCCCCACCATACCTTCGGCTCGACCGTCAATTTCCTTGGCCATTATGCGCAGGGCTGTGAGATTTATATCTCCTCCGGTCTGCGTTATATCATGAAGGAACTTGAAGAGTTTAAACCCACACACCTGATTCTTGTGCCTCTCTTTGTCGAGACCTTCTATAAGAGAATTCTCGCCAGCGCAGAGAAAAGCGGCAAGCTTGGCATGCTGAAAACGCTGATGAAGGTCTCAAATGGACTTCGCAAGATTGGTATTGATCTTCGCTCTGTTCTTTTCAAGAGCGTCACGAAGAACTTCGGCGGCGAATTGTCTATGATTATCTGTGGCGGTGCGGCACTTAACCCCGACATTATCGACTTCTTCGAAAACATGGGTATCGTTATTCTTAATGGTTATGGTATCACCGAGTGCGCTCCTCTCATTTCCTGCAACCGTAATGAATATCGCAAGGCGGGCTCTGTCGGTATGCCTATCATCGGAGGTCATGTCAAGATTATCGGCGCCGACGAAGAGACGGGCGAGGGCGAAATCGCCTACAAGGGCCCCAATGTTATGATTGGCTACTATAACAATCCTGAAGCTACTGCTGAAGTTTTTGATGACGAAGGCTACTTCAGAACAGGTGACCTTGGTCGCGTGGAGGTTGACGAGGATGGCAACCAATGGGTATTTATCACAGGAAGAAAGAAAAATCTTATCATCTTCTCCAACGGTAAGAATGTATATCCCGAGGAAATCGAAACCGATATTCAGGGCGTATATGGCGTTGGCGAGGTTGTTGTCTACGCTGGTGAATCGAAGTCGAACCCCGAGCTTGAAGTTATTGTAGCGGAGATCTATCCTGACGCCGAGGCTCTGGAGCGCCGTGGTATCACCGATGCACAAGCGTACTTTGATGAGGCAATCAAGGAAATCAATAAGAAAAATGTTTCCTATAAAAAGGTCGGCGTAGTCAAAATCCGTACGGAAGAATTCCCGAAGAATACCTCGAGAAAAATCACTCGTTTCGCGATTGACAAGACCATTGATTAATGACAAGAACGGAGCGGACGAAGGTCTGCTCCGTTTCGCGCAACATAACGCTTTCAGAAAGGAGAGCTATGGAAAGAAAATATCAGACAAGAAGCGGTATCGATATTTATACCTACCCGAATGAACACCTTGGCGGCTTCTATATCTCTCTTTTTCTGAAAGGGGGAAGCATGTACGAGGATGAGAAGTATTCAGGCATCACGCATTTTCTGGAGCATCTCTCCATCCGCAATATCAACTCGCGTATGGGTGGCGGACTATATCGCCTGCTCGACCTTTATGGTCTGGAATTCAACGCTTCGACCTATCCCGAGATGGTGCAGTTCTATATCAGCGGCGCAAAGGAACATTTTGCGCACGCAGTAAAGATTATATGTATGCTTTTTTCTCCCCTTGTCCTGACAAGCGCGGAGATTGACACCGAGCGCCTGCGCATAAAAGCGGAGCTGCGCGAGGGGGATACGAAGAATTCTCTCGCGGAGTTTACCTCGGCGATTCTTTATCCCGATACCACCCTTCGTCTACCCATTCTCGGCACAAATGCCTCCCTTGACCGCATAACAGGAAAGAAACTGAAGGAGCTTCAGCAGACGCTCTTTGCGAGCGAGAACATCTTTTTTTACCTGACGGGCGCCGTCGATGAAAATGCCGTCGACACCCTCATGCGTGAGATAGATTTGTATGAGATTGCGCATGGCATAAAGCGGGAAAACATGGCACCCGTGTCAGAATTTTTCGGAAAACGAAACGCTGCCGTGCATGTCAAAAACGCGGACTACACCCTCCTTCGTTTCTCTTTTGATATGGATATGACAAAGGTCAGCGAGGCAGAGAGCGACTTGCTTTATGACATTCTCTTTACAGGTTACAATTCGCGCTTCTTTATGGAGATGAGTGAAAACCGCGGTATTTGCTATGATATTTCAGGCGGTCTCGACCGTTATCTGAATATCGGTTCGCTCTACTTTACCTGTGAGATCAAACGGGAAAAACTAATCGAGGCGGTAACGCTTTCGGTTGATATCCTGCGCGAGATGAAAGAAAAAATGCTGACACAGGATCAGATTATCAGTGCGCCGTATGTAGACAATGCTTACCTGCTTTATGACGATATTCGTGAACTTAACTTTACATTTGCGTACGATTGTCATATTTTAGATTCGGGTTACACCTCTTTGGAAGATCGTCGGAGGGCGTATGCTTCTGTGACGCCGGAACGCATCCGCGAGGTATCCCGCCTGATTTTCACGGCCGACAATTGTACTTTGACATTGAAAGGTGCGAAGAAGAAAATCCCCGTGGATCAGCTCCATGAAATCTTGCTTACCATAGATGAAAAATAGCTGAAAAAAAGTAGTGAAACCTTTCATTTAACACGATATTCGGGAGGAGCAAGCCTCTCTCCTACCGGATACTGGGGAGCATCACATCGTTCTCACTATCGCGCGTCTCGAAAAACATCTTGACATCGTGATGAAAGAATGCTATAATTTGTAAGGTAAAAAATATATAGGAGAACAAACTATGAAAAAACGCATTATTTCATTTTGTCTAATGCTCGTGATGCTGTTTTCTTGTCTGTCGCTTGAGCTTTTTGCGGCAGAAAATGGCAGCTCAGAGGTAGCAGCGAGCCAATCGGAGGCAGCGGTGGCCGATACATCCACCGCGATCATTGCCGAGTATTTTCAAAAATACGGCACGATCGGCAAAAGCGGTGGATATAACCTTACTGCCGAGCAGCTTGAGGAAAAGGTAGATTCCTCTAAAATCTTAACAAATTCTGACATTGGTGCTTGGACGAAGTATTCCAACACAATGACTAATGATGGAAAATCAACAACGATTACCGGCACGACCGTTTCCTTTACGAACCAATGGGAAATTGAGAGAATCGTCCCTGCAGCGCTCAACGGCAACGAGTGCCTGTTGTGGAACGAGAGCCCCGTCGCACGCAAAACGGCCGATGGCATGCCCTATTCGCTTGAATTGAAGGAGGATGGTGTAACCTATGCGGATGCCGAACTGCAAGCGCTCGTTGAAGCGGGAACGGTCGAGGTGCGCGACGGCGTGCCTTATCGCAAAACGTCTCTTTCCGGCGAATACGTTCAGCACCTGAACAAGGCGGCGCTCCAGCTGAAGGAAACGAATGTAGGAACTCTTGCAAACACGGGAAAGACCTTTACCCTTGCGATAACTATCGCAAATATCCCCGGTGTTAAGGGATACGGTAATTTCGAAATCTTTTCGAGTACTAACTATGATTCAAAGACAGGCGTCGGCTTCGGGAGCGCACAGATCGCTTACTCTTTTATGATCGATTCGGAGGGGAATCTGTACGTGCTGGAGAGTCCCGCATCGAAAGACTTTGTTCCAACAGGATATCAGTTTGAGGAGGGCGCATGGGCTCAGCTTGCTCTCACATACGCTCCTCGCGGTGTAGACGGCGACCGTGACGTTGACGAGAGCACCGGAAAGATTATTGAGGACTCGGACGATAATACCCTCTATGTCTATGTCAATGGCAAGCTTGTTCATACTTGCACCGGTATCTCCAGCCCCAAGGTTTGGCAAACAACTCACGCTACAACAGGCGAACCAATGACGATCAACAGCGCGAGTGACTACACCTGTCACGGATGGCGCTTCGGTCAGGCATCCTATGGACTTTACGCCGATAATTTCCGTTTCTACTTCGATCAAAACGTCGAAATTGCGACGGTTGCCCATGAAAATCTTTCGTATTCCCACAGACACGATCTTGAAAACAACAAGAATATCCTTGTTGCCACCTGTCAGGACGAGGGCTGCGGCGCAACAGAGGAGCTTGAGATCGTTCTTTGCGATAAGGAAGGCGAATACGGTTTTTCCGCCTCGGAGCTGCAGCAGCTTCTTGCGGCATCCGGCAGAAAAGGCTCTACTCTCGTCGATTTCACCGGCGGCAAGCTGGGAAAGCTTACCTTCAATAACGGAACATACAAGGAAAACGAAATTGCGGTAATTGACTGGAGCCAGATTGTAGTTTGCGAGGATGGCACGGGCAACGAGCGCCTGCTTTGGCAAAGACCCGTTGCAAAGAATCCCGCAACCAACGAGCTCTTTACCGAGGCTGAGGTAGAGGCCCTTTCCGATACGGCAAAGGCCCTCATCGTGTTTGAGGACGGTATACCGTATTATACCGGAACGCTTACCGGTGAGTTCGTGCAATTTAAATATGATGAGGGAGCGCAGGCAACTTTTAAGGAAATGGTGTTAACGGATCCCGAGAATCCGGTCATCGGCGGCGCATACGCGGTTACGTTTGATTTCACCTATTACGGTGGAACGCAACCCTTTTCATTACAGATCCGCTCCTATTCGGGCAACGATGGTAATACACCTTTCCAAAGCACGAGCGTGTACCCGATTAAGATAGACGAGGGAAAGCTGTATGCGCTGGATCGCTTGATCAGCAAGGAGGTTCCCGGGGTAACGATTCCCGTTGGTCAGAAGATTCAGATCACCTTCCTTCACACGCCTCGCGGACTCGACGGAGAGAGAGAAGTGGTGGATGGCTACAGCGTTGACGACGATAACACCTATCATATTTTTATCAACGGAGAGCTCGTTGCCACTCGCAACCTTTATCCCAACACCGCGAGCTATAAGGAATGGACAGGTGAGGTTGACGGAGAAAAGGTTAGCCTGAACTTCGGCTCCGATTTCACCCCTCAGTTTATCCGTTTCGGACAGGTGAATGCAAGTGCGAACACCGTTGATTTGTTCGCGGTGGATAATCTCAAGATCTACAGAGGACAGTTCCTTGAATGCGCTCACAGCGTAAGCGATAAGCTCGACACCTGCGATTGGTGCGGTTATCAGTTTGATCTTGGTCGCTGCGATCTCTGTCAGGGAAGACTGCTTCACGAGGACGTCGTGCTGGTTGGTCAGAGCGCAACCGTCGGTGACGTGATCGAATTCAACGCGTTCCTGAAGCTGATGAAGGATCCGTCCCTCTTCGGCGATGAAACCATCGTTCTTGATACCACGGCAAATGGTGGAACAAGAAAGATCGAGTGCAAGCTCTCCGACCTCGCTATGATCGAGTCGGGTGATGCTAAGGGACTTTACAAGGTATCCCTTCCTCTTCGCTCCATCGATATGGCAAGAGAGATCACCATCAGTAGTGGCTCGACAGACGGCTACATCGGAAGTGCAACGGCATGCCTCAGCACGTATCTCGATAAACTGCTTGATGCGACCAACTCGTATTACGTTCGTCAGCTCCTCAAGTCAATGGAAAACTATGGCGCGTACGCGCAGGAATACTTCGAGGGCAAAAACGGCAACCCCGAGGATCTCGGCGCACTTCCGAACGCAAGCCTCGCAGAGTTGGATAAACAACAGATCTCCAATGTAAGCACGGATATGCTCGTGCCCTATAAGACGAGCATTGAGGGCAACTCGGTAGAAATTTCCTCCCTCAAGCTGGTTCTTGATTCGGCAACCGAGCTTCGCATCCTCTTCCGTGACGGCGAGGATGTTACGGTGACGGAAAACGGCAAGACTCTAGTAAAGCACGCATCGGGAATTGATGGCTACAGCTACATTTCCCTTGTAGATCCCTCTCCCGCAACCTTTGGTAAAAACCACACCGTCGTATTCTCGAACGGCGAGGGCGAAACAACGGTGAACGTCAGTACATATTCCGTTCTTTACCTGATGCACAGGGGCGGCGATGCCGAGTTGGCAGATCTCGCATCCTCCATGTACCTTCTCGGTAAGGCTGCCGATGAATATTTGAACTATTATGTTCAGGGCAATGAGCCTCCGAAGCAGGCGTGGGATGAGGACGGCGTGCTGAAGCTTCTTTGCCTTGGTAACAGCTTCTCCGTGGATGCCATGGAATGGATCGGCGAGATTGCTAC
>JAFVYW010000133.1 GCA_017508465.1 Clostridia bacterium
GGCAGTTGAATACATTGATGGAATGCTCACAAAGACCGCCTTCGCGGGAGAGGTGGAAACGCGCCGAGGCAGGCGCGGTAAAGAAGTCGGACTGGGGCGAGAGAAGGTATTCGAGAAGTTTATCCGCGCCCTCTCTTTTGATATGTGTGTTATAGAGTTCGATAAATTTTTCTTTATTTGTCATAGGAATGTTCCTTATTGGATTTTAACAGAAACTTCTGTTGTGGTTTTAGGTTCTTTTACGATAAGATCAAGAAGATATACTTTTCTGAAGTTATCCGAGGTGTCCAGAGCGGACTTTGTGGTGAGGTAATTGTGGCGCTTGACAAGCTCAAAAGAAACCTCCGCATCAAAGACGGTCGGATCAAAAATGATAGAGAGGCTCTCGCCATCAGAGGTGATGGTTGCGATGCCGTCCGATACCACGGGTTCGGTGTTCAGAGGGAAGCGCTCCACGATGCGAGAAGGCATTTCGGTAAATGTGAAGGTATCATGGAGAGTGGTTACGCCGCTTGCAGTCTCAAAACGAATATCACGGATAAGCGACGATAATTCGGCGAGTGCATATGCAGGAGCGATATCCATACGGACGCCACTTTCATCCATCGTCATATCAACAGCTTTGTATTCTTTTCCGTTCTTTTGCAAAGCGTTGTTTACAATTGGCACACTATGCGAGCGAGAGGACGCGGCAAAATTCTCATATCTCTGGTTTGAGAAATAGAACTTATCGTACCGCGGCGCGCCGATATCAACAAGGAGAGGGACACCATTTTTATAAATGTGGAATGAGCCGACATCGTTATGGTTATGGGGCTCTTCATTGTTGCCTCCCTTGATGGCAATGCCGATACCACGCTCTGTGGATGCGAGATACCATTGTGCCGAGGGGAAGAGGTATGTGCCGTAAATCGGTTTGCCGTCGGTGGTTATTTTGCTTGCTGCCCAGACGAAGTTACGAAGCAGGAGGGCAAATCTTGCACAACCATCCTGCGGATAATTCATGGAGATAAGCGAGGGGGCGGGCATGGCAAATTCTTCGGGGTAGAGGGTATGATAATATGCCGCGAGAGCGGGTTGATATTTGCCTCTCGCCGAGCCATCAGAAAAGGCGACAGTAGCCCCGCCTGGGAAGAAGCACTTGCCAAAGAAGAGGGCAATCTTCTTTACAGGCTCGTCGAGGAAGAGGTCGATTTCGCCACCTGTACGCTTTTTCAAGAGGTCGGCAAAATAGGTGAAGTAGCCGAAACCGTAGGTCCAGTAGGAAATTCCTTCAAGACAAACGCCATCATCAGAGAAGCCGCGATAAAAATTGCTTTGCAGGTTATCGATACAGAAGGCGAGAATCTCCGCCAGGCGCTCGACATTCTTTTCCTGATAGATGGCGCACATACTGACGCTGCCCGAACAGACGGCAGACCAGTTGTTCGTACAGCCACTATTCCACCAGAATGGCGTTGTAGCGGATTTCAGGATACGCTCATCGATATAACGCTCGGTGCGCATGCGGACTATGGGGGTGATTTTATCTCCGACGAGAGAAAGCATCTCAGCGAGCGCCTCACCCGTTTCGGCGGCGAAGAGGTCTATCATATAGCCGTCTTCCTGCAGGGTAGTAAGACCTGTTCCTCTCAGGTGTGCAGGGACACTCCATGTATATTCATCGAGAATTGCCCAGATGGTGTCTTCGAGGATCTTTCTATCCTCTTCCCTGCCATAAAGCCAATAAAGAATGGTGAAGGCGGCGAGCAGGTGACGGTGGCGGAAATAGAGAGATTGAAATTCCGTACGATCACCATCGAGTTCAAAACGGGAAAAGGCGGAAAATGTAAGTGTGGGAATAGGTTCGGCGCCGATAGTGTCGGCATACTTTCTTAAAGTGGAAAGCTGTTCTTGCATTCCTTTGTCGGCGAGTATTCTCTCACGGTCAGCATCGGTAAAGACAAACGCCTCACCATCATGTTTTTTCAGTATCGATAAAATTTCATCATAAGAATATCTTCGCATATTGTACCTCGCATTTTCATTATCGTGATAAAGAGTATTCTTCCAGAATGATTGATTGCATCAAACTACCTATATTATATAGCAACAGAGCAAAAAAAGCAAGTTGTTTTGTGAAAAAAGACGAAAAAAACGGCGCTAAAATGAAAGGAAAAATACTTAAAAATTTTTTCAAAAAACTTTTCAAAAATGGGTTGACAAATGACAAATTATAGTGTATAATATTGAATGTTCCTGCGGGAGTGGCGGAACTGGCAGACGCGCACGTTTGAGGGGCGTGTGGTTTTACCGTACGGGTTCGATTCCCGTTTCCCGCACCAAAAAATAACGGCTTCTTTTGAAGCCGTTATTTTTTTGCGCGAAAACTCCCATCGACCCGTGTATCAAAAGCCCCTGCGCTTTTGATACCGGGTTCGCATAC
>JAFVYW010000134.1 GCA_017508465.1 Clostridia bacterium
CAAGGGATAACTATACCTTCACGAAAAACAGCTCGCATCTAAATCTGCTTAACACAAACTCCAAAAGTTGGTAGTGGCAAATCTGCCTACCCTGCCAAAACACAAAGGACACCGCATGGTGTCCTTTGTGTTTTGACAGGGGGTAGCCCCTTCGGAACAAATGCTTGCAAAGCAAGCATGTTGGTCCGCATACGCCCCACGAAGATCGACAAGCTCGCTTGTCAGGCGCAGTGGGTGCGTATATTCGCCGAAGGCGAAAACCCAGCTACCCCGACACCGCATGGTGTCCTTTGTGTTTTGACAGGGGTAGCCCCTTCGGAACAAATGCTTGCAGAGCAAGCATTTTGGTCCGCATACGCCCCACGAAGATCGACAAGCTTGCTTGTCAGGCGCAGTGGGCGCGTATATTCGCCGAAGGCGAAAACCCAGCGCAGGATACAACACTTCGTGTTGATGATATGCCACGCTTCGCGTGGATGATATACCGCAACAAGTTGCGGATGATATGCAAGGCTTGCGCCTTGATGAAGGGAGCGGAAGTTCAGATTTCCGCGCGAGACAAAACGAAATACTTTCTATAAATAACAGCATAGGAGAATAATCATTATGAAACCAGCCGTTTTATACTTAATTGGTCGTACCGTTCTTTTGCTTCTTTTCCTCGGGTTGATTATGGTATCGCCCCTGGTTGCTATGTTTCTGCCTGCTCTCTATTTCTTGGCGATGGCTCTCTGGTCTCTCTTTACCAAAGAAAAGGACACAGGAGGTCTTTTCCTCATATCGATCGTTCTTTTCCTGTTTTCTTTCGGTCAGATGCAGAAGGTTCTGGAAAATCATGTTGAAATTTTCACGATTGTTTCCATGTGTATTGTCCTTGTGGCTGCAGCCTACCAGACAAAAAAGTTCATCTACATTGAAAGAGAACGGTATTATATGCACCAGACCTTCGATAAGGCGACATATCTCTATCCGATCCTTCTCGGCATTTCAGGCGGCGCTCGGATAGTAATCGACATCACCTCTTACCTCTTCAGCAACGATCTTCCATTCCTGGGAAAAATCGTAGGTCCGATACATATTCTTGGTCTCGTCCTGTTTGTCGTTGCCATCGCTATGTATATCGTCCGCACCATACATATTTTTCTCTGGAATAAATAGTACACGAAGAACAGAGACAGTCAGCATGTTATCCTGAATGGAGAACACGCATCGGAATTAAGGCGGAATTAAGGCAAGGTTGTTTATTGACAAAGCAATCATCATATGGTATAATACATTAAAGGTAACCGCCTGACAAGATAAGGCAATATCACACTAAAGAAGGTTTTTTATGGAAAAAGTAAAAGTTGACCGCATCAATGAACTCGCGCGTATTGCCAAAATGCGCCCTCTGACCGAAGAGGAAAAAGCAGAGCAGAGCGCTTTGCGTTCCGAGTACATGGCAGAGGTTCGCGCGCAACTTCGTGGCACAAAACCCGAACAAAAGTAAACAATTATTAGCAAAAGAGGAAAATATAATGCATTATTGTTCTGTTTGCAAAAAAGATTTTGATTCTGAAACACCATCTGTTTTAACGATGGGACGCTCGATGACACCCCGTTATATCTGTCCCGAATGCGAGTCACTTATGGACGAGGCCATTGGTGCAACAGATCCTATAGTCGCAAGGAGCGCGATCGCAAGACTCGGCGACCTTCTCGCGAGCAGTGATATCGATGACGGACCGGTAATCCACGCCGTCACCTCTCACCTTGACCAGGCAAAAGAACGCGCACAGCAAATTGAAGATGGCACATATGATTTCTCGCTTGACGAAGAAGAGGGTGAGGAATTTGAACTCACCGAGGATATGCTCGAGACAGAAGAGGACAGAGAGCTTGACAGGAGAGAGGAAGAACAGGAAAAACGCCTGAACACCTTCCTGAACTGGGCATGGCTTGGTATCGGTATCGGCGTTGTCGGCTATGTCATTTATCTGATTATTTCCAGGTTTTTCTGATATGAAAATCTCCTTTCTGATTGTCGGAACGAATTTTATTTCCGACCGTTTTATCGATGCGGTATCCAGGGTGGAGGGCGTAGATATTGCCGCCGTTTATTCGCGCACACAAGAACGCGCGGACGCCTATGCTGATAAGTATGGCATTGTTGAGCGTTACAGCGACTACACTGCCGCTCTTGCGAGTTGCAATATTAACGCTGTCTATGTAGCAAACCCGAACTTCGCCCACCGAGACACCGCACTTCTTGCCATCCGCGCAGGAAAGCATGTGCTTTGCGAAAAAATTATTACCGAAAACCTTGCCGATTTTCTTCTTCTTAAAGAGGAAGCAGAGAAGCATGGCGTAGTTCTTCTCGAAGCGATGCGCCCCGATTTTGATCCCTCGTTTTCCATTCTTCAGAGGAGCATTTCCCAGATCGGAAAAGTGCGCCGTGTTGCCTTTGAATATTGTCAGTATTCCTCGCGTTACGATGCTTTCCTGGATGGCAATATCCAGAATGCGTTTAACCCTGAAATCGGCAACTCATCTCTCGCAGATATTGGCATTTATCCCCTTCATATGCTTGTCTCCCTTTTTGGCGAGCCGACGCGTGTGACGCCCCTTTTTGTCACTCTCCATAATGGATTTATGGGATGCGGCCATCTCGCACTCGATTATACCGACCAAGGTTTTTTTGCTACCGTTGATTACTCAAAGATTACGGACGGAAAGCGCCCTTCGGTAATCGAAGGCGAAAAGGGAACACTCCTTATCGATCGCATCAATGCGACGGAAAATATCACCCTCGCCCTTCGTGGCGAAGAGCCTCGCATAATCTATCATAAGCACATCGATAACAACATGACCTATGAGGTCGAAGCCTTCCGCGACATGGTTTGTGGCTTCCGTTCTGAAAAGCCATATCTTCTCGTCACGGAACAAACCATGCGTACCTACGATAAAGCTCTCGCAACATAAAACATCTGAACGGTGCATAGTTTTCTATGTACCGTTTATTTTTTTGAGGTGCTTTATGTTGGCTTTTCTCCCCTTTTTGCTTATATTTACAGGCGCATTTGCGCTTTTTCACTATCGGGACACCCTCTTTTTTCCGGGAAGGCTTTTTTCTCCACTTATAAAAGCGGAAAAAGAAGAACGCAAAAACACGCGGAAAACGCTCCTGTTAGCGCTTTCGGGTACACTTGGCGTCGGTAACATCACAGGCGTTGCGACCTCGCTTCTTCTCGGGGGCGCGGGAAGCGTGTTCTGGATGCTTGTCTCGGGCATCTTTGCCTCCGCGCTCAAATATGCAGAAG
Source organism: Clostridia bacterium (assembly GCA_017508465.1). GTDB lineage: Bacteria > Bacillota > Clostridia > Oscillospirales > CAG-272 > UBA1740. The sequence goes on from JAFVYW010000134.1 coordinate 3,300, forward strand.
CAACCTTAAGCGCCAGATATGGCAGGGGAGGTGGTATGTCAGGTGTGCTGCGACAGCTGTTTCGGGGAAAGGCAGGCGCCGCACTTTCAATGATTTATACCATAGCATTCCTTTTGCTCGCCTTCGTCCTCGGTGGCGCCATGCAGGGAAATGCCATTCTCGAAAACGCCTCCCTGCACCTTCCCATCCGACGCGAATACCTCGCCCTCATTCTGATTGTTCTTCTCGCCTTCGCAATCTTCGGGAAGGTAAAGCGTATCCTCCGTATCCTCTCCTTTACCTTGCCATTGTCGGCGCTTGTCTATGTTGTAATGTGCTTCATTGTCCTTTTCTCATACCGAACCATGTTACCGTCCGTTCTCGTCGGCATATGGAAAAGTGCTTTTGCTGGCATTCGCCCGACCATCGCCGGAATTCTCGGCACGATGACAAAGGCATGTGTAAGAGAGGGTTTCTTCGCAGGACTTCTCTCCAATGAAGCAGGCGCAGGCACTTCCGCTCTCGCTCATGAGGACAACGCGCCGACAATCTCGTCGGGAGCTGTCGGTGTTCTGGAGGTTGTTGTCGATACTACAATCCTCTGTACAATAAGCGCGCTGACCTTCCTCGTCAGTGGCGCAACCCAAAATGCCACAAACGCAGGCGAAGTCCTCTATCGTGCCTTTTCCCGCGTCCTTGGAGAAGGGTATATTTACCCTCTCTTATTTTCTGTCATTTTCCTCGCGACATCATCCAACCTCTGCTATCTTGTATACGCGCGGCGTACCCTTTCCTATATCGGAAGAGAAAGGTGGATATCCCCCTTTACTCTTCTGTTTTTGTTCTCGACCGCCCTTGGCGGCATGATAAGCAGCACAACGCTGACCAAGCTGTCTCATAGCGTATTGTCCCTTTTAACCATTCTCACTTGCACCGCGATTATCGCCTGTATCTACAAAGAAAAAAGGGTATACGCGAAACGCATATACCGCTTTATCTGTGTAAAATTATTCAAGAATGGGAAGAATTGTTAGCATTTCGGCATGTTTTGTCAATTCCTGAAGCGCATCCAGTGTGATATAGTCTGTGAAGTACGCAACTTCATTTTCCGTCTCTTCTATCTTCATGAATGTATTGGGAGCATCAGACATTGTCCCCTGCTTAATCACGATATAGAAGCGGGATGGCAGTTCACGGAAGGAGGCAGGAACGGCTTTATCCCGAACCCTCGGTATTGCATAACAACGACCTTCAAGATAGGTCACCATAAGATCGGATACCATCGCCGATGCTGTCGCCCCTGCGCCAGCACCCTGACCATAGAACATCACATTCCCGACAGGCTCGCCCACCACCTCGATGGCGTTATAAACACCATCCACATGGGAAAGCGGACAGTTGTGTGGCACAGCATGGGGAGAGACGAATACGGTCATTTCCTCGCCGAACAACGCGCGACCGACGAGCTTTACGCTGTGATGACACGCCGAAAGACGCGCAATGTCCTCACCTCGGATTTTGGTAATACCCTCGGTATATATGGTATTCACATCGACAAGCGAACCATGGACGAGAGATGCTAAAATCGAAATCTTTCTCGCCGCGTCTGTGCCGAGAACATCCGCATCAGGAATGCGTTCGGCATATCCGCGGCGCTGTGCATCGGCGAGCGCGTGTTCGAAGCTCTCCCCGAAAGAAAACATCTTCGTCAGAATATAGTTTGTCGTGCCATTCAGAATGCCACGCACCTCGCGGATTTTGTTATGACGGAGCAGAGAAATCAAGGGTGAGATGACAGGGATGCCACCACCGACGCTCGCCTCGAAGCGATAAACCACATCGTTCTCCTCTGCCAGCATGAGAAACTCATCAAGATATAAGGAGACAACCTCTTTGTTCGATGTGATGACATTCTTCCTTGCCTTCAGCGCTGCTACGGTGTATTCATATGCAGGATGTGAACCACCCATCGCTTCAATAACCGTGTCGACATCACTATTCAATATAATGTTGAAATCGTGAACCACACGATTTGCGTAGGGAGAGTCGGGGAACTCTCTTAAATCGAGAATATAATCGACCGAAACCTCCTCACCGAGCAAAGCCTCGATTTCCTTCTTGTTGTTCTGAAGCAGACTTGCGACGCCGCCACCGACGACACCGAAGCCCAAAATGGCAATATGTTTCATGTTTAAACCATCCCAAAATAAAAGTTACCTATATTATACTATAAGAAATGTCGAAGAGCAAGTACCTCACAGAAAAAAGCGTCGAAAAATCTTTAAAAAATTTTTGAAAAACCCCTTGACAAACAACAATTCTTCGTGTATAATACTTGTGTTATCCTAAGACAGCAGGTTCCGGTAAAAGCATAGTCTTTCCTGCCGAGGCGACATCAAATCAAATAATTTGTTTTTGTGTCCTTTCTCGGTATAGTTATGTCTTTATGCCGGAAGGGATTTTTTATTTGAAATTAAATGGAGGTAGAACAATGCCAAGTAATAAGATTCTTGAA
>JAFVYW010000135.1 GCA_017508465.1 Clostridia bacterium
AAGCGGTCATAACGGGGCTGACTCGAAATCAGTTTGTGCCAAAAGCACACGAGGGTTCGAATCCCTCCCTCTGCGCCAAAGAAATGCAGTTGCACCAAAGGTGTGACTGCATTTTCTTTTGTGCAGAGGGAGAGGATTCAAACCCAGCGCCGTCGCATAGCGTAAGGCGCAGGGTTCGCACATTCCACTCGAAGTTCGACAAGCGAGCTTGTCAGACGCAGAGTGTGAATGTATTCACCATTGGCGAAAACCCCGACCGAAAGATAAATTGTCGTATTGATAATTAAAGATCAACACGAAAGTCTTTTATACTCCACCGATAAAGCTTCACACATTTGCGATGCTACGGCACAGTTTGTTTTTAATGTTTCGATAAAATACTTGAGATTTTTTGTTTTTTGTGATATAATTTATGCAGAAAGAAGGTGAATGTTTTGGCTGGAACTAAAGAGAAAAAATATGTGAGCGATTACGCTCAACTTATGGCAGAGTGGGATTTTGAAAAAAATGCTCTACTTGGATACGAACCGCAAACAATAACATATGGTTCGGCTATAAAAGTTTGGTGGAAATGTCTACAAGGACACGAATGGGAGGCAACACCAAATCATAGAAGCAGAGGTAGAGGATGCCCTGAATGTGCAAAAATTCAACGCTTTATAACGAAAAGAAGAAATATTGTTGCTCGTCGCGGTTCGCTTTCAAGTAACAATCCCGTTTTAGCTCTTCAATGGCATCCAACCAAAAACGCACCGTTAACCCCTAACGACATTTCAGTTAATTCAGATGAGCGTGTTTGGTGGCTATGTGAAAAAGGTCACGAGTGGGATGCTCCCATCAACAGTAGGAATAGTGGCGTAGGTTGTCCTGTCTGCTCTGGGCATAAAATCGTTGTTGGAGTTAATGATTTAGCAACCGTAAGACCAGACCTCGCGTTACAATGGCATCCGACAAAAAACGGAGAATTAAAACCAAGTGCGGTTACGGTTGGAAATGGCAAAAAAGTTTGGTGGTTATGCGATAAAGGGCACGAATGGCAAAGCCAAATCAACAGCAGAACTTCTGGATGCGGTTGCCCTTTTTGTTCGGGCAAGAAGGTTCTTGTGGGGTACAATGATATTTCAACAATTATGCCAATACTTGTGAGCGAATGGCATCCGACTAAAAATGGCGATTTAGTTCCACAAAACTTTACGGCAGGGTCTAATAAAAAGGTTTGGTGGCAATGTCAAAGGGGACACGAGTGGCAAGCTACTATTTCGCATAGAAGTAATGGAAGAAGATGTCCGAAGTGTTTTGGCGAAACCAAAACAAGCTTTCCCGAACAAGCAATATTTTTCTATCTTCGTCAAGTTACAACAGCGATTAATCGTTATAAGTTAGACGCACGAACAGAGATAGATGTATATTTACCTGAATATAACATTGGTATTGAATACGATGGTGTGTTTTTTCACAGCGGAAAAAAATCAGCGGAACGTGAACAGAAAAAACAAGATAAATTAACCAAATGTGGAATAACGCTATTTCGTGTTAAAGAAAACAAAGATTATAGCAATGGAATGGTACTAGGCAAGATTGTATATGTAAAGCCTGGCGCTAATGATGCTGAACTTACACTTGTTATAAAAGCGTTATGCAAATGTATTTTTAACGAAACTCACAATTCGTTTGACATAGATATTGATATTACAAGAGATAGGGCACAAATATATGAACAGTATGTACAAGGCGAAAAAGAAAACTCGTTAACTGTTATCAATCCTAAACTCGCATTAGAGTGGCATCCCATTAAAAATGGAAAATTAACACCCGATTATGTATCAGCTTATTCTAACAAAAAAGTTTGGTGGCTATGTAAAAGAGGGCACGAGTGGAAAGCTGTGATTAATAGCAGAAACAAAGGCGCGGGATGTATGTTATGCTACCGAGAGTCAAGAAAAAAGCATTAACTATTCAAAGGGCGAGCTATAAAAAGCTCGCCTTTTACTATGAAAAAAAGAACGTAACCCTGTTCGAATTACGTTCCTCTTGGCGCGCAAAACAAAAGAGGACATCTTTACGATGTCCTCTTTTGTTTTGGATGGATTTATATCATATCGATAAACCAGACGATAAGGTCGTAGAGTGAGAGGCAGGAGAGGACGGTGCCGACGATTAAGCCGACGATGGCGAGGCTGGTGCCTATGGTGGCAGCCTTGCCGGTCGTGCCGTAGGTTCTGGTGTATTTTCTCGAGAGAATGAAAGCGATAAGCGAGAAGACAACGCCTGCGAGAGCGACATCTAAAACGATGCTTAAGGCGCAACCAATGATGGCGAAGATTAAAATCGTCTTCGCGCGTCCGCTTCTTTGTTCTTCTGCTTCCGTTATCGGTGTAGTGCCTGATTGTTCCCTCTCGGGTTTTTCCGGCGTATTTTCAGGCAGGTTTTCCTGAACTTGTGTGGGAGGCGTTTCGGGAAGTGGCATATCGACAAGAGGTTGTTCAGGAAGGGGCTCTGTCACATCGACGATTTTACCACAGCGGGAGCAAAAACGCGCATCATCGGCAAGTTCATTTCCACAATATTTACAAAGCATATCTCTTCTCCTTTACCTATTTTTCTATATAGGGGATAGTCTCGGTCAAAAATTCGGCAATCGCTTCATCGTAACGCGGTGTTTCTGTTATGCGAAGCATAGAATGTCTGCCGTGTTCAAACCAGACGAGTTTTTTCTTTTCGGCGCCCGAGCGGTCAAAGAGAATCTGCGCATACTCGGGGGTGGAATACAAATCCTCCTTGCTATGAAGCATCAGAAGAGGGGTATGTACTTCACTTATGATATCCATCGGGCCGTACTTCATCGAATGTCCTGTATAATGCTTCATCCACATATTGATAAGGTCGAGCATGATAAATACAGGGCGTTTTCTTTCAATCAGGTGGTTCTTGACGGATTCGGCAAAATTCGGGAACATGCCTTCGGTGACGATGCCATCAATGACCTTGGGGCAATCGGGGTTTGCGAGAGCGAACATACCGCCTGCGGCGCCGATACAAATGCCATGAAGGACGAAGGAATGAATATCGTATGTTTCTTCCATAAATTTAATCCAGGCGATAACATCCTTACTCTCTTCAAAGCCTACCGTATTGAACCGACCATCACTGAGTCCGTGTCCGCGAGGGTCGATAACAAGAATGTTACAACCGTTTTCGGCATAGGGGATAGCGAAGTAGTAGCCATATTTCAGGCACTCGGTTCTGCCCGAGAGAATGATAGCGCAACGAGGCTTTCCAAAATCGTAGTACTCACCATAAAGGTTCAGACCGTCATTTATGATGTGAACATCGTGTTTATATTCGATATGCGCGTCGCTCCATGCCTGCCCCTCGGTATACATGGGTTTCTGCTCGGGATCGATATCGGCAGGAAGCTCACGCGACCATGTCTCGCTGTTCTCTTTGCGGAGGGTGCGGACATAGACAAAGTAAGACGCGACAATATAGGTCAGTGCCATCATGAAGATGCCTGATGCGGCAAGGAATATAACCACGCCAATGAATACCGGGTGTGTTATGATTTCAATCATTTCTTTTTCCTGTGTTTTCTTTTTTCAAGTTCCTCGCGAAGCTCAAGGCATTTACCGTATACATACGCATTTGCCCTCTCGAGTTCTTCGCGCGGAGGTGTTGGGCGGTCGGTGGTGAAGAAGGGGGATATATCAATCTCTTTTCCTATCATCACATGCGCCCGTTTAAACAGTCCGTAATTGCCATCGGTGATAATGGGGACGATGGTAGATTTCGCACGATGGGCAATTACAAGATAACTATGTCTGAACTCATGCATCTCACCGTCGGGAGTATTGCGTCCCTCGGGATAAATCTGCACAAGCTGACCTTTTCGGATAACAGAGGCGGCGGTGTCCATAAAACGCATACTGCGTGTCTCTCTGTTGCATTGAATGACGCCCCAGAATTTCATCAGAAAGCGAAGGAGAGGGTTCTTGAAGGGCATTTCCGAGGCGACAACATTGAGCCTTCTCGGGAACACAACAAAAGAGGTCAGGACATAGTCAAACATATTGTAGTGGTTTGTAATAATCAACTTGCCACCGTGGAAAAGGTGCGTTTGTTTCTTATCTTCATAATATGTTTTTCGTTTGAAAAACAGAAGTTGAAAGGGGTAGCCCGTAATCAGACCGATTAAGCGGAATATGTTATAAATCATATCAGACACTTTCCGTACCCACCTCGACGGCGGTGCTTTCTTCTTTACCCATAAAGGCCACCTCGTCGCTGAAGGCAAAGGACATGCAGAAGGCGATGATACAGCAGACGATGGCGATGATGGGAAGAAGCCAGATCTGATCTGCCCACTTAAGACTTGTCAGGATGACACCCGTAGCAATACCTGCGGCAATACCCTCAAATAGTCCCTGTACGGCAAAAAGCATCGAAGCGACACCTTTTCCGCTTCTGCCAAGTTCGTTTTGTGCAAGGCGGGAGGGGACCATATACGAAACCGAGAAGAATGCACCAAGGGAGAACGAAATCGCAACACCGCCGACAAGGGAAATGACGAGAAGAATGGTGCTGCTGTTGTTCATAATTGCTTCAAGCGAGGTGAGCACAAACGCGGGAAGCGAACCAGAAATCTTCGGCAGGAGGACATCCAGATTGGATATACCGAGGCAGGCAAGCATAACCGCCATACCACAAGCGAAGATGGTGAGAACATATCTGTACGAAAATCCGAGACCTTTTTTCTTAACGAAATGATTATAGAGCATAATCGTGAAGGGCACGGGAGCAAACGACGACGCCATAACAATCGTCATATTCAGGTCGGTATTGGAGAAAAGCTCGTTGATACCGCCGAGAAAAAGTTGCAGACCGATTGTGGTAACGAAGGAGGTGGACATCCAATAGATGAACGCCTTGTTTTTGAAGGAGACGGAAAGAGCGGATTTGAGGGTAAGTACTCTGACCTCGCCCTGCTCTTCGGGATTTTCCTTCAGCACGAAGAACGGAATGAGCATCGTTAAGACGAGGGGGAAGAAAATCAGGGATACATTACGCACATTCAAGCCGATGACATTTACAAATACCGGGAAGAGTGCATAAACAAGGCTCATATACACGACATCGCAGATGGATTTCGTATTGGAAAGGAAGGCAAGATCCTTTTCGTTCTGACAGACCTCGGAAAATGTCGCGTAATAGGTAAGCATCGTAAGTGTGTAGAAGGTATAGAAGGCACAAAGAAGAACACCGAACCATATGGTGCTTGCTATGTCGTTTCCGATGCTGCCCGGTTGAAAGGGGGTGACGAGGAATAGAATAAACGAAATCATCATCGGGATATAGCCGATGAGAATACCGGTCTTTCTTCTTCCGAAGCCAGTTTTCAATTTGTCGGCAAAGGTAGCAAAGGGCAGGTCAACAAGTCCGTCAAGCGCCTTGGCAAAGAAGCCGATAAAAATCCAGATGGCAGGAATGATCAGGTCCTTATCCAGATATGTCCAAAGGCCGATATCCTCCGCGGCAAAGCCGCCCGTCTGCAGAGCAGATACGAGATAGGAGCCCATAATCATATTCAACATATTGACGCCGAGACCGGAACATCCGTAGAGGACGAGTTTCTTTTTATCTGTAATCTTTTTCATAGAACCCTCTTTATTCAAATGTCAATGTGAGATCGTATGCGCTCTCTTCGGTCGCAACCGTAGCCAGCTCAAAATCATAGCCCTGGGCATTGATTTTTTCTGCAAGAAGCGAAATATACTCGGGGGAGATATTTTTGCCATAGAAAAGTGTCACTACATTCCACTCTTGTTTTTTTCCTGTCCGATCGATTGTCGCAAGGGTGACGGCTTCGAGAGAATCCTTTACGGCGAGAATATCATCTCCTGAAAGAGCGAAAAAGTCATTCTTATGAATTTTCGTTGCGCCAAACTGCACTTCCTTTACGGCGTGATATATGGAGAACTGGTAGATTCCGCTCAAGATATCATTCGCCATAGCCACAACATCTGCCATCGAGCCTTCGTAGTCAAGAGCGGGCAAGGTGGCGTAGCACTCGGTCATGGAACGGCAGTTGAGTACCGTGACGCGGGCTTTTTTGTATAGGCTTCCTGCCTGCATTGAGCCTAAAATGGAATTCGCGCTGTTAGGGAATACCAGAATCTCTTTTTCCTCGACCAGAGCGAAGGCATCCAGAAAATCTTGCGAAGAAGGGCAATATCGCTTAAAATCACCACATCTGCGCCCATATCGAAAAATTGGCGTTGGAGGGTGGGGTTGGAAGCGACGGCAACCACAGCGAAGTGTCCCGCTTCCCTGTCGGGATCGTAAAGGAATTTGCGCTCCTGCTCTTCGGTATGCTCTTTCTGCATATTCTGAACGGTCATATTCTCGACCTTCATCGTCAGAAATTCGCCATAGCCCTGACAAAGTGCAATCACATGTCCGAGAAGTTTTGTATGTATATGAAGTTTCAGTTTATCGCCCTCAATGGAGGTGACAATCGAATTGCCACAGGGACTGATTTTTGAGAGAAAGGCGTTTTTGTCAAACGCGTCACCCTCGCATTTCAGCTGTATCAATCCTTCCAGGCAGTAGCCATAGGGGAAGGTGGTATCTTTGTTGAAAAGCGAGAGGTCAATCTGTTCGCTCGCCGTTTCTTCTCCTGCACTCTCAATCTCTTCGTCGCGAAGGAATTTTTGCACGCCCTCAAAGAAGCAGACAATACCGCTACCACCGCTATCGACCACATTCGCCTTTTTCAGGATAGGGAGAAGGTCGGGCGTGCGTGCAAGCGAGCGTCTCGCTTCGGCGAGAAATACTTCGATTGCCGTATCGATATTATCCAGAGGGAGCGCCTCGGCAAGTGCGCGCGATGCATCCTTAATCACCGTAAGCATCGTACCCTCAACAGGACGGGAGACGGACGCGTAGGCGAACTCACATCCCTTTGTGAGCGCCTTCGAGAGCATCTCGCTGTCTGCCACGGCTGCATCCGCAAACCCCTCTGCAAGTCCTTTGAAAAACTGCGAGACGATAACGCCCGAGTTTCCTCTGGCGCCGTATACCGCATAGGAAGCAAAGATACCCGAGATATCAGCGAGCTTTCCCTCTTTATTTTTGATTGCGTCAAAACCTGAACGCAAGGTCATCACCATATTGGTACCCGTATCGCCGTCGGGAACAGGAAAGACATTCAGCTCATTCAACTGTGCGCGATGTTTTTCCAGATTTCTTATACCGAAGCGAAGAAGTTCCACATAGGTCTTGCCGTCGAGTGTTAAAATCATATAGTTACCCTTTTATTCTTATTTCTTTTCGAGGATAGAAAGGAGAGTTTGTTTTTCGTGGGAAAGGTCCTCGGAGATGGGATCGCCAAAGAAGTATACACCGACCATACCAGGACCGATATTCGTGCCACAACCACTGAACACATCACTGACAAAAACCCTTCTGAAGGGACAGGCCGCTTCGAGCTTCTCTTTCAGAGAAAGCGCAAGCGCTTCGCGGTCACTGTGCATGATAAAGGCGTAATGAAGCTCGGGTTCTTTCGCGATTGCTTTCACATATTGAACCGTCGCATCGAGCGCCTTTTTTATGCCTTTCGCCTTCGCCAGAACGGTGACATAACCATCGGCGTTCGAATCGCCCATCGGCTTGATACCCACAAGGTTCCCCATAAAGGCTTTTCCTGCGGAAATCTGACCGCGACGAGCAACGAAGGTCAGGTCATCGATAGGTCCCATCTGATGCACGCGACTCTTGTTCTCTTCTAAGGCGGTGATGACCTCGCTGAAGGTCTTGCCCGCATTCTGCATTTCCAATGCATAGGCGACAAGAAGTCCGAAGGAGCCTGACATACGGAGAGAGTCGAAGCAATAGATTTCCGCCCCAGGATTTTCCTCCTGCAATCTCTTTGCCGCGCCGACAGCAATATTATATGTCGCGCTGATGCGCGAGGAGATAGACATACTTAAAACGGCATAGCCGTCGTCCACATATTTCTTAAATCTCTGATAGTACTCTTCCGGGCTTGCGGCGGCACTGCTGACGGTATTTCTTTTATCCGCTAATGTTTTATAAAAGGTCTCGCGGGAGATGGTGTCCCAGTCGAGTGTTGTACGAATGCTCTCGTCATTGATATGGACATAGCCACAGATGTAGTCATTCAGATGAAAATACTCACGGATTTCACCCGACAAATCGCAGGTGACATCCGGGAGAATGATGTATTTATCCATAAGGGTACCTCTACTATTACAAATTTATTAATATAATTATAACATATTTTCGCGAAAAATCAATAAAAATGTTGAAGTTTGTAGTATTTTTTTATCAGATACTGAAAAATCTCTGCAAATCTCTCCCCCCTTCTTTGAACACAATATAAAAAGGAGTATGCAAATATTACTTCGCATACTCCGTTTGATGTTACTTTTTAACGATTTTCAGCGCGGCAACCTGTGGGGGATAGCTCAACATAATCTGTCCGTTGTAGGTGATTTCTATGGTGTCGCCAACCGCGATGTCAGATTTTTGAATCGGATTGCCTTCGGCGTCCAGATAAATTGTGTCACCGCCTGTGACAAGCCAGTAGTTCCCTTCGGCATATTCCGCTTCGATGACATTGACCGAGAAGGGCTCGGATAAGTTCTCCACGATGGCAATCATCCGGAATGTTGGTCCTGACTCTTTTTCAGGGGTGGGAAAACATGCCGTGAAAAGAAGGGGGAGGACACACAGAAGGAACAGGGGAATTTTTTTCATTTTCATATATTCTTCACTTTTTTTCGTATATTTGTTGCTTTATTGTACCATTTTCATACACTTTTGTCAAGTCTTAATTTCTTTGGAGGAAATTGTTTTTTATCTTTTCATTTTTTCGTTGACTTTTTATCTTTACTCTGTTATAATAGAATTGGTTTTGTATGGTCTATTTTAAAGAAGGGGGAATGGGGACTTGTATCTTTCATGCGTTTGTGGAAATGAAAAGACAAAGACGCGTCTTTCGTCGGTGATACGGAATCGTACACTTTCGCACGCATATATTCTGTGCGGTGAAAAAGGCAGCGGTCGTCATACCCTCGCGCTCTCTGCCGTCGCTGCTCTCAACTGTGAGAGACGGGACGAGGGTGTCGTTCCTTGCAGGGAATGTACCACCTGCCGACGCATCTTCTCGATGCAGTTCACGGATGTGAAGGTGCTTTCCGTGCAGGGCGCAAAATCGACCATAGGTGTTGACGAGGTGCGTGTCATCCGCGAGGATATGTTCCTTTCTGCAAGCGAGAGCGAATATAAGGTATATATTTTTGAGGACGCCGACAAGCTTACCGTGCAGGCGCAGAATGCGCTTCTGAAGGTGCTCGAAGAGCCTATCAACAATGTACTGATTTTCCTTCTTTGTGAAAGACGAGACAAGCTTCTCACCACCATCCGTTCACGCGCGCCGATGATTACGATGGAATATCTCTCCGCCGAGCTTATCGACAAGTACCTCCAGAGCAATAGCGAAGAGGGGCGAACGCTCAAGCGCCGTGACGCAGAAGGATATCGCGAGGTGCTTCGCCGTGCGGACGGTTCTATCGGTCGGGCGCTGTCTATGCTGAATACCGATAGCATCCGCGAGTATCAGACGATGCATGAGGAGGTTTGTTCTCTGCTTCTCGCCTTCTCGCCACACACCCCTTACGCGACACTGCTGTCCGAGGTATCCTCCCTGCCGAAAAACCGCGCGGATTTCATCGAGGTGATGGAAGAGGTCATCCGCGCACTTCGCGATGCAATAGCATCCAAGCGCGCCGAAGCCTTCACACTTCTCTTCTTTCATAGCAAGGAGGAATGCGAAGAGGTGAGCCATCATTTCACCATGACGCGGCTGTTACAGGTTTATGACCTTGTGACGCGTGCAATCGAACAGGCATCTGCGAACGCCAACATGACCGTGGTGAGCGCCCTTCTCTCAACAAACAAACCCTGATAACTATGGAGTAGCAAAATGCAAGATAAGAAAAGAAAACAACAAAAGAATCCGCCTGCACCCGTTGCCGTGGAACAGGAACAGCAAACGCTCGAGGGGGATATCGAAATCATCGGTATCAATTTCCGCGAGGCAGGCAAAATATATTATTTCTCGCCAGCAGGCAATACATTCACCGTAGGTGAACGCGTTATTGTGGAGACGGCACGCGGTGTCGAAATGGGCGTGGTAAAGGTTGCCAACAAGATTGTCGACGGCAAAGAGGTGGTAGCGCCCCTGAAGCCTGTTATCCGCAAGGCGACCGAAGAGGATACTTTACATGACCGTGAAAATCAAGAAAGAGAGATGGAAGCGGCTATCATCTGCAAGAGAAAAATCGCCGAGCATAAGCTCGACATGTCTCTCGTGGAGGCGGAATACACCTTTGATAATTCAAAATTGATTTTCTATTTTACATGCGAGACGCGTGTCGACTTCCGCGAGCTTGTCAAGGATTTAGCATCGACCTTCCGCACACGAATTGAACTGCGCCAGATTGGAATCCGTGACGAGGCGAAGATGATGGGCGGTCTTGGCATCTGTGGAAGAAAATTCTGTTGCAGCGGATTTCTTACCGATTTTGTACAGGTTTCCATCCGCATGGCGAAGGAACAGAACTTCACTCTCAATTCCTCGAAGGCATCGGGTGCGTGCGGCAGGCTGATGTGCTGTCTGCGTTATGAGCATGAGGTATATGACGAGGCAATCCGCAACACGCCACCTGTCGGTTCGCAGGTAAAAACACAGGATGGCGTCGGTGTTATCGTCGAAACAAGGCCTCTCGCCGAGACCGTCAAAGTCCGGATTACCGCACGCGACAAAGAGGAAATCCGTGTTTATAAGATTTCGGATATCACAGTGCTTCGTCGTCCGCAGGGAAAGGGCGAAGAGGACACCAGAGTGGGCGACGGCGAGGAAGGTTAAACATTTTTTTCGGTTTTTTGTCAAAACCCCTTGATTTTTTTCACAGTTGTGCTACAATATATGTAACATAAATTTTAATGGAGGTATACGATAATGGCATATGTGATTTCTGACGATTGCATCTCTTGCGGTGCTTGTGCAGACGGCTGCCCCGTTTCTTGCATCACCGAAGGCGATGACAAGTATGTAATCAATGCGGACGAGTGCATCTCTTGCGGTAACTGCGCAGAGGTTTGCCCCGTAGGCGCTCCGAGCGAGGAATAATTTTTCTCAAATTACATTTTTTAAAAGAGGGAACGGCTTTTTTACGTTCCCTTTTTAAATAGCATCACAAGCGTATTCTTCTTTCAGGATAAATATGGAACGAATTGATATAGTAAATGATAATATCCGCCTGATTGTGCGTACGGAAGGTCTGGTATATGGGACGGATGCGCTCCTGCTCGCCTCTTATATTGATCCCTCGCGCAAATACAGGCGTGCACTCGAATATGGCGGCGGAACGGGAATTGTTTCCCTTCTCGCGCTCTCACGCGGCAGAGCGGATGAGGTTACGGCACTTGAGGTGCAGGAGGAGTACGCGTCCCTTATCGCGAGGGACGCGCAGCTCAATGGACTTGCTGACAGACTTTTTGCCCTTCATGCGGATGTGCGTGAGTACGAAGTATCGCCCGAGGGAGCGGTCGACCTCATTTTTACCAATCCCCCTTACATGAAGGCGACAAGTGGGAAGGCGAACGACGAGGACGAAAAAAATATTGCGCGTCATGAGATTTTCGGAACGATTTACTCGTTTTTAGAAAGCGCGAAAACGCACCTGAAATATGGCGGCGCGTTTGTCTGTGTGTATCGGACAGACCGTCTTATCGACCTTATCGACGCGATGCGCGAAAACAAGATTGAGCCGAAGCGTATGACCTTTGTACACGCCAACGCCAAAGCAAGACCTTCCATGGTGCTTGTCGAGGGCAGACTCGGCGGCGGCGAAGGACTTCTCGTCACCTCTCCCCTGATTCTGTATCAGGACGAAGAAAACACCGTGTACACCGAGGTGATGCAGCGCATCCTTGATGAAGGAAAATTCCCCGAGGAGTACTACATTCAGAACAAAAGAAAGGAAACGGTATGAACATCGAAAAGAACAAGGTGGAGGGGCGCACACTTTATCTTGTAACAACACCGATCGGTAATCTCTCCGACCTCTCGCCACGCGCCATCAAGGTGCTGTCCGAGGTGGATTTCATTGGTGCGGAGGACACTCGCAACACCTTAAAGCTTCTCACCTGTTTTGATATTCATAAAGAAATACTCTCCTATCATGAGCATAATAAGGCGAGCGCCGGGCCAAAAATTGTCGCGAGACTTCTTGCCGGCGAGAGCTGTGCGCTTGTGACCGACGCCGGCATGCCTGCAATTTCCGATCCGGGGGAGGACCTCGTACGCCTTTGTGGTGAAGCAGACATCCGTGTGCTTGTTGTTCCTGGTCCTTGCGCCTGTGTGAGCGCGCTTTCGCTCTCTGCCCTTCCGACAAGACGCTTTGCCTTCGAAGGTTTTCTCCCGGCGAAAGCAGGCGAAAGACGGCGTGCGCTCGAAAAAATCAAGTACGATGACAGAACACTGATATTCTATGAAGCACCACACAAGCTGATTGCGACATTACGCGACATGAGCGAGGTTTTCGGTGCAGAAAGACACATCTCCCTATGTCGCGAGCTGACCAAGAAAAACGAGGAAACCATGCGTACCACGCTCCGCGAGGCGCTCAACTATTATGAAGCAAATGAGCCGCGTGGCGAATATGTTCTCGTTGTGGAGGGTGCGCCCGAGGGTTGTGCGCCGATGGGTAGCCAGGGCGATATCGAAGCGCGTCTTCTGCTCTCTCCCGAAGAGCATGTGAGGTATTTCGAGGACGAAGGAATCGCTCGCATGGATGCAATCAAGAAAGCGGCGAAAGAAAGAGGCATTTCCAAGTCGGAGCTCTATAAACAGCTCATAAAAGAATAAAAATGTAAAAAAGAGTTAGCATTTTAGCGCATTTTACTGCGTTGCTAACTCTTTTTCTTTTATTTCTTGTTATGAAAATTCTTTTCCGATTTTCGATAAATTCAAGAAAATTCTCACCTTTTCGACGGGGATGGCGAAGCCTTCCATAAAATTATCGTATGCCGTCTCGGCGGCATAGTTGATACCGATAAGTTCATAATTGCTGTCGAAGATCGGACCACCAGATGAGCCATTGTCCATGGGGGCATCGTGAGAGAATACGGGGAACTCAACATCACTGACTTTTGCGCCTGTATTCTCAAGGTCAACAGCAGCAAGATCAAGAATCTGTCCGAATGTCACACGGTTTCGTACACCACCAGGAGAACCAATAGCGCAACATACTGTGGAAATCGGGGGATTTTTATCGGCGAATTCTGCCACGGAAAGCGGAGTTTCGTCATCCCTGATTTTACGGATGGAAAGCAGGGCGAGGTCATACTCTGCGGATGCATCAAGAAGTGTCACGGAATAGTTTCTTTCATAGATATCTTTTACTGTATAGTCTTTGTTTCCCTGCCCTGAAAAATAGGTGACATGATTATTTGTGACAATATAGTAACAAAGATCGCTTTCATAAACGATGACACCGCTGCCACTGTGTATTTCGAGGGTTTGTGAACCATAGTAAGAGTTCGTGAATAATTCTGCCGTGACCTCGACGGTGGATGCGAGAATTTTATCCGCCTTGTTGATATATCTCTCATAGTCAAAAATCCAGCCAGCATACAGTGTCATATCCCTTTCGGGCGCAGTATTGATATCGTAGGGAACGGTGCATTCCTCATTCTGATACCAGCCTGAAAAGATATAGTTCATGCGCTTCGGGGTTGGCGCTTTGGTAATACCGAAGAGGGTTGATACCGAGTCTGTGACATTCTCCTGCCCATTGGAGAGGACATAGGTCACCTCAACCGACAGAGGCTTTTTACAGCCGACAAGAGAAGATACCAGCAGGAGGATACAAAGAAGAAAACAAAGGTGCGCGGGGTTCTTTTGCTTTTTCATAAGGAACTCCTTTTTATTTGTTTATTTCATGCGGAAGTAGCTCTCGCTGTTCAGGAAAGAGATATCGCGGACAACCTGACCGACCTTTTCGACATCGGTGGTCATCTCGCCCTCCGTCATCATCGTGCCGAGGTAATTACAGAGGATGCGACGGAAGTAATGATGACGAGGATAGGAAAGCAGGGAGCGTGAGTCGGTAAGCATACCGACGAAGGTCGCAAGGTGTCCTGTCGCGGTGAGGTCCTCGAGGTGTTTTTCCATACCGACCTTATTATCGAGGAACCACCAGGCAGGTCCGTACTGCATCTTACCCCTGACCTCGCTCGACTGGAAGCATCCGAGAAGAGGCATAATCTCGAGGTTCTGCTTGCCGTTGAGGTTGAAAAGAATGGTCGCGGGAAGCGCATTTTCTTCATTGAGACGGTCAAACAGACGAGAGATGTTCGTCAGAGAGCCATGTTCGGAAACGCAGTCATAACCGCTATCCAGACCAAGGACGCGGAACATTTTCGAGTTGTTGTTGCGCATAGCGCCGAAGTGAAGCTCGGTGCGGATATGATTCACGCCATACAGCTTCATCAGGAAATAGGTGAAGTAGCCCTTGAATACATCGCTTTCCTGAAGAGAAATGGCCTCTTTGCGAAGGGCTTTTTTCAGCACCGCCTCGGCATCTTCTCTTGCCGATACGGGTGTGACATACTCTACGGCAATATCGCTGGCGCGGCAGCCTACGGCAATAAAGTCGGCAAGACGAATGCGGATGGCATCCTCGAGGGTATCCATATCCGTGATGGCGTGAGTGAGGGCCTCCAGCTTCGCGATATACTCGGTGTAAAGTGCCGCCTCGACATTCATAATCTTATCTGCGCGGAAGGCGGGAAGAACCTCGAAGGGATAGCCCTTTGCCTTGATTTTCTCAAAGGTGGTTAAGTCATCGAAGATTTCGTTTGTGGTGAAGATATAAGCGACATTGGATTGCTCAATAAGAGAAGCAGGGGTGACGACATGCTCCTGGAGATACGCGTTGCAGATACGATATATCTCCTCGGCGTTTTCCTCCGAGATTTCAAGGTTGCATCCGAAAAACTCTTCAAGTTCCACCTGTGACCAATGATAAAGGGGGTTGCCAAAAGCGCTACCGAGCGTCTTGCAGTATGCGAGGAATTTTTCCTTTTTGGTGGCATCTCCTGTAATATAACGCTCGTCGATACCAAAGTTTCTCATCAGACGCCATTTATAGTGGTCGCCAGCAAGCCAGATGTCGACAATATCATAAAATCTCTCGTTTTCGAGAATCTGCTTTTCGGGAAGATGACAGTGATAGTCGAAGATAGGCATCTCTTTTGCATAGTTGTGATAAAGAATGCGCGCATACTCATTTTTCAGCAAAAAGTTTTCGTTATAGTAGCTCATAGGGTAACTCCTTTTTTATAAAACGCGATTTCGCGATTGAATTCAGAATGTAATACTTCTCTGCCCTCAATGACGGCGAGAATGTATTCAAAAAAGGCATCGACATCCATCGGGGACGCATCAAAGTCGATCCAGTTCGACTTGAAGGTCGCGAGGGGGTGATTGGATGCAATTTTTACGGTAGGAACAAAGGTGGAAAAGGGTGTGCCGCGTCCTGTCGTGAACAAAACAATCTGGCAACCCGATGCACCGAGGGCTGTCGAGGCGACAAGGTCATTTCCCGGTGCATCAAGGACGGACAGTCCAACCTTCGTCACAGGCTCTGTATAACCGAGGACATCGACCACAGGGGCGGTGCCTCCCTTGCGGATACAGCCGAGGGATTTTTCTTCAAGCGTGGTGATGCCTCCCGCCTTGTTTCCAGGGCTCGGGTTCTCATAAACAGGGAAACCGTTCCCAATGTAGTAATTTTTGAAATCCACTATCATTTTCCGGTATTTTTCAAAGATTTCTTCATTGATGCACCTTGCCATCAGCTCTTTTTCCGCACCGAACATTTCGGGGACTTCGGTAAGAACAGCGCTTGCGCCAAGGGAGAGAAGGCGGTCGGAAAGCATACCGACCAGGGGATTGGCAACAATGCCGGAGAAGGCATCGCTTCCGCCACATTTGAGACCGATGGCAAGCTCGGACATGGGGACGGGCTCACGGTTCAGTGTTGCGGCTTTTTCTATCATTTCCCGAAGAATTTCCATGCCTGTGGCATGCTCATCCTCAA
>JAFVYW010000136.1 GCA_017508465.1 Clostridia bacterium
GGCGAGGCGAAGTATATCTTTTCCACGGGGGAGCGCGTGACACTTCGCCCGGGTGATGTGTTCTTTATCTCACCGAAATCGGCGTACGCCATCCTTTGTGACGGCGAGTTTTTACATGATACCATCAATTTCCTTCTTTATGAAACAGAGGACAATACGCCACATCTCCCCTCCCCCTATCTGCATCTCGTGGGAGAGAATACCTCGGGATTTGGTCAGATGTTCGGGCGCATCGTCTCGCTGTGGCAGAAAAAGGAATTTGCCTTCGAGATGCTTTGCATGAGCCATCTTTATGAACTCCTTGCTCTTCTGTATCGTGATTATTCGGGAAGTGTGGAAAACGCATACCATCGTCTCTTGCCCGCACGCTCTTATATTGATGCGCACTTTGCCGAGGATTTTACCCTCTATGACCTCGCGTGCCTTTGTCGGATGAGCCTGACGAACTTCCGTCGGGAATGGAAGAGACACTTTTCCGACACCCCGATGCAGTATCGCGACCGAAAGCGTCTCGCCTTGGCGAAGGAATACCTTCACGGTGGTTATTATTCGATAGGCGAAATTGCCACGCGCTGTGGCTTTGAGGACGCGAGTTACTTTATCCGCTTTTTCAAAAAGAATGTCGGAACACCACCGAAGGAATTCCAAAGGCGGCAGATGGAATAGAAAAGGGGCTGAGTCATTAAGAATTCAGCATACTTTGGTATTGAATAAGAATTTTCACTAAAATATGCTGAATTCTTAGTGCGAAGCGCCTTTGGGGCTCGCTTCCTTTAGGCATAACCGAACGAAAAACCTAAATAAAAAAAGAGAAAACCGTAGGTTTTGACCTCAGTTTCCTCTTAATCTGTAAACGACAGAGGCAATTTGATTGTACCTCTGTCGTTTTTCGTTCGGTTATGCCTAAATGAAGCAGCCCCTTTCCTAATTTTTGTTTACATTTTATCATGAATATATGCTATAAGAGACTTTCCAAAGCATTCGCCAAGTGCAATAAGCCTCTCGGCACTTACCCTGTTTTCTTCCGTGCCGAAGTAGGCGTTTTCCAGGGTGAAGGCGAGATGGCAATTCTCTTTAAGATTCTGTGTGCGTGCAAAATTTCTGCTTCCCTTGTTCCATTCCACCCCTGGCATAATATCGTTTTCTGTATGGTATGTCATCGCACCGCGGGTGATATGTGAGCAGAGCAGGGAAGAGAAGGCATCAAAGCGCGTCATTTTTTCATCGAGGTTTCTCACGATAAATATCGTATCGTTTCGTCCGCCACGGTGCCACGGAGAATGAAAATCAAAGGCGAATGTACATTCGTTCTTGTCGCAATATTCCCGAATGGCACGCACCTCGGGATACAGGGCGTCTGCTCCCTCGTCATAATCACGGTTATGGTCATGTGGTGCACGGTTTTTCCCTTGGTCACCACGATACACACCATCGTAGTCCACAAAAGGAACGCAATACACCCGATAGCCTTCGGGTAGCCCCTTTGCAAGCACCTTCAGCACGCCCTCTAACACATAAGTACCTGTTGATTCGCATGCATGGTGGCGTGATGTGAGGAGAATGGTTTTCTCTCCTTCTCCTATCGTGAGAGCAGGGACTTCGTGCCCTGCAAGACTTGTGGCGTGTGTAATGGTCTGATAGCCATATGCTGTTGCGACATCAAGCATGCGATGCATCGGGTAGAGCATATGATGCGCAAAGTATACACGATGCTCGTCCTCTCTGAAATGGTAGGTGAAAGAGTCGCCATCACATTCACCGAGCCAATGCCAATTCTCAAGGTCATAACTCACCGCAGGTCCCCATGGACCAAGGCGGTTTTCCTGCATATGGAAAGTCACGCGTTCCCCTTCCGCGCCCTCGACACAGAAGGCGAAATAGAACCAGTCCCCCACCGTATCGCGCAGTTCATTTTCCAGAACAAAGGTGTTTCCCTCTGCCTCTTTTACCACGATGTTGCCGCCGATAAAGTTGTTATGTATTCGAATCATTTTTCTCTCTCATTTGCATTGAATTTTTCAAAAAATGTTCTTTTAGTTTCACAAGAATTACGAAGTTCCAAGTGAAAATCTATCACATGTATTGTATCGCACTCTTGCATTTTTGTCAAGTGGAGATGGGGAAAATGCGTTTTCCCTCTTCGCACAGATATCAGAACAGAAATATATCGCAAAAACACAAAAAGAAAGCGCATAGATGCATTGACGAAAGAAAAAATGCGTGTTATAATAAAGAAAAAACGATGGAGTTTTGATATGCGTATTGAAAACTATATTGACCTGTCGGGCAGGAATGGATGTTCCGGTCTTTTCTTTGCCTCGGGCAGTTTTGGATTGATTGACGGAGAGGCAAAATATACCGCGAGTGAGAAGGACGGGAAAATTGTCTATATCACAGAGAAGAACGGCGTTCGTCTTACCGCCACTTTTGAAATGGTCGGTGCTGTCTGTGTCCGTCGGGATGTGCTTGAAAATATCTCGGAGGGGGAAATTGTTGTCGGTGATTTGTTGAGCCGTTTTACCCTCGATGGCGACGATTATAATGTGTATACCCAGTATAGCGCGTGGCTTCACGAAAGCACGGGCGATTGGCAACGCCTTGTGACACAAATACGCACCGAAGCGGGCAGTATGCGCGGTTGTGAAGGCGCGACACCGATGATGGCACTGGAAAACCGATATACAGGAAGATTGAGTGTATTTCACCTGATGCCGAGCGCACAATGGCAGATGGGTGCGAGAAAATATCCGCGGATGGACAAAGAAGTTGTGGTATTGGAAGCAGGACTTCTTGGTCGTGGGTTGCATTTTTCCTTGAAGAGCGGAGAGCAAATCGTCCTGCCCGAAATCATTTTCTACCCCGCAAAAAATAAGACCGACCTCGATGCGTACAAACTTCATCGTTATTATAACAAAACATATCCGAGAAAAACCCTTCCCGTAATTTATAATTCCTGGATGCACTGCTTCGATGACCTTGATATCGATGACCTGAAACGGCAGGCAGACACCGCACAGGCGATGGGATTTGAAGCATATATGATTGATGCGGGTTGGTTTGGCAACGGTGATAATTGGTCGCGTTGTGTCGGAGACTGGGAAGAAAACCTGACGAGCGGACCTTGTGGCAGACTTGCAGAACTCTCGGCGTATGTGCGCGAGAGGGGTATGGTGTTCGGTCTTTGGTTTGAGCCGGAACGCGCGAGCGGAGCGAGCCGAAGCGTCAGAGAGCATCCCGATTTTTACATACAGTCCGAGGGCGCGTGGCTTCTCGATTTTTCAAATCCGCTCGCCGTTGATTTTATCTATGAAAAGGTCGCATCCAATATTGAAAAATACAGTCTTGGCTGGGTGAAATTCGACTTTAACGATTCCATTCCCATCGACCCCAGTGGTTGTGCCTTTTATCATTATCTTGCCGGTCAACGCCGTTTTATCGAGCGTTTGCAACAGCGCTTCCCCGAAGTGTATATCACCAACTGCGCAAGCGGTGGTTATCGCATGGATTTGCACCAGGCGAAGTTTACAAATAGCCTCTGGATTTCCGATAACCATAGCCCCCTCTTCGGTCTGGATATTCTCCGCGGAACGCTCAAGAGAATGCCCACCTCCTGTATTGAGAGATGGAATGTGCAGAAATATGCGGAAAGTTTCCCTTGTTCAGGATACAAAGGTCAAGTTGGCGTTCTCTTCAACTGTAACAACGGCACATGGGATTCCATCACGAATGTCGATGCCTCCTTCGCCGAAAACTTCTTTATCGGTGGCCCGATGGGCTTCTCCTGCGATTTGTTCGGTATGCCCGAAGAACATAAAACCGCATGGAAAAATGCGATAGCAAAGTACAAAGAGGACCGCGAATTTTTCCGCACCGCATCGGCACACATTCTGGTCGACACCGATTCGATTTGCGCCATTGAATACGCGGATGAAACCTTCTCGCGCATCATCCTTCAGGTCTATACCAAAACCGTCCATGCCGAGAGCATTATTATCTATCCCGTGCTTGATGAAAATGCCTCCTACACCTACGGTGACACCGCGGTGCAAGGTCGCACACTTGCCGAGGATGGCGTTTTAGTCAATACGAACAAGGAATTCGCTTGTTCGCGACTTGACTTTTTCCGCAAGGCGTAAGCCACACATAGCAAAAAATACCAACATAAAGGGGCTGAGTCATTAAGAATTCAGCATACTTTGGTATTGAATAAGAATTTTCACTAAAATGCTGAATTCTTAGTGCGAAGCGCCTTTGGGGCTCGCTTAATTTAGAGCAGAAATCTTCGTTTGCGAACGATAGGCGTA
>JAFVYW010000011.1 GCA_017508465.1 Clostridia bacterium
AATCCTGCTGTGCAGGGTTTTGGGTGTCGGGCGCAAGACGGCGTTTACGCATACCGCAAAATGCAGTAAGATAACAGAGCCTCCTTCCGGGAGGGAGGGGGACCGCGGTAGCGGTGGAAGGAGCCTGCGGAAGATATGTTCGCGCAAAGATAGCGTAGCGCATTCTCCTTCAGTCGCCTTACGGCGCCAGCTCCCTCCCAGAGGGAGCCAACGGGGGAGAGGAAAAATGAAAAGTGAAGAGTGAAAAGGTATAGATGCAGGGCTGTATACAAGTATACATGTATACAACTACTTTTTGTGCCCCGCATCATTCTATCACCCACCATTTTTTGATTAAAAAAATCCCGTGTGCGAGTTGACTTTTTTCAGGGTTTGTGCTATCATAATTGTAATGTAATAAAATCGGGCGCATGCCTATGCATTATAAATGGAGAAAAATATGGAAAAACAGCAAAACGACATTCTCTCGATGGGGCTCTCCGACGAGGAGGTGCGCGAACACATAGCGCGCGGAGAGGTTAATATATCAAACGAGAAAAACGGAAAGAGCTACGGCGAGATTATCTTCACCAATCTCTTCACCTTCTTTAACCTGGTATGGGCGATTATTTCGGTCATTCTCTGCTGTATCGGCGAGTTCAAAAATCTGACCTTTTTGCCTGTCATTATTCCAAATATCCTGATTGCCATTGTTCTTGAGTGCCATGCGAAAGCCACGGTCGAGAAGCTTTCTGTCACGACCGACCCGCGTGTACGCGTTGTCCGCGGCGGCGAGGTGCGCGAGATTATAGCGAGCGAAATTGTCCTCGGTGACCTGATGCTCGTCGAGTCGGGACAACAGATTCTTTCGGACGGCGTGGTGGTCTCGGGCGTTGCAGAGGCGAACGAAGCGATGCTTACGGGCGAGCAGGATGCCATCCGTAAGGAGACGGGCGCGAAGGTGCTGGCAGGCAGCTATCTTGTCAGCGGCGCGATTTATGTCAAGGTTGAGCGCGTTGGCAAGGACAACTACATTCACACGATTGAAAAAGCGGCGAAGTCCTTCAAGAAACCGACCTCCAATCTCTTCCGCGACCTGGAAAAGCTCCTTCGTTACATAGCGATATTCATGGTACCCATGGCGGCGGCGATGCTCACGGTCAACTATTTTGCGACCGAGGGTGACTGGCACCAGGCGATTGTCAAGACCTGCGGTTCGGTCATCGGTATGATACCTGCGGGCATTTATCTGCTGGTTACGGTAACGCTTACCTTGTCCGTCATCAAGCTCTCGAAAAAGCGCACGCTTGTGCAGGATATGTACTCGATTGAAATGCTCGCGTCGGCAGACATTGTCTGTCTTGACAAGACAGGAACGATTACAGATGGCACAATGTGTGTTACCAACCTTGTTCCCCTTGGGGAACACACCGACGGGGAAATTGCTCTCGTGATTGCAAAAATCGAGGGCGCAGAGGAAAGTCTCAACGCCACATCGCGTGCGCTTGTTGAGGCATACGGACAGGACACCTCCCTCGCGGTTGTCGATAAAATTCCTTTCTCTTCGGAAAGAAAGCATTCCGCCGTCGCCTTCTCTGACGGCAAGGTATATTCCATCGGCGCACCGCACTTCGTGCCCTGTGAGGTGAGCGCAGAAATGGAAGATATGATTTCCGCCTTTGCAGAAGAGGGCAAGCGCGTGCTTGTGATTGCGGAGCATTCCGCCCTTGGTGAGGTGGGGGAAGCAATTGCGCTTGTTGCGATTGCCGACCGCATCCGCCCCAACGCCGAAGAGGTAATCGGCAACTTCCAGAGCCAGGGCGTTACCATCAAGATTATTTCGGGCGACCACGCGCATACCGTCTCGTCGATCGCTCGTCGCGTTGGCGTTGCCAATGCCGAAAAGTATATCTCCTGTGAAAATCTCACGGAGGAAGAACTGGAGCAATATGCCGAAGAATATACCGTATTCGGCAGAGTTACCCCGGAACAAAAGGTCCTTCTCGTCAAGAAACTGCGCTCGCTCGGTCATACCGTCGCGATGACAGGTGACGGTGTCAACGATACCTTGGCACTTAAGGAAGCCAACTGTGCTATCGCGATGGCGGACGGCTCGGAGATGGCGAGAAAGGTCGCGCAGATTGTCCTGCTCGACTCCGATTTCGCAACCCTGCCCGATGTTGTCCGCGAGGGCAGACGATGCATCAACAATGTGCGCATGTCGGCATCCCTCTTCCTGATGAAAACCATTCTCACGATTTTCCTTTCCATCTGGGCGGTATGCACCGTTTCGCTTTATCCCTTCTCGCCCTCTTCGATGCTCATCATCGAGTTCGCGATTATCGGTATCGCGTCCGTTCTTCTCGCCCTCGAGCCGAACAACAACCGTATCGAAGGCTCGTTTATCAAGACAGTTATATTGCGCGCCATTCCGTCGGCTATCGGCATGATCATTCCTGTCGCGACGCTTCTTGTGCTTCAGAATTTCGGTGTGTTCGGTGCTGACCTCGCAGCCTCGCTCGAGGTGCGTAACGCGCTTGCCATGCTTGCAATGACGATGGCAGGCTATGTCAACCTCGTCATGATTTGTATTCCCTATACCAAGTGGCGTCTTGGCGTTGTGCTTTCGATGGGCGCTCTCTCACTTGTTGTGTTCTTCGGCGCGACATTCCTTCTTGGGGACATGCTTCTCGTCCGTTGCCTTGCAGGTCATGGACTTGCGATTGTTCTTTCGCTCCTGGGCGCGATTGTGAGTGCGCTTCTTGTGCAGACGATTGCCCTTCTTATCAAAAAAGCAAAAAAGAAAATTTAACCTTTGTCGCGTAGCGACAGATTGGAGAAAAACATGGTAGAATATCTTGTCATCGGCGCAGGTGTTGTGGGCGGTATGGTTGCCCGCGCTCTGTGTCGTTACACAAACTCGGTTGCCATTGTGGAAAAATGCTCGGATGTAGCGATGGGCGCAACACGCGCCAACAGCGCGATTGTCCATGCAGGCTTTGACTGCAAGGTCGGTACGCTGAAAGCAAAGCTCAATGTGATGGGTAGCAAAATGATGCCCGAGGTTGCTCGCGCACTCGGTGTCAAATACAATCCCTGCGGCTCTCTCGTTGTCGGTTTTTCCGACGAGGACAGGGCAACGCTGGAGGAGCTTAAGGTTCGCGGCGAGACCAATGGCGTCGAAGGACTTGTTATTCTGGACCGTGCGGGTGTGCTCGCTCTCGAAGAGAATATCGGCGACGATGTGACCTGCGCGCTTTATGCACCGACAGGCGCTATCATTTGTCCTTACGAGCTTGCTATCGCTGCGGTCGGATGCGCGATGGATAACGGCGCCGAACTTCACCTCGGCTTTGAAGTCGCGAGGGTGACACCTGTTATGGAAGGCACCCGTGTCAGTTTTTACGAGGTAGAAAGCCGTGATGGGCGCAGGATTGAGACACAGACGGTCATCAACTGCGCTGGCGTATATGCCGACGAGGTATACCAGACGCTTGAGGGCGAAAAGACGATGGATTTCTCCATTCATCCCCGCGTTGGCGAATATCTCCTTCTCGACAAAGAATACGGTAAGACGGTCTCCCGTACCATCTTCCGTTGCCCCAGTAAAATGGGTAAAGGCATTCTCGTCACCCCCACAGTAGACGGCAACCTTCTTCTCGGACCGACGGCGGTCGATACTGTGGATAAGAGCGACACCCAGGTTACCCCCGAGGGCATTGCCAAGGTGACAAAGCAGGCGACCGAGCAGGTAAAGGTCAACCTTCGCGGTGCGGTTATCACCTCGTTTGCAGGTCTGCGCGCGGTCGGCTCGACGGGTGACTTTATCATTGATTACGGTCACGAGCGATTTATCAATGTCGCAGGCATTGAAAGCCCCGGTCTTTCGGCTTCTCCTGCGATTGCGGAATATGTCATTGAACTTCTCAAAAAGAAAATTGGCAGGGGCGCTTTTGTTGTCCGTACCGAATATACACCGAATTATCTCTCGCTCGCGTGGTTATTCCATGAGATGACAGACGACGAAAAATGCGCCGTCATCGCGAAAAACAGCGCGTTTGCGAATATGATCTGCCGTTGTGAGGAAATCACGGAGGGCGAGATCGTTGCCGCCATTCACCGCGAACCCAAGCCTCACGATGTCGACGGCATCAAGCGCCGTACACGCGCGTCGATGGGACGCTGTCAGGGTGGCTTCTGCGTACCTGTGATTGTTGGAATTCTCGCCCGCGAGCTGGGTGTTCCCGAAGAGGAAATCACCAAGTTTGGTGGCAATTCCTATATGCTCGTCGGCAAGACGAAAACAGGCGAGGAGGCACAAAAATGAAAGAAATGCAAACAAAACTTGTCATTATAGGTGGCGGACCTGCGGGTATGGCTGCCGCGGTCAGCGCATATGATGCAGGACTGCGCGACATTGTAATTCTCGAAAGAGATAGTAAGCTCGGTGGCATTTTAACGCAGTGTATTCACAATGGCTTCGGGCTTCACCGCTTCGGCGAAGAGCTCACAGGCCCTGAATATGCGGCAAGATATATTGAGATGGTGGAGGCGAGAGCAGACGGCATTCGTGTCTACACCTCGACTACCGTTACCTCTCTCACACAGGACAAGGTTGTCACCGCGATGAACCGCGAGGTCGGTATGTTCCGCATCCAAGCGGGCGCTATCGTGCTTGCGATGGGATGCCGTGAGCGTCCGCGCGGCGCGCTTTCCATCCCAGGTCATCGTCCGAGCGGTATTTATACCGCGGGCTCGGCGCAGAAATTTGTCAATCTGGAAGGCCTGATGCCTGGTCGCGAGGTTGTCATTCTCGGCTCGGGTGACATCGGTCTTATCATGGCGCGCCGTATGACGCTCGAGGGAGCGAAGGTGAAGTGCGTCTGCGAGCTGATGCCCTATTCGGGCGGTCTTATCCGTAATATCGAACAGTGTCTGAATGATTTCGGCATTCCCCTGAAACTCTCTCATACCGTGACACAGATCCACGGCAAAGAGCGTCTGGAAGGCGTTACCATTTCCAAGGTCGATGAAAGACGCGCACCGATTGCCGGTACGGAAGAGTACATTCCCTGCGATACCCTTCTGCTCTCCTGCGGTCTTATTCCCGAGAATGAGCTGACAAGGAAGGCGGGCATTGAGATGGACCCTGTTACGGGTGGCGCCAAGGTCAATGGCGAGAGAGAAACCTCTGTCAGCGGTATCTTCTCTGCAGGTAATGTCCTTCATGTGCATGACCTCGTCGACTATGTGTCCGAGGAAGCCTCTCTTGCAGGTCTTTCGGCGGTGCGTTATCTTGAAGGTCAGAATGATATGCCCCTCGATATCAAGGTCAAGGCGGACGGCTTTGTCCGTTATACCGTTCCCCAGAGTGTGCGCCGTGCGGGCGATGTCAAGGTGTACTTCCGTGTTGCCGATGTGCTTCGTAACGCCGAGGTGACCGTTACCGTCGATGGCGAGGGCGTTTATCGCAAACGCCATATCAAGCTTGCCCCTGGTGAGATGGAATGTGTCGCGCTGAAGGGCGAGTGGCTTGATGGCGCGAAGGAAGTTGTTGTCTGTGCGAAGGGAGAGGAAAGAAAATGAAAAGAGAACTCACATGTATTGTCTGCCCTCGCGGATGCGCTCTGACCGTAGAGTACGAAGTGGTAGATGGAAAAGTAAATGTCACACAGGTCAGCGGCAACGGTTGTAAGAGAGGTATCACCTACGCCGAGGCGGAGTGTGTTGCCCCCGTGCGCACCATCACCACAACGGTGCGTACCACCGCCGACCATGTGGTGGCTGTCAAGACGGCGGCGCCTATTCCAAAAGAGAAAATGATGGAAGTGATGGAGGTTCTCGCTCGCGTCCGTGTCGAGGAGCCCGTCCGCATTGGTGACACCATCGTAGAAGATATTCTCGGTACAGGTGTCAATGTGGTAGCCACGGCAAATATCTGAATGGATTGAAACTTCTTGGGACAGTCAGGGACTATTACAGACTGCCCTTTTTGAAAAAAGGAGCGAAAAATGAAAACAAAAGTTTACTTTACGAGAGAAATTACCCCAGAAGCCGTCCTTCGCCTGTATGAAGCGCTTGGTGTCACACTTGACGGAAACATCGCAATAAAGGTGCACTCCGGCGAGGTCGGAAACCAAAACTTTATCCGTCCGCAGTTCTGGTCGCAAATCATTGGTCGCACAGGCGGTACGGTAGTGGAATGCACCACCGCCTACGAAGGTGCACGCAATACCACCGAACAGCATCTCAAGACTTTAAAGACGCATGGCTGGTCGGATTTTTATCCGGTAGAGTTGCTCGACGGGGAAGGCGAGGACCTCGTTTTGCCAATTGTGAAGGGAAAGATTATCCAGCAGAACTTTGTCGGTGGCGGTATTGTGAAGTATGACAATGTGCTTGTTCTGTCCCACTTCAAAGGTCATCCCATGGGTGGTTTTGGCGGCGCGCTGAAACAGCTTTCCATTGGCTTTGCTTCTTCCTTTGGCAAAAAATACATTCACGGTTGTGGCGTTGTCGAAAATTTCTGGGACAGAGACCAGAACGATTTTATCGACGCTATGGCAGAGGCGGCATCCTCCGTGGTCGATTATTTCAGGGGCAAGGGCGGACAGATTGTCTATATCAATGTCATGAAGAATATGTCTGTCGACTGCGACTGTTGCGCGAAGGCGGAGGATCCTTGTATCGCCGATATAGGTATTTTAGCATCCCTGGATCCTGTCGCGATTGACCGCGCTTGCCTCGACCTTGTTTATGCATCGAGCGATCCGGGCAAACCCCACCTCATTGAACGCATTGAGAGCCGTAATGGCGCGCGTATCGTGGAAACCGCAGAGGCCCTCGGCGTTGGTACGACCGAATATGAGCTTGTCGAAATAGAATAAAAGAAAACGGAAAAACCTTTTTGTAAATTGTCTTTATACCAAATATGAAATATTCTAAAATTTACTTTACTTCATTTGGGAAATGTGCTAAAATAGCACCGTAGCTGATGGCTATCAGAAGATATTCTCTTGATTTTTAAGGAGATGACAATATGAATAAACCCAAGATTCTGTTTCCCTTCACTGAGGCAGGTCTCGGACACATCATGCCTCTGCGCGCTATTCTCGACGCTTTTCGCACGAAGTATGGCGATAAGGTGGAAATTGTCGAGAGTTGGTTCTTTACGGAGAGTGGAGATCCTACGCTGGAACGCTTTGAAAAAGCGATGTGTCTGTTTGTGAAGGAACAGAATAAGCATAACAAATTCGGACTCGCGTCCACCTGGGCGATGAACTTCTTTGGCAGAAGAGTTGGTATGTGGTATACGATGCATACCCTCTCTCCCTTTTCGGTCAGTCACGGCATTCGCTATATGGAAAAGCTCGCGCCGGACCTTGTTGTCAGCACGCACTGGGCGACGCATTATTATGCCCGCCATGCGAAAAATCGTCCTCTGACGGCGATGTATTGTCCTGATGCACATATCAATCCCCTGTTCGCATACCCTTCGGATCTGACGATGGTATCGATGCGCCCCGGCTATGATATGGCGCTCGAGCAGTACCGTCACCTGAACCCCGATAATCTGAAACTCGTCCCCTTCTGCATCCGCAAGGAAGCGTTTGCTATTTCGTCTGACAAGGCGAAAAACCGCGAAGAGATGGGACTCCCCAAGGATAAATTCACCATCGTGCTTGCCGAAGGCGGTTACGGCATTGGCAAGATGCAGGCCATTTGTGAGGAAATCATACGCCTTGACCTGCCTGTTACGCTCATACCCGTCTGTGGAAAAAACGAAGAGCTCTTCGAACATTTCAAGAGCCTTCCGACAGGGGAAAATATCACCTTCCTGCCACAAGGCTTCTCGCAGGATATCCTGCACTATATCGCCGCGAGCGATCTCTTCCTCGGCAAGAGCGGTAACATCATCGCAGAACCGACCTTCTATGGCGTCCCCTCAATTATCACCAAGCACACCACCCACATCGAGCGCATCATCGCTGAATATTATGTCGAGACGGTGGGCTGTGCGCTCAACATTTTTGAGGTCGGGGACATTGTAGGTAAAATCGTCGAGTTCATCGAGCATCCCGACAAACTCGCACCTCTCGCACAGCGCGCTCGCGCGCACAGAGAAAACTACGGCGCAGAGAAGACCGCCGACGAAATTTTCGCCCTTCTTCTCACCCGTTTCCCCGAACTGAAAGAGGACTCTTCTACGGCGAACGAATAACACGCGTTCCCCACAGTGAGAGGCATCCCAGCCCAAAGGCGAGGTCGCGCGACCTCGCCTTTTCTCTTGACAATTCTCTCTTGACAGCCCTTTTTTTATTTGTTATAATGAATTTGCTACACTTACACTTATGATAATGCGGGCAATCCGTTAAGTTATTAAAAATATTTTGGATTTAACATGGATATTTTAACACTTAGTAAATGGAAAGAATATTATAATGATCACCCACACAGAAGTGGGTTGCACCTACGATTTGAAAAAGGGGTAGATCCCGAAGTAAAGCGATCCATTCAGGAATGCGTAGCTTGGATGAGACAAAAGTATGTTTTTCCGAAGCGTATACGCTTATATATCAAGAGTGCCCGACGCATTAAAGCAAAAAATGGAGAATGGGTTTGTGGTACTTTTTTCAGACCTGCTGACAGAAATGTTGAACCATATATTCGTCTTGCCACAGGCGATTATTTGGAATTGTTGATAGAACTAGGAAAAGACGACGCATTAGCAAGCATTTTGCATGCTCTGTTTCATGAGTTGACACACTACTTTCAATGGTTAAATGATCTTGATTTAACGCTTATTGGAGAAGAGAGACAGGCTACGGTTTATGCGAATAAATTGCTTCGTGAATATGCACAAACCAGGGAACATCCGTAAATCATTTGTGAGATAGAATATCCGAAAAAGAAGTCAGAGATGAAAACGGCGAGGTCGCGCGACCTCGCCTTTTCTCTTGACAATTTTCTCTTGACAGCCCTTTTTTTATTTGTTATAATGAAATAAAAATTTGAATTACGAGGATATAATGTTTTAGGAGATTAAAAAAATGAAAAAAGAAAGAACGATTGTAGATGTTCTCTACACAAAAATGTTTGGTTGGACAGGAAAAAAATTCACGAAAGAAGATGACCTGTGTGGACTGATTGCCGAAATGACGGACCTCAATATGCGTGGATGCACAGGAGAAACCGCCTTGATGTGGGCGTCTTTCTATGGTCATTATCCGATTGTTGAGTGGTTGCTTGCACACAAAGCAGACATCACATTGACAAGCGATGTAGGCTACACCGCATTGCATTATGCGGTGCAAGAGAACCGCTTGGAAGTGGCAGAGTTGTTGTTGAAAAAAGGCGCAAATCCCAATGCTCGTGATAAGTACGGAAATACACCTTTATTCCGAACAAATCAGAATCGATTAGAAATGATAAAACTTTTGCTTGTGCATGGTGCAGATCCTACGATTCCCAACAATTCCGGAATCAGCGTAAGGGATGCTTTTACATACCGTCCGGAAGTGGTTGCTTTTATCGATAAGTGGAGGAAAAAATGAGTATTTTCGGTTTTTTTAAATCAAAAAAAGAAATCAAAGAAAAGTATATTCCCCAAGGGCCGAGTGGTTGCATGGCATCCAACAGAATTACCGTGGACGGATGTAAGGTCGGATATATGTATCGCGAAGAGCCGGATGCGGATGCCACTTTCCCCGATAGCGGATGGCGTTTTTTTGCCGGGGATGAGGATGAAAGTTATACCGATAATCCTGATAATTTTCATATTTTTAATCTCAACACGATATGCAATTATGATGGTGATATTGTCCCCTATTTAGATGCGCCGTACGGTGTGGCGTTCGTTCGCGAGGGCGACCGCTTTGTCAGAGACGAATGATGTCGGTATTGAAAACAGGCGAGGATAAGCCATCGGTGGAAAAAAGCGAACTTCCATTTCTTTAAAAAAATGAAACTACCTCTTGACAAATGTGCGCGTTGGTGCTATAATGTCAAGTACAAAGGCAATGACGGAAAGAGTACACTTATACGGTGGTACAGAGAGCAGGCGGTTGGTGCGAGCCTGTCCGAAGGTAAGTGGAAGACCACTCCCGAGCTGTGAGGTGGAAATGCCTCGCCGACCTCTCGCGTTAAGAGATAAAATCTGTTTTGGATTTGAGTGAAAAATCAAGGTGGAACCGTGCATGATGCACCCTTGACCAGCAAACTGGGCAAGGGTGCTTTTTATTTATGTTTGTTGGTTTCATTCTCTGTTTGCAAAGAGTTGTTTACAATTTGCGTTTTAAAACGCTTTTGAATGGTATAAAAATTATTCTATATAGGAGATTACTACAATGAAAGTTATCTACAACAATGGTATTGTGGGCGAGGCGTTGCCCGAGGAAGAATTGCACATTCTTCGTCACTCCGCCGCACACATTATGGCGCAGGCAATCTCGCGCCTGTTCCCCCATGCGAAGTTCGCATACGGCCCTGCCAATGAGAAGGGCTTCTACTACGATGTTGACCTCGGCGAGACGAAGCTTACCGAAGAGGATCTTGTCCGCATCGAGAGCGAGATGAAAAAAATCACCAAAGAAAATCTTCCCATCCGCACCTTTACCCTTCCTCGCGAAGAGGCAATCAAGCTGATGGAAGAGAGAGGCGAAATCTACAAGGTAGAGCATATCGGTGACCTTCCCGAAGATGCCGTGATTTCCTTCTACCAGCAGGGCGACTACATCGACATGTGCGTTGGCCCTCACATCACCTACACCAAGGCACTCAAAGCGTTCAAGGTCATGGACCAGTCGGGCGCATACTGGAAGAACGACAAGAACAACAAGATGCTCACCCGTATCAAGGGTATTGCCTTCAAGACACAGCCCGAGCTTGACGAGTACCTTCATATGCTCGAGGAGGCAGAGAAGCGCGACCACAGAAAGATTGGTCGTGAGATGGGACTCTTCATGCTCTGCGACGAAGCGCCCGGCTTCCCCTTCTTCCTTCCCAAGGGTATGATTATCAAGAATGCGCTCGTGGATTACTGGAGAGAAATTCACACGCGCGACAATTATGTTGAGGTACAAACGCCCCTTATCATGAACCGTCACCTCTGGGAGACCAGTGGTCACTGGGATCATTACAAGGACAACATGTACTCGACGATTATCGACGAGGAAACCTTCTGTGTCAAGCCCATGAACTGTCCCGGTGGCGTTATGGTATATCGTAGCACACCTCACTCCTACCGTGACCTTCCGATGCGCGTCGGCGAGCTTGGTCTTGTTCACCGTCATGAACTCAAGGGTGCGCTCCACGGTCTGTTCCGTGTTCGTTGCTTCACGCAGGACGATGCGCACATCTTTATGAGACGCGAGCAGATTACCGACGAAATCGTTGGTGTTGTTCACCTCATCAATGAAGTTTACACCAAATTCGGCTTCAAATATGCCGTTGAACTTTCCACCCGTCCCGAGAACAGCATGGGTAGTGACGAGGACTGGGAAGCAGCAACCAACGGTCTTATCACCGCGCTTAACAAGCTCGGCATGCCCTACACCATCAACGAGGGCGACGGCGCGTTCTACGGTCCGAAGATCGACTTCCACCTGGAAGACTCCATCGGCAGAACCTGGCAGTGTGGTACCATTCAGCTGGACTTCCAGATGCCCATCAACTTTGAACTCGAATATGTCGATGAAAAGGGCGAGCGCCAGAGACCTATCATGGTTCACCGCGTATGCTTTGGCTCTATCGAGCGCTTCATCGGCGTTTTGACCGAGCATTTTGCAGGTAAATTCCCTGTATGGCTTGCGCCTACGCAGGCAAAGGTTCTTCTCGTCAGCGAAAAATGCGCTGAATATGGTCAGAAGGTTTATGAGGCACTTCGCGCGGCAGGCGTGCGTGTCGAACTCGACAACCGTAACGAGAAAATCGGTTATATGATTCGTGAGGCACAGGTCGTTGACCGTGTACCTTACATGCTCATCATCGGTCAGCAGGAAGCAGAGAGCGGTAATGTCTCTGTCCGTCTGCGCGACACGGCACAGAATATTGTTATGTCTCTTGACGAATTCATCGCGAAGATCACGAAGGAAATCAAAGAGAGAGCGTAATGGCGACCTGCGATAAAGCAGGTCAGCCAAACGATGTTTGCCCATACGGGTAAGTGATGTTGCCTTCGGCAATGATGTTTACTCCGTAAGTGATGTTACTCCTAACGGCGTAGTGGGCAAACATCACATCACTTTGCGCTGGCGGCGCAATACATCACTGTGCGTAAGCACAACATCATTATGAGCGAAGCGAATAACATCATTTCTTTACCATCCGAAAGCAAAATATGGTATAACACACTATACCTTGCAAGCAAGATAGTGTGCAAAAAGGACGAGAATTTTCTCGTCCTTTTTGAGTTCGATATAGAACTGCTTTACGGTAGGTACCCCAAAGTTCTCTCTTTTTTTGTGAAGTTTTGACCTGTGGTGAAATGAAATCCACCAAAGGTGGATGAAATCACTCTGTGATGAAATCCGTCAGGGACGGATGAAATCCTGCTTCGCAGGGTTTTATGATGTAGGGCGGGGGTTTACTCCCGCCGCCGTATTGCGCCCGACACCGAAGGTTTTTGCTTGCGCAAAAAGCGATATGTCTCCTTCGGAGACGCGATATGCTTGCCTTTGGCAAGCGTGATATGTTCACCTAACGGTGAACGCGATATGCTCGCCTTTGGCAAGCGTGATATGTTCACCTAACGGTGAACGCGATATGCTCGCTTTGCGAGCGTAAAGATATCGCAGGATGCGAGGGAAAAGGGGAGGAAAGGAGAAGGGGCGACAGGAAAGGAGAAAAGGTGGCAGGACGGGACAGAGAATGACAGGAAAATGTGACGCGTTTTTTCGTCTCACTTCGCGTAAAATAGAGAAAAAACGAAGGACAAGCCTTCGCGATGGGAGACAGATATGCAAACTACAACGACCGAACATACAAAAAGGGAAAAGGTGCCGAAGAAAAAAGGGGAAATGCGTGGGGCGCGCCGTGCGCTCGAGCTCTCCGATCTTGTGATATTCTTTGTCGGCGCGGTGCTTGGCAGAACGCATCTGGCGTTCGGGGCATACCCGTTTGGCATCGCCTTTCTCTGCGCTCTGCCACATCATGTGTTTATCGGACTCGCTGGAACGGTGGCGGGGGCGCTATCAAGAGGAAAATCGGGCATTTTGTTCGCGATGATTGCCTTTATTGCGCTTTTTGTCCGCATTTTGATATCCGGAGCAGAGAAGCACAGCGAGCATGGCGTGATGTTCCGTGAGAATCTCACACTGCGCATGTCGGCGGGTGCAGTTGGTGGCTTTGTTTCGGCAGTATATGAATTGCTCGCGAGGGGAATCGTGACGGAAAGCGTGCTGTTTTCCCTGGCGATGATTTTCGGTGTCGCGCTCGCGACGGTCGCGTTCGGGCTGGTTTATTCCT
This sequence comes from Clostridia bacterium, assembly GCA_017508465.1. Taxonomy (GTDB): domain Bacteria; phylum Bacillota; class Clostridia; order Oscillospirales; family CAG-272; genus UBA1740. Next base: position 13,444 of record JAFVYW010000011.1, read on the forward strand.
ATCCGATTACCTTAAAAGGTGCGTTGTTTCACACAACAGGACTTTTCTCGTTCGCCGACACAAAGGAGTATCAAAGAAAAAAGCATCTGTGCATTTTTTCTCTTATGTGTTATCTTCTCGCCCTGACATTCGGGCTTTCGGGAATTGAGCTTCTCGGTATATCTCTCGGTGGCATTTTCGCCTTTTCGGCAACGCTCTTTGTCGCGAGGCGCTTTGGCGCGGTTTGTGGCGCGGTGGTCGGCTTCTTATGTGGCGTGGTGATTGCGCCCGACTTCGCTGTGGCATGCGCCTTGACGGGTGTGGCAAGCGGTCTGCTTTTTCCCTACGGCAACCTTTATGGCGAGGTGTCTGCCGTTGCAGCGTCTGCCCTCTGGGGCATCTATACCGGTGGCGCAGTGGGGCTTCTTACCCTGCTCCCCGAGGGGTTGATTGGCACTCTGCTTTTGCATCCGATTTTGACACGGGTACCCTCTGACACGCCAAAAAACGAGAAAGAAGGCCCATCCGCCGAGGAGCGTGTCAAGGATTTGCTCGAGCGCGGAACGATGCGCTGGGAAAGAGAGGGGAGACAGGGTATACACAACGATGCCCTGCCGCAGAGCCTTCTCAAACTGGCGAGCCTGTTACATAGCGAAGAGGATCGCGGTACTTTCCCGAGTGAGAGCGAGTATCGCGCGCTTCTTCTCAACGCGATGCAGACGCGCTGTAAAACCTGTCCGTATTTTGAAGGATGTGAAAGAGAACAGACGGGCTTCTACCTCTCGGCGCCTACCCTGTTACATAAGCTTCTGATACACCGCGCGCCTGATGGCGAGGATGTCGGCATCTGCCAGGACAGAGAGGGCAGGCGGGCGTTTGTTGAAGCGCTGCGCGCTTCGGTCGGACGCGCCGAGGAAGCAATCTATCAGAGCGCAAGGCGTACACCTGTCGGTGACCTGGTGCGTACCTTTGGGGAGATGACGAGAGAGGCTTCGCAGAAGGCAGAAGACGAGATATTGTTCGACGAGGAATTGTCGAAGAAGCTGACCGAGGCGCTCCGCGAGGAAGGCTTGCTCTATGCCGAGGGGCGCGTGTATGGCAGGCGCTCCCGACGAATCTTTTTCTCGGGCATGGATGAGGATGGTCGAAAAATCTCCTCGCCCGAGATGATGCAGGCGGTATCGCTCGCGTGCGGTGGCGTTATGCTTGGTACACCGTCTTATGTGAGAGAGGGGCAGTTTGTCCGTGTGGAGCTTGCGACAAGAAAACGCTTTTCCCTGAAATGTGCCAGTGCGGTTTTGCCTGTGGGCAAAGAAGGCATCTCGGGCGATGTGATACAGACTTATGAGGGCGCGGGCGGACACTTCTTCGGCATTCTCTGCGATGGAGCAGGCTCGGGCGCTGAGGCGCGCGAGAGCGCAAGGTTCGCGCAGGATGTCCTGCGGGCGATGCTCGATTCGGGGGCATCGGTCTCCTTCGTTTTAAGACTTCTGGACGAGGTGATGCGCCGTCGCTCGCCCGAGGACAGCACAACGCTCGATATGTTCACCCTCGACCTTTACGGTGGCAAGGCAGAATTCTATAAGCATGGCGCGGTGACCTCGTTTATCAAGCGCGGCGATTCGCTCTTTTCCATCCGTTCTGGCTCGCTTCCGCTCGGCATCGTATCGGGCGCATTTCATGGCGAGCGCATCACGGCGACGATAGAAAGCGGAGATATGGTGGTTCTGTTCTCCGATGGTGTCTCTGCCGAGCCCGAAAAAACGCCATGGCTTCTTGAATTGCTTGCTCATACAGAGATCGCCGATCCAAAAACCCTCGCGGAACAGCTTCTTTTGCGCGCAAAGCGCGAAAACGGGCAGAGGGATGATATGTCGGTGCTTGTGTGTCGGGTGGATGTGGTTGCCTGATGGAAAATGAAATCCACCAGAGGTGGATGAAATCCTGCTATGCAGGGTTTGGTGTAGGGCGGGGGTTTACTCCCGCCGTCATTCCACCACCCGTCATTCTGAGCGAAGCGAAGAATCTCACTTGCTATCAGACAATCTTTTTGCGCCCAGATCCTTCGCATCGCTCGAGGATGACACCTG
>JAFVYW010000137.1 GCA_017508465.1 Clostridia bacterium
CGAAGGCGCTTGCACCACCTGTGGCACACCCTGCGCGCACCCGACTTATACCGAAGGCGCTTGCACCACCTGTGGCGCACCCTGCACGCACCCGACTTATGCCGAAGGCGCTTGCACCACCTGTGGCACACCCTGCGCGCACCCGACTTATACCGAAGGCGCTTGCGCTACCTGTGGCACACCCTGCGCGCATCCGACTTATACCGAAGGTGCTTGCGCTACCTGTGGCACACCCTGCGCGCATGAAAACATGACAGATGATGTCTGCCAGGATTGTGGCTATCAGACGCCTGTTGTGATTCCTGCGGACAAAGGCGCATCCCTCTATCATGAAATGATCGAGGCATATAAAGCGCTCATTCTTTATAAGCTTGTCAACGAAGAGCTTCCCCCGAAACCCCAGAATCCCAAGTATTACACCGATGCGATTTACGCCGTCGGCATGGCATACGATCCCACAATGGAAGTCGGGTATGCGATGAAGGATATTGATAACGATGGCTACCTCGAGCTTCTCCTGATGGGCAGAGAAAGCCGTCTGTACGCGATGTTCACGATCGCAGAGAACACCCCGAAGGTTGTGATTGTGTTCCAGAACGGCATGGGCTATCTTGCCCCTGACGGAACGATTTTCTATAACGACCAGGTCACGGTGGAAAAGACAACCACCTCCACGCGCTATATCTCTCGCCTGTGTGATGGCGTTCTTGTCGGAATCACCTACGGTTGGACAGATACCGACGGCAGTCTTGATACCGATGAGGATACCATCTATTTCGTCACCGATGAGAAAGGCGTACAGACCACGGTTGAGAAAACAGGGAAGTATAAAGAATACGGCGATACTTACGCGTATTACTGGGATTATTCCACACGCTTGACCAAGCTCTCCGAGCTTGTATTCATTCCCGCCCTTCCTTCTACCATCGTGGAAGTGCCGAAGGCCGACTTCTCTACCTATGAGGCGATTATCCACACCTTCGGGCTGATGCATTCCACCGTCGCTGGCGGAAGGTTCGTCAGAAGCTCCTGGGTTGCGGGTGCGTATGACATGGGAATGACATTCGACAGCGAGGCGGACTTCCATCTCTACAATAAACTTCTTTCCGCGGCTGTCCTTGTACAGAACAGCTCCACCGCCTCCTTCGGCTATATCCTTATCGACCTTGATAAAAACGGCACAGACGAGCTGATCCTCATGGAAAGCAAGTACTACGTCCTCGCTATCTTCACCATGCAAAACGGCAAACCCGTCCTCCTGGACTCCTTCTCCGACCTGCGTACCTGCGCGATTGATCAGGATGGCAAACTGCATATCAAGCAAAGAATCATTCCTGGTCATAAGAAAAATTACGAGTATTATCTTTGCCGTGTCGAGGGCGAAGCCCTTGTCGCCGAAGTCGCAATTGGTATCACCTATACAGGCACCTCGACCATCACCTCGACCTATGAAATTCGGGACGGTGTGAAAACGAATATCACCGAGAGCGAATATAACACCCTCTATGCGCGCTATAATGGTGATATCGGCACTACCGCATACCACACCTACACGAAAAACAAATCGGGACTTACCATCACCCCTGTTCTTTCCGAAGAGGATGCCACATAACCCCGACAAAGAACACAGACAGGATCCTCTATGACTATACTGATTACAGGCGCCGCATCAGGCATCGGACGCGCACTTGCAGAGAAGATGCTCTCCGAAGGACATATCGTCTACGCGCTCGATATCGTCGCATGTGAAGCGAAAGAGCGCCTCATCCCCCTTCGCGCCGATATTACAAAGGAAGAGGACCTTCGGCTCGTACATGAAAAGCTGTGCGCCGACGCCGTCACGCTCGATAGCCTGATATGTGTCGCGGGCATACATCGTATGGCATCTCTCGTGGAGAGCGAACCCGATACCCTCTCCCGCGTGATTGATGTCAACCTCATTGGTACGATGCTCACCTGTCGCATTCTGCATTCCCTCATTGCACCAAAGGGCAGAGTTTTTATCGTCACAAGCGAGGTGGCATCCTTCGATCCCCTCCCCTTCAACGGCCTTTACAATGTATCAAAAACCGCCCTCGATGCCTACGCGCAAGCACTCCGACAGGAGCTTGGTCTTATCGGGCAAAAGGTCATTACCATTCGTCCTGGCGCTGTCGAAACGCCACTGCAAAATTCTTCGCTTTCTGGCACAGAACAGCTCGCCGCGACAACAAAACTTTACAAAAAGCAATCAAAACACTTCCTGTATTTTGTAAAACACTTTATGGGTAAACCCATGAGGGCGGAGAAGATGGCAGAAAAAATCGCCCGTATTCATAGAAAACGCCACCCGAAGCTTATCTATAAAATTCACCAGAATGCAGGGCTTGTGCTTCTTTCCCTCCTGCCGCGTCGCCTCCAATGCGCCGTCATCCGCGCCCTTTTAAACCGTTCATAAACCAAAGAAAAAGCAGAAAATGCATTGCATTTTCTGCTTTTTCTTTACCAGTACATTTCCCATTCGGCATCGAGCATTCTGTGGAGCGCTTCCATATAGAAGTAGTCGCCCCAGATGTTCATCTCATCGACACCCATTTTGCTGTTATAATTATAGGTCGCATGTATCAGCAGACCGTTTGCATCGGGAAGATTTTTTGTGGTATAATGGTCTATCAGCGAGTTCATCATTCTCTTGGCACCGCTGATGAACTTTTCGCGCAGAGGATCATCCTCGTTCATATACTTGATACCCTCGAGGATACCGCAGATCGCAATTGCCGCCGCCGAGGAATCCTTCGGCTGATATGCGCCATCGGTGTAAGTGAAATCCCAATAGGGAATGTAGTCCATCGGCAGATGATTGAGGAAGTAGTCGGTTGCTACACGGAAGGCGTTGAGAGCCATTCTGTTTTCCTCGTAAGAATAGGTGAGAATTGGTCCGTAAATTGCCCACGCCTGACCGCGCGCCCAAGTGGAGTCATCGCTGACACCCTGGTGTGTCGCGCCGCGTACAGGATTGCCTGTTACGGGGTCAAAGAAATATGTATGATAGGTACTGCCATTGGTACGCCAACAGTAGGTCAGGGTAGTGTAGAAATGGCTTCTTGCCACTTCGGCATACTTCGCATCTCCTGTGACTTCGGTTGCCCAGAAGAGCAGAGGAATGTTCATCAGACAGTCGACAATCAGTCGATAATTGCTCGTGGAATTCATACTGCCCCACGCCTGAATAAACTGTCCTTTTTCACGGAAGCGGGAGAGCAGATTGTCTGCCGCCTTCAGCGCGGTAGCGCGGCTCTCGGCGTCGCCTGTAATTTTGTATGCTGCTACACAGGAGGGGGAATATAGGAAGCCCATATCGTGTGTGTCCGTACCGCGTTTTTCGTCAATACGAGTGGTATAAGAGGGTATTTGTCCCATTGCCACATCGCGGTAGCCTGCCGTGTCTGTCAATTCATATGCATGCCAGAGAATGCCCGTCCAGAAGCCCTGATTCCATCCACTGGTATTCTCTGTCGCAGGATAGACATTGTTCGTGCTGTTATGCGCTGGGAAGGTGGTGGTAAAGGAGGGAATCATCTTTTCGTTGATTTTATCGAGAGCATCGTCGAGCGCACCGCGGAGCTTTTCTTCTGGCAAATCGAAGGGCGCATACCTGTCGGGGTTCTCGATCACCGTATCGTCGGGGTTTTCATCCTCTTGCTTGCCCTCTTCTTTTTTCTCACCCTCGTCCGTATCGGGCTTCGGCGAATTGCATGCCACGAGCGATATGGTCGGCAAGAGCATCGCGAGGAGCAATAAAAGTGCTATCCATTTTTTCATATCAAATCTCCTTTCCTGAAAATCAGCCTTGTACAATCTTCATGGTGAAGGATACCGTCACTGATACATGGTCGCCGCATACGGAGTATTCGTATCCGCAAGAGCCTGTCACCTCGTCCTCATCACTCTTAAGCGCATAGGTGTGGGAATCGATTCTGATTGTCGCCTGCGCAACACCATCCGTCTCTTCGAAGGAGAGGATTTCAATGCTTTTGCGGTGTTCAATACTCGGCACACCGTAGACAGCGCCTGCCTCGAGAATAAATTCCTTCACGCCCGTCTCGTCATCATCCCAGGTGCCTTCTTTCAGGTAGGAATAATGCCAGGACATTACAAGCTTCCATTTTGCCATAGAGACCTTCTTTCCGTCGACCGATTGCGACTGGTGTTTTCTACCTTTAGTATAACATAGTAAAAACGAAATTGCAAGAAAAATTTTTACCTCTATGAACGCTGGCAAAAACCATATCGCAGTGACCGCATAAAAAGAAAGCAGACCATCCCTCTTTGGTGATGGTCTGTTTTATATTCCGTTTCAGATATACTTGAAAATGTACGCCAGTGTCGGCACGAGAGAAGCGTTCTGATAGAGCGCGAAAATCTCATCGCGTGTCATATAACGACATTCTGCGACCTCGTCGGTGCTGGCGCGTAAAAGGTCATATTCTTCGCCTTCCTGAAGGTCAAAACGCCAGACATCCATAATGTCACGGAAGGGAACACCATTCACCAAATCGCGCGTTTTTGTAAACAAAACTTCGCCTTTTCTGCCAGAAAGGTCAATGCCGACCTCTTCAAACACCTCGCGTACAGCGCCTTCATATGAGTCCTCACCTGCTACAACAGAGCCACCGACACATTCCCACATCAAGGGGTATGTCGGACGCGTGGCGGCGCGCTTCGACATCAGATATCGGCCATCAGAACACCGAAGCCATACATGCACCACAAGGTGGTAGTATCCCTCGGGGATGACCTCACCGCGCACATGCGTTTTTCCTGTCGGCTCTCGTTTTTCGTTATATAAATCAAAAAGCTCCACAACTGCTTCCTTTCACATGGACTATGTTCCATTCTATTATAACAAATTACAAGAGCAAAATCAAGAGCTTATTCTTTTTTCTCTCCGAGCTGCGATAGTCGATTTTCTATCTCTATCACAATATCGCTCATAGAAACATTGAGAGCACAACTGATACGGTAGAGCGTCTCGAGCGTCGGCTTTCTTTCCCCGCGCTCAATTGCGCTTAAATGCGTCCGCCCGATGTCCGCAAGTCCGCTTAAAACCTCCTGGGAGATTCTCTTTTTTTTACGGAAGTGCGCGATGCTCTCGCCCACAATCACAGAATCCAGATATTCCTGATACATATCATCACCTCTGGATTCATTGTACAATATTTTCTGACAAATCTTGAACACATATGTTGACAAATGAATACATTTGTGTTATAATTGTGACAAAAAGGTAAAAAAATACATTTTTTCATTCAAAGGAGATAATTATGTCACGCGAATCTAAAATTCTTAACGCAGGTCTTTGGGGCGCAGAAAAGACCATTCACCATTATGAATCGTTCGGATGGGAGCTTCTTTCTCTGAACGGTCAGCAGATTACCATGACGAGAGAAACCCAGAATCCCGTATATAGCGACCTCGTGAAATTCCAGGCAAAATACGAAGAACTTGTTCTGGCGTACAGCTCTGTCAAATATCCCGCCGCACCGGAAAAACCCGCACCCTTTTCTCTGAAAAGATGCCTGATTCTCCTTCTTCTTGCCGTCATTCCTGGCGCCGCTTATATTGCATATAAGATTGTGCAGAACAACAAGTATAAAGAAGCCGTACAGGAATACGAAAACAAGAAAGCAGAGTGTAACGCAAAAAAAGAGAAGATCGCCCAGGAAATCGAACAGACCATCAACGATAGCCGCGCCACCTTCTTTGGCAAGCAGTGATAAAACGCCTGTTATACATAGCATAAAACAAAAAACGACATCTTACGCCAGATGTCGTTTTTTTGTTTGTCGAAGGGTTGACAAAAATGAAAAAGAAGAGTATAATTACGGGGTAACAGTCATTGTAACAGGAGGATTATATGAAATTATCTGAAATCTCAAAAGAGAAGCTTGAGTCTCTTTCCGAAGGACAAATCATAAAAATTGTATATGGCGGTCGTCGGGATCAGGGAGAATGCGCTGATATCGCGCTGGTGCTTGGCGGAAACCCGAAGCATTGTGGGGAACGCGCTTATAAAGCGGCAGAGCTCTTCAGGATGGGAAGAATCAGGACTCTGATCACCAGCGGTGGCGTGAAGTGGAATTTTGACGGCAGAGAAATCAGCGAGGCAGAATACCTTGCAGATATTCTGCGCCAGGAGGGCGTGCCGGAGGAAGCGATTCTCGTGGAGGATCGTTCCACAACCACTGTGGAGAATTTACTCTATTGTACCATTCTCTTTGACAAGGTTTTCAAGCTTAAAAATGTAAAAACTGTGATGATAGTCACCTCTGCGTCACATCTTCGGCGGAGTCTGGGGCTCGCTGAACTTCTTTTGCCCCGAACGATGAAGGTAGTGGGAAGTCCCGCCACTGTTTCAGAGGATCCATTAGCCTATTTAGATACCGAACATCGAAGATTTCAGACAATGCGGGAGCTTCCACTCTTAAAAGACCTGATTGATGCTGGTCTGATGGAGGATATTGAGTTTTAAGGAGTAACCATCGGCTTTCGTGGAGGTTACAGTTGGTCTGAATGCGAGCGAACTGTTTAGCCACATGGCAAGACATGATAGCGCAAAGAAAACAGTTTATATCTTTTTTCAAGACGAAGAGTGAGGCGATAGCTGAACCCTGTCCCGACGGAGCCCATGCAAAAAGCACCTCAAAAAAGGTGCTTTTTCTTGTGTGTAAATACCTATTTTGTACAATTTGCGTACACCCACAAAAAAGTGTGCACACCTTGTCAAAATTTGCGTACAGATAATTAAAATGCGTACAGTTAAACTGACCGACAAATTGGAATTTAGAATACTCCTTTATTGTACTTTTTTTGCACCGCAACAATGCAACCTATACCAACCACCAAACCTATGATAAGTATAGCAACAGCAAGCATAAGCAATTTTTTAAACAGTCCTATAATGCCGCTAAGTAGCATTACGGTTGCGATAACAAGCATTGCCTTTCCAAAGGCTTTTCCGTAGGCTGATTTATTTGTGACTTTTGTTTGGTGGTAATCGTGAATCAAATCCGTTTTTCC
>JAFVYW010000138.1 GCA_017508465.1 Clostridia bacterium
AATCAAGCGTGCGTGAGTCTGTGCTTGCACAAGCGAGGCACGCGCAGATTGCTCTGCTCGCAAAAAATCTATGATTTTTTAAGGTGCGAAAGCACCAAAAGCGGACGCTTTATGCGAGCAAAGAGTATATGCTTGCTGTGCAAGCGCGATATTTTTTGCCTGACGGCAAAAAGCGATATGTTCACCTAACGGTGAACGCGATATGCCTCGCTACGCTCAGCGTGAGTTTTGACCTGCGGTCAAAGTGGGGATAAGGTATTATATTTTAAATATTTTGGGTAAAATAAGAGAAACAAAATGGCGAAGTTATCCCACTATGGTGCGAAATCGTTGAAACAAAAGGGGCTTTGCGGTATAATGCAAAGCAAAAATTGGCATTATTTTTTGGATTTCGCAAAACAGATAAAGGAGACAAACAATGCGTGATTATTTGATTTTTACTGACACGGGTTGTGATATCGCGCCCGGGATTTTAGAAAAATGGGGTGTGCGCGCCGAGGCGCTTACCTTCCGCTTTGATGGCGAGGAGAAGGAATACTCCGCACACGATATGGATATTTTCGCATTCTATGAGAGAATGCGCCAGGGTGGCGTTGCCAAAACCTCTGCGGTCAGTACAGGCGTGTTCGCCGAAGCATTCGAGAAGGTGATAAAAGAGGGGTACGATATTTTGTATCTCGGCTTTTCCTCGGGGTTAAGCACGACTTACAACTCGGCGAGAGTTGCGATGGAGACCTTGCGCGAAAAGTATCCCGAGGTGAAGCTACTCGCCGTCGATAGTCTGTGTGCATCGGCAGGACAGGGGCTTTTGCTCTCCCTGCTCGTCGACAAGAGAGAAGAGGGTGCGAGCATTGAAGAGGCGGCAGAATATGCCGAGAGCATGCGCCTCAAGGTGTGCCACTGGTTTACCGTCGATGACCTCGTTTACCTCAAGCGCGGTGGCAGAATCAGCCCCACTCTGGCGTTTGTCGGCAACATGCTTGGCATCAAGCCTGTGTTGCATGTCGACAATGAAGGACACCTTGTAAATGTGTCGAAGGTACGTGGCAGACGGAATGCCCTGCTTGCTATGGCAGAGAAGTATGGCGAGAGCGCTGATGATGCGCGCGGTGGCAGGGTGTACATTTCTCACGGCGATTGCCTCGGGGATGCCGAAGCGCTCGCGAAAATATTAGAGGACAAATACGGCGCGAGGGTGGAGCTTATCACCGATGTCGGTACGGTTATCGGCGCGCATTCCGGTCCTGGCACATTGGCGCTTTTCTTTATTGGAAAAGAGAGATAAAAGCGAAAAGGGTTAATCATGGCAAAAAAGACAAAGATAACAAAACCAAAAGCAGGGACACAAAAGACGCTCGCACAGAAGGGTGGACCTATCAAGTATCTTGGCGGACTTCTCTTTCGTCGTATGGCGAAGGGGGGCGCTATGGAACTCGGCAGTAATGTCGAAGAGGTCAATCAACTGAATGTTTTTCCTGTTCCCGACGGAGACACAGGCGACAATATGCATCGCACCATCGAGAGTGGTGTTGCCGCGATTGAAAATGTCGATAGTGATAACCTCGCCGATGTGATGCATGCGCTCTCGCGCGGTATGCTCATGGGGGCGAGAGGAAATTCGGGCGTTATTCTCTCACAGTTTTTCGCAGGTACGGCAAAGGGGCTTTCTTCGCATGAGGCAGATCCCGAAACGCTCGGCAAAGCGTTGGAAATGGGAGTAAAGCAAGCGTATTCCTCGGTGATGACGCCAACAGAAGGTACGATTCTCACCGTGGCGCGCGAGGCAGTGGAGTACGCCGTCGGTCGCATTACGAAAAAAAGCACCATCCATAGTTTTTTTGCGGACCTCGTCCGCGAGATGCACAACTCGCTCGAACGCACCCCCGATGCGCTCTCCGCACTCAAAGAAGCGGGCGTGGTCGATAGCGGTGGCGCAGGACTTTTCTACATCATGGATGGCTTCTATCGTGTACTCAATGGCGAGGAGATTCCCGACACGCCCCCTGCTATCAGGGAAAAAGAGCCAGAACGGGCGACACCCACGGTATACACCTTCAACGAGAACAGCGAGATGACCTATGGCTATTGCACCGAGCTGCTCCTGCAATTGCAGACGAGCAAAACCGATATCGAACACTTTGATATCGAGAGCCTGAAGGCGTTTCTGTCCTCGGTTGGTGATTCCATTGTGGCATTCCAGACGGGAAGCATCGTGAAATTGCATGTGCATACCTTCACCCCCGAAGCCGTCCTTGCGTATTGCAGAGCCTTCGGCGAATTTTTGACGGTGAAAATCGAAAACATGTCGGTGCAACACACCGAGCAACAGGGCGCTACATCTGCACAAACGCCATCCCCATCACCAAGCGAGGCGACAGAACCGTCCGCGCCCCAACTCGAGAAAAAACGCTACGGCGTCGTATCGGTCAGTATCGGTCGAGGGGTGGAAGAACTTTTCCGTGAACTTGGCGCCGATGTTGTGATTGCAGGCGGACAGACACACAATCCCTCTACGAGCGAATTTCTGGAAGCGTTTGAAAAGGTGCATGCGGAAGAAATCTTCGTATTCCCGAATAATAGCAATATCGTTATGGCGGCAACACAGGCGGCGGAGCTTTATGAGGGCGCGAAGGTGCATATCGTGCCGACGAAAAGTATCGGTACAGGGTATGTGGCGCTCTCTACGCTCGACTTCGATGCCGAGGATGCAGACACCATCCTTCAGGGCATGGACGCGGCAATCGCTCGCGTCACATCGGGGTATATCTCCCCCTCCATCCGCAATGCAGAAATGCATGGTCTGACCATCAGAACGGGAGACACCATTGGCATTGTCGATAAGGAAATCGTGGTTGCCGAAGCCGAGCGCATGGATGCTACCTTTGGTTTGATTTCTTATCTGCTCTCCCTTGGAGATAAGTTTATGCTGACCATCTTTGTCGGCGCGGACGCGTGCGAAGAAGAAACGGGTAAAATCGAAGAATATGTCACACAAAAGCATTCGGGCGTAGAACTATACTTTATCCAGGGTGACCAGGAAGTATATCCGTTTATCTTTGTCGCAGAGTAAAATGTAAACAATGAATTACAAAAAGGGGCTGAGTCATTAAGAATTCAGCATACTTTGGCATTGAATAAGAATTTTCACTAAAATGCTGAATTCTTAGTTCGAAGCGCCTTTGGGGCTCGCTTAATTTAGAGCAGAAATCTTCGTTTGCGAACGATAGGCGTATATACATACGGCAAGCGAGCAAACGGAGATAGAACGAAAAACCTAAATAAAAAAAAGAGAAAACCGCAGGTTTTGACCTTAGTTTCCTCTTAATCTGTAAACGACAGAGGCAATTTGATTGTACCTCTGTCGTTTTTCGTTCGGTTATGCCTAAATGAAGCAGCCCCTTTTTTTGTGGAAATACTATCTTAAAGGCTTGGTGAAAATTTATCGCGCACAAGCTCGATCTGACCTTCCTGCGCTGTGGCAGAGGGGTACATACCCGCTCTTGCCATGGCGGAGTAGACCTCGTTTTGCATCGCGAGAACCTCGGAGAGCGCACGGGTGAATTCGCCATGCACATTCCCTGTCGAGGATTCAATCGCTCCGTGCATCATCAGATCGCACTCGCCCTTGAGGACGAGCAAAAGATTTTCCATTGTTTGTTTTTCATTCATACCGAAATCAACCCCATCATTCTCTGATAAATTTGCTTTTGCCCATCGGCAACGGCACACGCGAGGCTCTTGAACTCTGCCGAATCCACCTCGCTCTCGATGCTCTGACACAGCGCGTTGACCTCTTCCAGGTGCGACAAGGTGTCCTCGATATACGATAACTCTTTTGGTGACATGTTTTTCTCCTTTCCTTTTTTGGCTATTTCCATTTTTCCCAAGGAAATAAAAAATATACGAGCAAAGAGAGAAAACATCATTTCCTCATTGATAAGTGCGAAAAAATCCGGTATTCTATCTGCATATAAAGAGCAAAAAAATGTGCAGATGAAGGTGGAAAAGTGTTGACAATCTGCACATTTTATGATAAAATATATGCAGATAGGAGATGAGAATATGCGAAAGTTTGATTATTCTTTTTTAAATAATGGGTTGCTTCCTGCACGGCTCCTGAATCTGACCGCAGGAATCACGGAACTGAAGGTTATGGCAGGTGTCCGCAAAGGGGTGTATGCAAAGATTTTCACGGAGCTGGAAGCCGTAGCGAGAGTACAGTCGGTTAAAAGTTCAAATGCCATAGAGGGCATAGTGACGAGCGATGACAGAATTGCTGCCATAGTGAATGGCGACAATGCGCCACTGAACCACAACGAAGTGGAGATTATGGGGTATCGTGATGCTCTGCATCATGTTCATGTGAATTATGAGGACATTTCTTTCTGTGAAAGGGATATTTTGCGTTTGCATGAGATTATGATGTCCTCTTTTGGAGATGCCGGTGGTGGGATTTACAAGAAGGAAGATAATGTGATTTTGGAAATTGATGCCGACGGAAGGCGTCGTGTGCGTTTCCGACCGACTCCTGCCAGAGAAGTCGGGGAGGCAATGGAACAATTGGAACTTGCGTATATGGAAGCAAGGGGTGATGCTGGTATCAACCAGTTGTTGTTGATTCCTTGTGTGATTCTGGATTTTCTTTGTATCCACCCATTTCGTGACGGGAATGGAAGAATGTCGCGCCTTCTTTCCCTGCTTTTGCTCTATAAAAACGGTTTTGATGTTGGATATATGTTTCTTTTGAAGAGCAAATCAATAATTATAAAGGCTTCTATTATGAAGCATTGAAGCAATCCTCCACAGATTGGGAGATTGGGCAAAACGATTATTTTCCATTTATAGAAAACTTTTTATCTACGCTCTACATGTGTTACAAGGAGTTAGATAAACGGTTTGCGATCGTAAATGGTAAGAGAATTACCAAAAAGGGGCGCATTGAGGCAACAGTACTCAATAGTCTTGTGCCGATTTCCAAGTTTGAAATCTGCAAAATCCTGCCAGATGTCAGCCCTACGACGGTTGAAGCCGTTCTTGGTGGAATGGTGCGCGATGGTCGTATAAAGAAAATCGGAAACGGCGTGAGTTCACGCTATCTGAAGGCATAATAAAAAAGTGAGAGAATTTTCTCTCACTTTTTTCATATAGAAGGATGTTTTGGGAAACATCTGCACATACATCTCATTCTATCTGCATATAAAAACGCAGAATATGTGCAGATAAAGGTGGTTATGTGTGCAGAAAAAATATTCTATAAAAGTTTTTGGGTTACCTTTTTTCAAAAAGGTAACAATCATTCTCCCGTACCACCCCTTCCACCTTTATCTGACATACACCAGAGAGTTGATGCTTTCGGCGTGGAGTTGAAAGCGGAAGCCGAGGGCTTCAAAAAGGCGGATGCTCGGGATGTTATCGGGGTGAATGAGCGCGATGAGGTCGAGGGTGGGATAGTACTTTTCTGCGAGGTCCAGGACGGCGGTGAGGATTTCCTTCGCGTAGCCCTTTCTCTGATGTAAACTTGCGATAGTGATACCGATGGTGATGCAGTCCTCTTTTGGTGTGACGAAGAGGGTGAGCGTGCCGATGGGTACGCCGTCATGCATCGAGATAAGAAAACGCTGTATTTCCGTGTCGGAGAGGAGGACATCGTGGCGATGGGTGGCAATCAATTCCCTGATATGCTCTTCGGAATTATCCTCCCAGCGCTGATAGCGCGCGCACACCTCGTCCTCGCGCAGTGATTTGATAAATACAAGGTCGGCATCCGTCATATTACGGATGCCGAGTCTTTTTGTGATAAGCTTTTCCATATTATTTCTGGTCATGAATGGGTTTCGGGGGTGCTACCCAGTCCTGAACGGGAACGAACGCGCGGTTTTTCGCCACATAGGTAAAGTCGATGCGTACCGCGGGGGCATTCGAGTTGGCGAGATACGTGTGCGAGGGCGTAAGTTCGAGAATATCATCGCCAAGCGCATAATACGCGTCCGAGTGGACCAAGGTCATATCGACATCTGTCATGATAGCAAGCGCAAGCGCCATCTTATCAATGTCCTCATCGAGATTTTTCACACGGTGGTCGGAGAACTTGAAGTCCTCTTTCATCGCCGTGATCTTGGTCTTATAGACGGTGAAGGAGAAGGTGGTCTCCAGCGTTTCGACATCTTCGGTGCGCTTGAGGGAACGCAGGTGCGCGAGGTATTTTTGGACGAGCCACTCGGTAATTTCTTTGACAAGAGGATTTTCGCCGAACTGGTTTTTCATAAAGAGCGCCTGTGCCTCAAACTCTTCGGTGTACTTCGCTACCTCTTCTTCCATCACCTGACGGCGCACATTGAAATCGGCAACGGTGGGAATGGCGAGGGCGGCTTTCTGCACATCGAGTTCCTGTTGAAGAACGGCAATTTTTGCACGCATGTTTGCAAGTCTTTTTATGGCAATCGGACGGTAAATCAAAAAGTAGAGAATGGGAGAGAGGGCGAGGGTGAACAGTGAGGTGAACATAATCGCCGCAAAACTGCCGAGCGCACCGCCAATCGCGCCGCCGACCACACCCAAAAGCCCGAGGAGAACAGCGAGGAAGGCGTTCTCCGGTGCGCCGTTCGCGGCAAATATAATAAAAGGACCGCCGATTGCTCCGGCAAGACCGAACAGGACGGCATAAACAACAAGCATGGTTTTGAAATATGAGCCGAAGTCTTCGTCGACAAAACGATATTTTTTCTCAATGGCAGCTCTTTTTTTGCTGAACTCTTGCGTAAATTCTTCGCCAATCGCCGACGCCTCTTTTGTCTGGGCTAAAACATATTCGTTCAGTTCTTCTTCTTTCTTTTTTGCATAAAGAGGGGGGAAAAGGGAAATATCCATATATTTTTCTCCTTGAAGTCTTTTCTCTATTGTAAACCTTTTTTAGCAATTTGTCAAGTGCCACAGACACAGAGGATGAATAAAAAAAGAGTTATGCCGTATGGAAGGCATAACTCTTCTGCACTTTTTTAAAAAAGTTATCAATCGGTTCAGTTTTCGGGCTTCATCGTGGGGAAGAGAAGGACATCGCGGATGGAAGCCGAGTCGGTGAGGAGCATGACGAGACGGTCGACACCGAAGCCGAGGCCGCCTGTGGGGGGCATGCCATACTCGAGGGCGGTGACATAGTCGTAGTCGACCTCTGCGTTGCACTCGGGTTCTTCCTGGCGCTTCTTTTCGACCTGGCTCTCGAAGCGCGCCTTCTGGTCGATAGGATCGTTCAGCTCGGAGAAGGCGTTGCCGAACTCGGTGCAGTTGATGAAGTACTCAAAACGCTCGGTGAAGCGAGGATCGGTAGGCTTTCTCTTTGCGAGGGGGCTGTTTTCTACGGGGTAATCGTAGATAAAGGTAGGCTGAATGAGTTTGTCCTCGACAAATGCATCGAAAAATTCGATAAGGACAGTGCCACAGGTGGCATCCTCGGGCACTTCAACATGGTGTGCCTTCGCGCACTCGCGCGCCATTTCGTCGGTTTCCCAATCGTTATAATCTACGCCGGCATACTTCTTGACAGCCTCAACCATCGTAAGTCTTTCCCAGTGGGAGAGGTCGATTTCGTTGCCTTGATAGGTGATGGTGGTCGAGCCACAAACCTCTTTTGCAAGCATCTTGTAAAGCTCTTCTACAAGGTCCATCATGCCGTAGTAATCGGTATATGCCTGATAAAGCTCGATTGTGGTGAACTCGGGGTTGTGCTTCTGGTCCATGCCTTCGTTACGGAATATTCTACCAACCTCGTAAACACGGTTCATGCCACCAACGATAAGTCTCTTCAGGTAAAGCTCCGTTTCAATGCGGAGGTACATCGGGATATCCAGGGTGTTGTGGTGCGTCTTGAAGGGGCGCGCAGATGCGCCGATTTCGAGGGGAACGAGGATAGGGGTATCTACCTCGAGGAAGCCCTTGCCGTCAAGGTAACGGCGAATCAGGGTGAGGATTTTCGAACGCTTGATAAAGGTTTCCTTTACCTCGGGATTTACAATAAGGTCGACATATCTCTGGCGGTATCTCTGCTCAAGATTGGTCAGGCCATGGAATTTTTCGGGGAGGGGAAGGAGGGACTTGGAGAGAAGGGTAGCGCTCGTCGCATGGATGGAGATTTCGCCCGTCTTGGTACGGAATACGAAGCCTTCAATGCCGAGAATATCGCCGACATCCCACTTCTTGAAGGAGGCATATACCTCTTCGCCGAGGGCGTCGCGTGCGACATAAAGCTGGATTTTGCCCTCGCCATCATCAATATGTGCGAAGGATGCCTTACCCATGATACGACGGGAGACCATTCTGCCGCCGATGCGAACGATAAACTGCTCGCCACTCTCGGCAAGCTCACTCTCGCGCGCCTCGAACGCTTCTTTGATTTCTACGCTCGAATGGGTAATATCAAACTTGGTAATTTCGTATGGGTTGTTTCCTGCATCGACCAGAGCCTGAAGCTTCTCGCGGCGTACCGCAAGCTCATTGGTGCTCTGGGGTGCCTTTGCATTCTGCTGTTCTTGCATTTTCTTATTCCTTTGCTCTCTTTACGCTCAAAATGCGGATAACCTGCTCCCTTGCACCTGTAACGGTAACAACATCGCCCTCACGGTTGCCAATCAGGGCGATACCGATGGGGGAGGAGTCGGAAATTTTGCCATTCTTGGGGTCGGTCTCGTAAGAGCCAACAATGTGATACTCCACTTCCATGCCGCGAGTCTCGTTGAATACGCGGACAATCGAACCAACGCTGACGCGGGATTTATCAATTTCGCTCTCGTCAAGCACTCTCGCGTTGCGGATCATCTCATCAAGCTCTGCAATACGCGCGTGGATCTGACCTTGCTCTGCTTTTGCTTCATCGTATTCGCTGTTTTCGGAAAGGTCACCGAAGGAGCGCGCGGTGGAAATTTCTTTTTTATTTTCCTCCACCCTTACGGTGCGAAGGTATTCGAGTTCGTCCTGAAGCGCCTTGAAGCCTTCGGGAGTGTAAAATCTGATTTCTGCCATTTTTGGAATTCTCCTATGTTCACTTATTTATTTTCTCAAGTAATTTTTCTTCGGCAAACAGAAGCTGCTCGTCACCATCTTCGCTCTTTTCAACCTCATAGTCGGGATGCACACCGATGCCATCATAGTTGATGCCCGAGGGGGGATTGTATTCGGAGATGGTGAGTGTGATGCTCGACAGGTCGGTAAAACGATAGGTGTTCTGCATCACGCCTTTGCCGTAGGTGGTCTTGCCGACGATTTCGGCGTCTTTGTTCTCGCGCAGGGACGAGGCAAAAAGCTCGCCTGCCGACGCGGTGTATTCGCTCGCTAAAATGATCATCGGCTTTGTCACCTCATGCTCGTCGGTGTCATACATCGGCTCGGAGTAGCCCTCCGTGAAGGTGACAATGGTAGAACCTTTTTTAGTAAGGTAGGAAAGAATATCGACAACGGTGTAGAGATAACCGCCAGGGTTGCCTCTGACATCAAAAATGTAACCTTTGGTTAACATATTTGCTTCCAATTCGTCGATTGCTTTGTAAAATTGCGCGGCGGTGTTGCCCTTGAATTGTGTGATACGCACATAAGCGATGCCGCTTTCTTCATCAAGGGAATAACGGACAGAGATGTCCTGCATCGCCCGACGGACGATAGAGAAGGTGAGAAGGCTTTCGCCGCGTTTTACGGTAATCTCGACAGTGGTGCCCGCCTCTCCGCGAACGGCCGCAACGGTATCATCGTACCCAAGGTCTGATGTGAGCTTGCCATCGACGGCATAAAGAATGTCGCGGGGAAGAAGCCCTGCCTCGTGCGCAGGACCATCGGGGACAACCTCGGTGATTTCGATGATGTCCGTTTTTGCATCGTGGTGGACGCTGATGCCGATGCCGACATATTCACCGCTCAAGTTTTGGTTATAGTCTTTATATTCGGCGGGTGAGCGATACATACCGTATTCGTCACCGACGGCGGCAATATAAGAAGAGATGATAGCGAAGGTGTTTTTTTCTTCGTCCTCTATGTCGGTACGGTCATAAAAGTCGGTGAGATAAATGCGCGCGGTTTCCTTGGCGAGGGTTTCTTTGTCGGGAAGGTCTTTATAATAGGCATCCTCAAATTTTTCCTCGACCAGAAGAAGCTTCGCAGAAGAAAAAGCAGGGAAGTGCCATGCCTCCAGCTGTCCTGCAACGCTCTGAATGTCCTTGGTCGACAGGACACTCACCCAGAACTGCAAACGATTTTTTTGCGCTTCTTTTTTGTTATAACCTATGGCTTTACAAGATACAGACAGAAGCAGACAACATACAAAAAGGAGCGCGAGAAGTGTTTTGAAAAGTTGCTTCATTTAAAAATCCTCTTAACATACAAATTCCACCCTTACGGCTATTGTACATCATAACACGCGAGGGCAGAAATTTGTGTCGAAAACGCCGTGTGCGGCGTTTATGTATCAGAATTTGGTAGGCTTGCTTGTGAGATACTTCTTGACCATCAGGGCTACCTTGAAGGTAACGGCGTGGTCAAATTCGCGAAGGTCAAGGCCTGTGAGCTTGCGGATTTTTTCAAGACGGTATACGAGGGTGTTACGGTGTACGAAAAGCTTTCTCGAGGTCTCGGAGACATTGAGGTTGTTTTCAAAGAAGCTCTGCACGGTCATGAGTGTTTCACGGTCAAGGGTGTCAAGAGAGCCTTTCTTGAATACTTCCGACAGGAAGATTTCGCAAAGGGTGGTGGGGAGCTGATAAACCAGTCTGCCGATACCAAGATTTTCGTAGCACATAATCTTGCGCTCGGTGTCGAATACCTTACCGACCTCGAGAGAAATGCGCGCCTCTTTATATGCGCGTGCAAGATCCTTGAGTGTTTCGACAACGGAGGAGATACCGACAAGAACCTTACCGCCGAACTCGTTTGCGATGCGGTCGATCATGCCTTCGCACTCTTTGGTCAGGGTGAGGTAATCGGTCTCAGGGGTGACCTCCTTGACGATAACGATATCCTGCTCGTTGATATTGATGATGAAATCGTGTCCGTTTTCAGGATAGATGGTCTGAATGATTTCGATGGGGGAAAGTTCGGTCGCGCTCTGGAACTTGATTACGATAACGGCGCGGAGCTCTTCGTTCGAGAAATGCAGCTCGTTGGACTTGACATAAATATCGCTCGGAAGAATATTATCAAGAATGATATTTTTGATAAAGGAGCCCTTGTCGTATTTTTCGTCATACAGTCCTTTGATGTTGCCAAAGGAGACGGAAAGAATACGGGACATTTTGTCGGCGTGGGTATCGTCACCTTCTACAAAAACGATGGAATCGGTCTTGCTCTGCGCTGCGATATAGCGGTAGGTGTAGCCCTCAAATACAATAGACTCGGAGGAGTAGGCGAGTTCTTCGCGGATTCTCTGGCGGGACTCTCCGATTTTATTCAGATCGCTCGATGCGATAATGATGCCGTTCTCGTCAATGACGCCTATCGTTCTGCCGATGATATCCTTCATCTGATGAACGACGGTTTGAAACAAGCGGTTGGACATAAACTATCCCCTTTCAAAGTATTGAAACATTTTATATATATCTTCTATATTTTAACTTATTTTTTGGCAAATTTCAATAGTTTTTGAGAAAAAATATTAAAAAATTAACAAAAAGTTGTGTATACATTTGTATAAATTGTTAATTTGACAGTTCAAATTGGTAACTTATGGCAGAAAGGGCATAATCGGGCGCTGTCTCACAACGAAGAATGCGCTCGCCGAGACCTGTCATAATCATGCCACACGCTTGTGCCGCGGAGGCTTCTTCAGGGGAAAAACCACCTTCGCTTCCGACAATAACGGATATGGTTTTGGGGGAGTGCGCCTCTTCGAGTATCGCGCGGATATTCTTCGTTCCCTCGCCTTCGTAGCAGAACAGGGCGAGGTCATCTTCTTTCGCGTGAGCAAGCATCTCGGTATAGGTCATCGGGCGGCAGACCTCGGGAAGTCTGCCCCTGCCACATTGTTTTGCCGCTTCGGTCGCGATTTTCGCAAGGCGTCTGGTTTTCTCTTCCACCTTGTCTGCCTTGGGACGCTTGATACAGCGCGAGGATTCAAAGGGGACGATGCGTGAGGCACCCAGCTCCACCGCCTTCTGAATGACGGTCTCGAGCTTGTCGCCCTTCGGGTACGCCATGTAAAGTGTGATAAACACGGGCGGTTCGCCTTTGGCGCTACGGCGGTTTTCGAGACGCACGGCACAAACGTCGTCACGGATTTTCTCGAGCGTGCCGTCATATTCGCAGCCGTCGCTGTCACAGACAGTCAGGACATCTCCCACAGCCATGCGGAGCGCGCGGGCAATATGGAAAGAATCCTCGCCTGTGATATAGGCGAGGGTGTCATCTTCCTTTGCTTGTATGTTTTCTTTCGCAATAAAAAATCTTGGCATATCTTCCTCTTTTTACCATTTGTTATTTCGCGCGCGCGAGCATAGCCACCCAGTCATTTTCGGTGATCTCGCGCTCGACCTGATATCCAATGGCATAAAGACCTTCGCGGACATCCTCTGCACGAGGTTCGATGATACCCGAAAGAATCAGGGGCGCACCATCCTCGAGATACGTGCGGATATCGGGAAGCATACGGAGAATGATGTCGGCGACAATATTCGCGACACAGAAGTTGTACTTGCCGTGTGAGAGGTCGACACCACGAAGAAGGTCGGAGACATCCACGCTGACGCCCTCGCATTCGTTGTCGCGGACATTTTCACGCGCAACCTTGACGGCGACGGGATCGATATCATAGGCGTTGGCACTCAGAGCACCAAGCTTCGATGCGGCAATCGAGAGAATGCCCGAGCCCGTACCAACATCAAGCACACGCTCGCCACCTTGAATTTCATCCTGCAACAGCAGGAGGCAAAGACGCGTGGTCTCGTGCGTTCCCGTACCGAATGCCATACCGGGATCCATCTTCAGGATAACCTCGCCCTCGCTCGCGTCATATTTTTCCCAGGCGGGAACAATGGTCACTTTACCGAGGGGAATTGGCTTGTAATACTGTTTCCATGCCTCTGCCCAGTCATCCTCGCACAGACCTTCCGTGGTGATTTCGTTTTCTATCCCGAGAGAGAGAAAACGCTCGCGCAGGAAACTGACATATTCAGAAAGGGGCTTTTCTTCGGGGACAAAAATCGAGATTTTCACCTTCGAGGTGTCGGCGTTTAAAATCTCCTCGTCCACAAGCTCGCCATACATGCCGTTGAGAGAAAAGTCGCTGTAATCCTCAATCATAAGTCCGTTGTCAAGCATGCTGACGACAGATGATGCAAGCTCCAAATTCTCTGTATTTGTATTTACGGTTAATTTTGTCCAGTTGCCAGCCATTGTATTTCTCCATTCTCTGTAATTGCTCTGTTTTTGTCAACTAATATTTGCATTTTAAGGCTTTCTGCGTTTTCAAAACGCTTTTCTTCACGAAGATAACCGAGCAGGTACACCTTGATTTTCTTTCCATAAAGGGAAAAGCCTTCGCCGATGATAAAGGTTTCGGCGTGGATGGGGCGTTCCCCGAAGGTGGGGCAGACGCCGATATTGGTCACGGCGTGGTAGACTGTGCCATCAACGATGGCAACCGAGCGATACACACCGCCTTTTGGGAGGAAGGTGTCTTTCGGGAAAGGTTGGTTCAGGGTAGGAATGCCGTAGCTCCTGCCGAGATGCAGTCCCTCTTCCACGGTAGTGGCAATCAGGTAGGGTGTGCCGAGATAGGCGTTCGCGCGTTCGGTCTCGCCTGTGGCGAGAAGTCCTTTGATTTTCGTGGTGGAAAGCGGTTCTCCGTCTTCTGTCAGGAAGGCATCTGCCACAAGGCATTCGCGCCCATGCTTGTGCATGCTTTCCCGTAAGGTGTCTGCATTTCCGCAGGCGTTCTTGCCATAACGGAAGTTAAAACCGCAGACGGCGGTGGTGGCATGCAATCTCTTTAAGAGTATTTCTTCAACAAAGGCATCGGGGGACAGGTCGCGCACCTGGGAAAAATCGCAGACAACGGCGATGTCGACCTGTACTTCTTCCAGCAGGGACAGGCGCGTTTCGGTATCATAAATGCGACCGTTGCCGCCTTTGAGACCTTCGCTCTCCGAGGAAAAGGTGAATACACAAAGAGGTATCTTTTTTGACACGGCACACGCCTTGGCGCGCGCCAACATATCACGGTGACCGAGGTGAACGCCGTCAAAAAAACCGAGTGCCACCACGCACTCGCCATCGAGATAAAGCTTGTCACTATATGTCAGTATCTGCATGTGCCCTCTCCTTTCGCCATATTCCTCTCCATTATAGCAAAGATACGCTCTTTTGTCAAGGCAAAAGCCCCTTTTTCCTGTTTCACTCTTGACATTGATAGGGTGGTAGTGTATAATTTAATATATTATAAAAAACCATCCGAGGTAACTATGGCAAACGAAAAAGGACAAGGCACAAGAGGTGCCGATGTGAAAAATCTTCAGGCGTGTTATCAGCTGATGCTCGGCGGCGCGATGGATGATGCAGGGGTACTGCTCGAGAGCTACCTCTCGACGCATGATATCGACGCGGAGAGCGCGCCCATAACGCTCGCTTATGTGATGCGTACGGTTGAGGTGGCGAAGTGCATTCGCGGCGAAAAATACGAGGCACAAAAAATAGACATCGAAAACGCGCTCGCAAAGGAAGCGTGGCTGCGCCCTTCCGTAGAAAGCTTAAGTGCAGAGGAAAAAGAGAAGCTCTTCGGCTCTTATATGCCCGCCGCGCTTTATCTCATGTTCGACGATGAGACGGTGGAGGGAGAGAAGCTGTACGCCTTTTTGCAGATGTTTGGTGAGAACGCGAAGAATGTGCTTTATCGCGTTGTGCAGAAAGGACAGCACTTTGCGAAAAAATTCGCGCCGCTTCTTGAAAAAGAAGGCGTAACCGACTATCTGCTTTCCGCTTTGGAACCGTTTTATTCTGTGAATAAAGAGACTTACGGCAGAGAGCTTCTGGCGTTTGGTCGCGAAGCGGTGGCGGCAGGATGCTTTGAGAGCGCGCTTGTCATTTTAGATAACGCTTCGTATCACCTGAAGGACCTTTCGGAGTGCCGTTTTCTTGAACTGTGCGCGACGCTTGGTGTGAAGAACGAATTTGAATTTCTCCGTGCAGAGAACTTCTCAAAGCAGATGCCAGAGTATATCAATCTGCTGCTGGCGGTTTCGTCCGACAAGGAACTGACGGCGTACTATACCGAGCTTGCCGAGAAAAATCTGAGTGGCGAGTTTTATGGGACGGAGCTTGCTTATGTGCGTGATGGTGATTTTCTGTATTTCGGCGAATATCCGCAGACACTGAAGGCGGATGATGTCACCATTACAAGTAAGAGAAACGAGAAGGGATATTATCTCGGCTCGGATGGCGCATATTACGAAAAGGTCAAGGCGGCGCCATATCTTTCACATTACGAATTTCAAAGTGGCGAAAAGGTTGTAGACAAAAAGACATATTATTTCAAAGTCGAGCCGATTCGTTGGCGCATTCTTGAAGAAAAAGAAGATGGAACGGCTTTGCTATTGTCCGAGGTTGTTCTGGATTCGTCACAATATGAGCCGTACAGACAAGGGGTGACCTTCAATGCCCGGTATATCGGAAG
The DNA here is from genome assembly GCA_017508465.1 of Clostridia bacterium. Classification (GTDB taxonomy): domain Bacteria; phylum Bacillota; class Clostridia; order Oscillospirales; family CAG-272; genus UBA1740. Next base: position 15,638 of record JAFVYW010000138.1, read on the forward strand.
TGCGCTCGAGTATTTTGTAACAGGCCCATTCCGACAGAAAGCCTTTGATGCCGACGAACAGAATTGTCTGATTGCGGCGCGCGAGCGTTACTGTATGATTCCTGTCGAAGCAGATGTGCGAAATGAAGCATACGGATTTTGCAAAGGCTTGCACGACACCGATCCTATGCGTGTGAAAATCGCGTCAGACTACGCGCGCGCGACGGGATGCGGTATCGGATATTCCGGCGACGAGATGGGGTTGGCGTACTGGTGGCTCGCCTCTCCGACAAGGCGCAATACCGCCGAATATATGGAAATGGTGCATCTGGACGGTAATATTGATGAGGCATCTCCTACAAGCAAATATGGCGGTGTTTGTCCTCTGATTATCATTTCCCTGAAGGCTATCCGCAAGGCGAAGCCGAAGGCTACACCCAAAACCGCGCCGAAAGCAGAAAAAACACCCAAAGAAAAAGGTGGTGCAAGTAGCGAGAAGAAGTGGAAGCTTCCGCTCATCATTGGTGCAGGCGTGGTGGCTTTGGTGGCACTTATTGTAGCGATGATTTTCCTTCTGCCGAGCGCATGCTTCAAACTGCGGGCAGAATATATAGAGTTTGGTGAATATCCGCAAAGCCTGATCAAAGACGGTGTCACGGTAGACGAGAGCGTGCAGGATGCGAGGGGATATTATCTCGGTTCGGACGGCGCGTATTACGCGAAGCTTTATGCCACCCCCTATGCCACCGATTGTGAATTTGAAAACGGTACGCCGGTGGTTTCTAATGCGTATTATTACTTTAAGGTTGAGCCAATCCGCTGGAGAGTGTTGACGAAGGAAGATGGAAAGAAAATGCTCCTTTGCGACAGGATTCTTGCGAATATGCCTTGGGGCAACGGCGAGACCTCTTATCCGGATTGCAGTCTGCGCACCTGGTTGAATGGTGAGTTTTTCGATGTCGCATTCAATGACGAAGAAAAAGCTGTCGCAACCAAAACATTCTGGTCATACGATAACGGAACAGAAGATATTGTCTTCTTGCTTTCCCTGGAAGAATCGACACGCAAGGAATACGGCTTCAACGACGATACGGATTATAGAAACTGTATCGCAAGACAGATCACCGTGAGTGACTATGCACGCGCACAAGGCGTTTACACCTATATTGACCTCAAGCCCGAAGGAAAGGGTTATTGGTGGTCGCGTACATCCACAAGATACGGTACTATTTTAATCAATTATCCGAATGGCGCCACAAGTCATGAAAGACCGAGCAATACAGATGGCTACGGCGTTGTACCTGCGATGTGGATTCACGAATAATTTTTCAAAAGTGCAGAGGAATTTTTCCTTCGCAAGCAATAAAAAAGTGCCCTTTAGGCTCCTTCTCATAAGGATGTTTACCGTAGGGGCGACCATTGGTCGCCCGCAACCATTCGCAAAAAACGGGCGACCAATGGTCGCCCCCACAAACAAATTTCGGCAGAGAACTTGTTTTCTCTGCCGATTTGTGTTATAATGAGATTGCACCGTAGGGCGGGAGTAAACCCCCGCCCTACAAGGGGTATGGGCTTTACCTTGTGTTTTTGTAAAACAAAGGTGAAACTGGTGATAAAACAGAACGATAAATAAGAATTTGTCTAACTGATTAAATCTTGGAGGTATAGTATGGAAAGAAAATACCCCACAAAAATGTTTTGGCTCTTTGTTCTAACGGATTTCCTGCTCCACTTTTTCTATCTGTCTATTCCTGGAATTATCCTTTGCATTGTCGGAATTTGGGCAAAGCCTTGCCTATGGATCGGACTTGCAATTTTGGGACTTGATGTGATTCTTTCAATCATTGAACAGTTGCGTATTCGAAAAGCTGCCGTGACACCCAGCGATAACCCCGAGTTCAATGAGCTGATGGATGCATTTTGTAGCCCTGACGGACTTGAAGCTGTCAGAAGAATTGCGGATGCAAGAATCGAGGCTACGCCTCCCGTCAAATCTCAAGAAGACGAAGACTGATACGGTCAATTTCCAATAGGTCGAACAGTTGGAAAATAAGAATTTTTAGGTGCGTGCAATGAACCTAATAGAATTAACTCAAAAGAACGATATTTTACAAACATATGAGATTTACAAACACTGTATGTTTATGCCTACCGAAGAAAAGTTTAATAAGAAAGTAGAACAATTTCTGAATAATAACTCTGTAAAAATCTTTGCTTGTTTTAGTCACGGAAAGAT
>JAFVYW010000012.1 GCA_017508465.1 Clostridia bacterium
CCACCGCCACACAGCACCAGCTCCAAGAAATTTTCGGGTATATTCTCCCCGATATCCTCGCGTATCAGCGTCTTGTGCAGTTCACAGCAGCAGCCGAAATTATCTCCCATTCTGAAATCATCATCAAGCAGGATCATATCGGGTGACGAGCTTGCCACCGCCTCAAGCCACGCGGCGATATCGTCGGTAAATTTCTCATCAAGAGGGCAGAACGCGCCTACGACTCTTCCGTCGAGCAACTCCATATTCTGATAGCCGTAGTCGACCACGGGGGCAGAATACCTGTCGTGACCGAGAGTTTCTCCTATCCATACAGCTACCTCAAGCCCTGCTTTTTTGAAATAAGGAACCAATTCACAGAGCATAGAAATAACCTCATCTGAGGAGAATTTAAAGTCAAGCTCACGAGCCAATCCGATAACAACGCGCTCCGCACCGCATCTTTTAAGCTCTCTCAGCGTTTCTTCCTTATACTTATAGGCTGCTGTACACATAACGGGAACGTTCAGCTTATACATCGTTTATTTTCCTTTCCAGAACGTAAATATCGTCTAACGCCTCATATTTTGAAAAATAATATTGAACTAAGTATACTGTAAAAGCACAGGTTTGTCAAGAGATTTCCGATGAGTACACCCAAATATTTTTCATCGAGTCTTGCGATCTGCTTTTTAGATAGCGAGCGCTTTGCCGTGCACGACGGCGACGTTATTCGCACCACCGTATTTTTCAAGGGCTGTCCCCTTTGGTGCGTGTGGTGCCACAATCCCGAAGGGCTATCCCGTGCGCCGCAAACCGCCTTTTACGAGCATAAATGCATCGGTTGGGGTGTGCTTTATGCGCTCGATTTTTCCTTTGAGCCCAAGGTGCTGATATATTCACTTTTGTTTGGCATCTTCTATGCGCTTCACAGTATCGGTGTTATCAATGCACTCAAAAGCGGTCCTGTGACACTGACATCTCTCTTTGTCGGTCTCTCCCTGCTTCTGACAAGCGTCTGGGGATTTTTCTTCTGGAATGAGCCTGTGACAATTCCCGTGGTGGTGGGGCTTCTTCTCGTTGTGGTATCGATTGTCCCGTGCCTGTACAGCAAGAAAAAGGACGAGAAGTCCATCTCTCCGAAATGGATTTTCTTTATCGCCCTTGCCTTCTTCTCGAATGCAGGTTGTGCAATTTCGCAGAGAAGTGAGCAGCTTGACTTTGATGGCGCACACGGCAAAATGATGATGTTCTTTGCCATGCTCCTCTCCGTCATTCTGTACCTGCTTCTCTTATTTATCCGAAGCAACAAGAAGGATCTTACGAAGATTGTCAGAACGTCGGGGTGGGTTCCTTCCCTTGCCGGATTTATCAATGTCGCACATAATCTTATCATATTGTTTTTAGCAACCACGCCCCTTTCTGCGAGTCTGATTTATCCCGTGATTGGTGTAGGAAGTCTTGCCGTCGTTACCATCTTTTCCCTCTTTGTATTCAAAGAGAAAATGCAATGGTGGCAATGGCTCGGCGTTGGAATCGGCGCAGTTGCCGTTGTCCTTTTGTCTATCTGATATGTAACAAAGCTAACATATCGACAAAACAGAGCAAGTATAAAAGGGATCGTTCTCCTTTTTCACTTGCTCTGTTTTTCTTTAGTGATTAATTCAACACAATATCCTCTCCCTGCTCATCCACAGCAGGCACATCGTGGCGATCAAGCTGTACGAGAAGCTTCTGCCAGCGCTCACGCATATCGGTGTCCCAGAGAACGGGGCGAAAACCAAGGTCGAGGTATATTTTTACTGCCGCAATACGCCAATCGTCCGTCGTCAGATAGACCCTTTCGATACCGCGACGGCGTGCCTGAAGCATAACCGCCTCGGTGATGATACGGCCAAGACGCTTGCCCTTGTGGCTTGGCGACGCCGCAACGGCGTGAACAGTTGCCGAGTCGGGCGTATGCTCGCCGAGCTGAATGCACGAGGTGGCAACAAGCTCGCCGCGACAAAGAACGGTGAAAAAGCCGTCGTCAGGCACCCGAGGATCGTCGTAGACGATAGGAAACCAATTCGTGATCGGCTCAATCCCCTCTGCTGCACGCATTTCGATCCACGCCCTTTTATAGGTCGCGAAATCAAGCGTTTCGTCTCCGCCGCGATGCCACACGTGAAAATCATATCCGTCGGGAATCGGGGTGGGCTCGATCGGCGCGCTGTACCAAACCATCAAAAGCTGCTTCATATTGTTATCTCCTCTATAAGCTTACGTTTTTATTTTATGGAGCGGATATATTCATTCGGTGTCTGTAACATCCTTTTTTTGAACACCTTGGAAAAATACTGTGCATCCGAAAAGCCGCAACGCACACCGATCTCGGCAATGCTACGGTACCCCTTATCCATCAGCGTACAGGCGTGCTGGATGCGAAGCGTTGTCAGATATTCGCAAATGGAAAGGTGCATTTCCTTTTTGAATGCCGAGGACACGTATTTCGGATGGAAGGAAAGTGCCTCGCCGATGCGAAAGAGGGAAAGCGAGGAATCGGCAAAATTTTCATCGATATAGCCCTTGATGCGCTGTGCCGCGCCGTCCCTGACGACCGTGGAATCCTCAAAGCACAGAAGGCGCCTCCCGAGAAAGGCAAAGACATACAGAAGAACGCTTTCAATCATCAGGCCGGATACGCTGCGCCCCATATTCAGCGCGGCGCAAAAATGCGAATAAAGCTCGCTGCAATCCGAATAGTAGGGGGTTGTTTCACAGATGCCGAGCTGATCGAGAAGCTGATTTGCACGCGAGCCGAGAAAGGATAGGTAGATGCAGGAATATTCCCCCTCGAAGGAAAGCGTGTACGGCATCCCGGGAAAGGTGAAGAAAAGATCCCCTTTTCGAAGTGCATACTCTGCCGTGCGCAAGCGCAACACGCCGCATCCGCTCTCCACGAAATACAGCTTGTATACGCTTTCCTTGCGCGTTGCTTGCGAGAGCAGAGTCGTTTCACGGACGAGATTGATCGGGTGCAGGGCGCTGGCATCCGTGCGATAGGATGGAAACAAGCATATATTACCGAATTCCATAGATCTCCTCCGTGTCTTTTTTTGATCTCATTTTATTGCAAAAAAATCAGATTGTCAAGAGAAATCTTGAATTTTTCCACAAATACGAGTATTTTTTCCATTGAAAGGCGTTTTTCTGTATGTTATAATGAAGGTACAAACCAAAGTTAAGGGGGGAGTTTTTTATGAAAAAAATCCGTGTTGGTGTCATCGGTGGCTATCGAGGCGCATCGATGATCAATTATTGCAAGCGCGCCGCGCACGCCGAGGTCGTCGCAATCTGTGACAAGAGCCGTGTGGTGCTGGATGCGCAAAAGGAGGCCGCCGAGGGACTTGGCATTACCTTTTACGACAATTTTGAAGACTTCATCAAGCACGATATGGATGCCGTCGTACTTGCCAATTACGCCAACGAGCACGCGCCTTTTGCAATTCGTGCAATGCGCGAGGGAAAGCACGTTTATTCCGAGGTGCTGCCCATACAGACTATGGCAGAGGCGGTCGCGCTTGCTGAGTGCATCGAAGAAACCGGAAAAATCTACGCATACGGTGAAAACTACTGCTATATGCCTGCCCCCTACGAAATGAAACGACTGTATCGGGAAAACGCCATCGGTGAATTTGAATACGGCGAATGTGAGTACATTCACAATTGCGAGCCCATATGGCACGCCATCACCTACGGAGAGCGTGAGCATTGGAGAAACCATATGTACTCTACCTTTTACTGCACGCACTCGCTCGGTCCGATCATTCATATGACGGGACTCCGTCCCGTTTCCGTCATCGGCTTTGAGGGGACAAAAAACGAACGTAATCTGCGCACGGGCGCACTCGGCGGACAATTCGGAATTGAGATGGTAACGCTCGAAAACGGCGCCATTATCAAGAGCATCCACGGTGGACTTTATCAAAACTCTATCTGGTACTGTGCTTACGGCTCGAAGGGGCGTATGGAAAGCGCGCGAGAGGATGCGGAGCTTGGCGACGTGCATATGCTGTATCTGAACAACGATGAATATTCGGGACAGTACCGAAAAAATTCTCTTACCCACTATCAGCCAACGCGCGCGCTTGACGATCTTGCCGAGGGATTCGGCCACGGCAGCAGCGATTTCTACGCTATGTGGCATTTCATCGAAAAGATCAAGGGAAATCCACAGGCGGACATCATCGACTTTTATGAGGCGCTGGATATGTTCCTTCCGGGAATGTTCGCTTACCGCTCCATTCTTGACGGCGGTATACCAAAGAGAATTCCCAACCTTAGAAATAAGCAGGAGCGCGAGGCGTACCGTTACGATAGGGCGTGTACGGATCCGCGAGTGGCAGGGGATCAGCTGCTGCCCACCTGCGAGAGCGGAACCCCCGACATTGAGGATGCCGTTTACCAAAGAATGTACGAAATTTGGATCGAGGATCTCAAAAAGAAAGACGGCCACACAGCGGTCGTGCTCAGTCAAGGCGCGAAAAAAGAAGCAAAAAAGTAAAGAGGTATTTACATATGCATAGATTAAATCTTGCAATCATCGGTCAGGGCCGTAGTGGAAAGGATATTCACGGAAGCTATTATTTAAGTGAAGCAAACCAATATTATACCGTAAAATATGTCGTTGAAGCGGACGAAAGGCGCCGCCGCATTTCCCGTGAGCGTTATCCCGACGCCGTTGTGCTTTCGGATTATCAAGAGCTGCTCGCATACGATGACATAGATCTTGTCGTGAATGCATCGTATTCCGAAATGCATTATCCGATTACGAAGCATCTGCTGCTCAGCGGCAAAAACGTGCTGGTGGAAAAACCCTTTGCGCGCACGCGCCTCGAGTGCGAGGAGCTGATCGGGATTGCCCGAGCGCGCGGACTTACTCTCGCGGTATTTCAGCAAAGCTTTTTTGCACCCTTTTACCGCCTTGCCTACGATGTGGCACACTCCGGAAAGCTCGGCGAGATCAAGCAGATCAGCATCCGATACAACGGCTTCAGCCGCCGTTGGGATTGGCAAACGCTGCAGAAAAAATGTGCAGGCAGCGTATACAACACGGGACCGCATCCGATCGGTGTCGGACTCGGGCTTATCGACTTTGATCCCAACGCAAAATTGATATACAGCAGTCTTGATACCGCGCTGACCAGCGGAGATGCGGACGACTACGCGAAGCTTCTGATTTCGGCGCCCTCAAAGGCGCTCGTTGATATCGAGATTTCCTCGATCGATGCATACTCGGATTATAACGTGAAGATGCAGGGCACCCTCGGCACGCTCAAGGTGAGCACAACCGATTATCAGATGTGCTATATCGTTGAGGGAGAGAACCCGCCGCGTCCCGTGGTAGAGGGCTTGCTTGAGGACGAAAACGGAAATCCGCTTTACTGCTCGGAAAATCTGATCACGCATACCGAATCGGGCTGCTTTTCGGGCACGGCGTTCGATCTCGGAACGGCTGAGCTTTACCGACAGCTTTATTACAAGATTACAGAGAACGTGCCTATGCAGGTAACGCCCGAAATGGCAGCCGAAATCATTTCCGTTGCCGAAGCGGCGCACGCGAGCAATCCTCTTCCCTTAAAATACTAAGAAAGGACGAAGCAAATGAAACGAATTGCAATTCTCGGCTGCGAAAACTCACACGCGGATGCCTTTCTCGCATGCATCCGTGATCGGGCGGAGTTCTCGGATATCGAGGTGGTCGGCATTTATAGCAACGAGAGTGATGCGGCAGCGCGTCTGCATCAGTCCTTCGGCGTCCCCATTCTCGAGCACTACGCCGATGCCGTCGGTAAAATTGACGGTCTTGTCATTACTGCCCGCCACGGCGACAATCATTACAAATATGCGGCGCCGTATATCGACAGCGGAATTCCTATGTTCATCGATAAACCGATCACGAACCGCGAGGAGGAAGCGATACTCTTTATGCGGGAGCTGCGTGAGCATTCGGTGAGGATATCGGGCGGCTCCTCTCTGAAGCAGGACTCGCTGGTACAGACGCTTGCCAAGGAAGCGAGGGACAAGGTCGGCGGTGGCACTATCGGCGGTTACGTACGTGCTCCGTACGAGGGAGAAAGCCCCTACGGCGGCTTCTTCTTTTACGCGCAGCATCTCATTGAGATCGTGTGCGAGATTTTCGGGCATCATCCGGCGTCGGTTTCGGCAAGAAAAACGGCCGAGCAGATTCGAGTTATTTTTCACTACGAGGGATACGACGTCCTTGGACTGTTTTGTAACAACAATTACTATTATCACGCCTGCCTGATGTCCGAGCGCGGAGCAAGCGGCGGCGAAATCGTTGCAACGGGAGAATGGTTTGAGCGCGAATTTAATGAATTCTGCAAGCTGCTCGCAGGAGACGAGCAACAGGTCAGCTACGAGGAGTTTATCGTGCCCGTTTTCATTATGAATGCGATTTCACGCTCCTTGGCCTCGGGCAAGGAGGAAAAAGTCGGCGAGGTCGTGCTATAAGAGGTGCGTATGAGAAATTTAATTTTATCCGCATTCAGCGACGAGTACGCAAGCGATACCGCGGAGCAGGCGCTGGCTCTGCGCGAGTTTGGAATCGAATATACCGAGGTGCGCCATCTTGACGGAAAAAACATTAGTGTTTTGAGCGAAAATGAGATTTTACAGGCGAAAAGCATTTTCGAGCAAAACGGAATTCGCGTAAGTGCGATCGGTTCACCGATCGGTAAGGTGGTGCTGGAGGGGTCGCTCGCCGAGCATTTTGCCATGGCAGAGCGCGTCTTTTCCTACGCGAATCTGCTCGGCGCAAAATACGTGCGTATTTTCAGCTTTTATGCCCCCGCGGGAAAACAAATCGGCGAAATGCGCGATGAGGTATTCTCTGCTATGTCAAGGCTTATTTGCTTATCGAAGCAATACAACATTACACTATGTCACGAAAACGAAGCGAACATCTACGGTGATATCCCCGAGCGCGAGCATGAGCTGCTGTGTCATTTCAAGGGGGAGCTCAAATGCGTTTTCGATATGGGCAACTTCGTGCTGGAGGGGGTAGATCCCTATCCTGCCGCTTACGAGCTTTTGCGCGATTACATTGCGTATTTTCATATCAAGGATGCTCTTTTTGAAGGAGCAATCGTACCACCCGGGTTGGGAAACGCGAAGATTAGCGAAATACTTTCGGCACACCAAAAGACGGTGGGTGATGACTTCTTCGTATGCTTGGAGCCGCATCTGGAAACCTTCTCGGGTCTGAATTCTCTCGTCGGAAGATCCTTCAAAAACCCCTACCGTTACTCCGATCAAAAAGCAGCGTTTATCGATGCTGTAAAGAAATTCAGGGAGATATTGTAAACTATGATTCACAAAAAAGATCTTTTAAACATTCAGATTTATGAAACAAGAAGCGAAATGGGCGAAGCGGCTGCACGCGATATTAAGGCGTGCATTCTTTCCTTGCTTGAAAAAAAGGAGAGCATTCGCATGATCTTTGCAGCTGCGCCATCGCAGAATGAGGTTCTCGCGGCGCTTGCCAATGATAAGGAAATTCCTTGGGAGCGTGTTGACGCTTTTCATATGGACGAGTATATCGGACTTGATGCCGAGGCGCCGCAGGGCTTTGGGAACTTTTTAAACCGAGCAATTTTTGGGGTTGCGCCCTTTCGGAGCGTGTCATACATCGACATCACCGCCGATGATGCCGAACGCGAGTGCGAGCGGTATGCAGCGCTCCTTTGTGCGGCGCCCATCGATATCGTGGTTATGGGCATCGGAGAAAACGGACACATTGCCTTTAACGACCCACCCGTTGCCGATTTCAATGATCCGAAAGCTGTCAAGCCCGTCGTGCTCGACGAGATCTGCCGCAATCAGCAGGTCAACGACGGTTGCTTTGCTCGCATTGAGGACGTGCCGAAAACGGCAATTACGCTGACGGTGCCTGCGCTTTTTGCTGGCGATCACCTGTTCTGCATCGTGCCGGCAAAAACCAAGGCGAGGGCAGTTCGCGATACGCTGTGCTGTGAGATTGGAGAACGGTGCCCTGCGAGTATTCTGAGGCGGCACGAAAATGCAACGCTTTATCTCGATGGAGATAGCAGCTCGCTGCTTTGATTTGCCTTTTATAAGTTATATAATTTTACACAAGAGTAAGATGAATGCTCTGCAATTCTAGCAACCTTATCCCCAAAACAAAAATACATGCTTCTTGAATTTCTAAGAAATTTGTAAAACAAAAGCCGCTTGTGTAACTACACAAGTGGCGTTCTTTTTTTATCAAATAAAAATTGTTTTCTGCGACAGTTGTTTTTTGTTTAGAGTGTTAAGGGGAAATTTAGCACACAAAAATGGGCGGTTTTTTCATATAACAGGCTCTTGCATTTTTGGGCGCGTTGTGCTATACTGTATCCAAAGGCTTTTGCAGGAAAAAAGCGAAGCGAAAGGAAATACATATGAGACAATACGATATTGCGGCATACATCTGGCCGGCATATACGGGCGATGAGCCTCGTACAAGAATGTTCTGGCAAGAGGGCATCGGCGAGTGGCAATCGGTAAAGAACAGCGCGCCGAAGGAAAACGGCTATTTCTGGGACAGAAAGCCCCTCTGGGGATATCAGAACGAGGCGGATCCACGCGTGATGGAGATGCAGATTGCCGAGGCAACACGCCATGGCGTGAATGTCTTTATTTACGATTGGTACTGGTTCGATGGCAGACCTTTCCTTGAAAATTGCCTGAACGATGGTTTTCTCGGTGCATCCAATCGAGGCGATATGAAATTCTATCTGATGTGGGCGAACCATGATGCCAACCATTATTGGAACATTGACCTTTCGACCACCTATGGCTCGACGGTTATCTGGCGTGGCGCAGTCGACCGGAGAGAATATGAGAATGTGGTAAATCGCGTGGTAGAACGCTACTTCAAACAGGAAAACTACTATAAAATCGACGGTTGTCCCGTCTTTATGATTTACGATATCAACAACCTTGTGAATGGTCTTGGTGGTATTGAAAAAACGAAAGAAGCGCTCCGCTTTTTCCGTGAGAAAACAAAGGAAGCGGGCTTCCCCGACCTGCATCTGCAGTTCACCATCTGGGGTGAAAACACGGTCAACATGAGCGGGTTTGACAGCAATATGTCAGGCTCGACCAAGGAAATTGTCTCTCTTCTGGGAGCAGACAGCGTTTCGCACTACCAGTTTGTGCATTTCACAAATATCGACCGCGACTACCGCGATATCTTGCCCGATGTGGCAAGTGAATGGGAGAGAATTGACAGGGAATACAAAGTGCCGTATTTCCCCCACATCTCGTGCGGATGGGATAACAATCCCCGCTTCCGTACCTTCCGCCCTGGCATCGTGAAAAACAATACGCCCGAGAACTTCGAGCGTGGGCTTCGCATGGCGAAGGCGTATGCCGACGCACATCCCGAACAGCCACCTCTGATTACCATCAATTCCTGGAACGAGTGGACGGAGACGAGTTATCTCGAACCCGACAATCTTTATGGTTATGGATATCTGGAAGCCATCCGCCGTGTATTTATGGAAGAATAAGGAGAGAACAATGAAGAATTTTATGATACTTGGTGACAGTTATTCCACCTACGCTGGTTGCATACCAGAAGGATATGCCGTTTACTACTGTAAAGAGGGCAGAGAAGGCTCTCCTGCCACGAAGATGGAGAAGGAAGAAACCTGGTGGATGCGACTTATTGCAAAAACAGGCGCAAACCTTGTCCTCAACAACAGTTGGTCCGGCTCGACCATCGGTTACACTTCGTATGAAGGTCGCGATGTTTCGATGAGCGCGTCCTACATTTACCGTTTCAGACAACTGGTGCGCCGTGGATTTTTCCAAAAGAACGAGATTGATACCCTCCTCGTGTTCGGTGGTACAAACGATAGTTGGTCGGATGCGCCTCTTGGTGAGATGAAGCTCAATGACTTTGTGGAGAAGGACTTTTATACCGTTCTTCCCTCAATCTGCTACCTGATGAAAACCATCAGAGAGGACCTTCCCGATAAGCGTATCGTCTTTATCGCAAACTGTGATATCAAAGAGGAAATCGTCTCGTGCATGAAGGAGGCGGGCGCGCATTTTGGCGTAGAGGTTATCACCCTTCACGATGTCGAAAAGGTATCCGGTCATCCAAATCCCAACGGTATGGCGCAGATTGCCGAGCAGGTGTACGCGGCGCTTTAGGCAGATAATGCAAATAAATATTTACAAAAAAGGACTTTCCACCGGGAAAGTCCTTTTGCTGTTCTAAAATCATATATGGGATTTGCGATAGGCGGTTGGGGTTGTGCCGAGGGAGGCGCGAAAGACCTTGGTAAAGTAGTTATAATCTGCGATACCGCAGCGGATAGCGATTTCACGGACGGGAAGAGATGTTTTGGCGAGAAGTTTTTTCGCATAGGAAAGACGGCGCTTTTTGATATATTCGGCAGGGGTGGCAGAGAAGTATTCCTTGAAAATCCGATAAATCTCGCCGTGAGCGAGGTGAAATTGCGAGGCAAGTTCTGCGACGGTAAGAGGGGAGGAGATATGCTCTTCGATGTAACTTTCGAGGGCGGCATCAATAGGGCGGAATTCGTCCTTCATCAATAGTTTGAGTAGTTCATATCCTGCACAGGCATCCAATATGCGATAGGCAGAGTGGAGTTTGTCCTCGCTGATATAGGGAAGGGCATCATAACTTTCCTTCAGGGGAGTGTGCAGATGTGCAGGGAGGCGTTCGCACAGGGCATCAAAATCGGGCTCTTTCATCGGGCGGATTTGCCCAAGCATAATAAAGCCGACCACACGCTTTTCGTGGAAAATCGGCGAGATACATTCGGACAGTCCGGCGTGACAGGTGTATACATACTGGCTTTTGGTGGTGCGACACTGATGGAATGCCTCGCGGTCACATTCCAGACATCTTGCATTCATCTCGGGATTGTCACGAAGGAGTTCACAAAAGTGGCAAAGGCGAGAGGGATAGTAACAAAGCTCGTTTCCGTCAAGATCATAAATACACGCCTTGATGTTCGTCAGATTGTAAAAGTCGACGAGAAGGGTGCGGAGAGTTTCTGGTTCATAGTTTGCCAAAATAGTATTCCTCCGTACAAAATTACCATATTTGTGTATATATTATACTATAAAAGGAGGAAAAACTCAAGTATAATTAGAAAAAAAGGAGTGAGAAAATGAACTTTTTATCGATAGATATCGGCACAACGGGTTGCAAGTGTCAACTCTTTTCGGATGCCGGTGAAATTCTCGAATATCGCTTCTCGGAGTATCCTTTCCTGAAAAGAGATGGGCGTAATTATGTGAATATCCACAAAATTTATGACTGCCTTCGTGAGATGTTTTTTTCGGTGAAGGAAAAGCACGCAATCACCTCGGTCGCCATATCCTCTCTTGGTGAGTCTTTCGTTCTGCTCGATGAGGAGGACAATATCCTTTTTTATCCGATGCTCTACACCGACGAGCGAGGTGAGGCGGAAGCGGAGGAAATCAAGGCGCGTTTTGGCGAGGACAAAGCCTTTCTTGTGACGGGCGTATCCCCACACAGTATGTACTCTCTCTCCAAACTGCTCTACATAAAAACGCACCACCCCGATATTTTCGCAAAAGCGAAAAAAGTGATGCTGATGGGCGATTATTTTGGCTATCTTCTCACAGGCGAGCGTGTTATCGACTACGCGCTTGCTGCAAGGACGGGCGCTTTTGATATTGAAAAAATGGAGTTTTCGGAAGAGTTGCTCTCTCTTTTTGATCTCTCGCCCGACCTCTTCTCCACCCCTCAAAGAGCAGGTTCGGTCGTCGGCAGGCTAAAGGAGGAATGGGGCAGGGATATCACGCTCGTTCTTGGCTCACACGACCAGATCTGTACCGCGCTTGGCGCAGGTGTCCTCTCGGCAGGCGAGGCGGTGGATGGGCTTGGTACGGTCGAATGTATCACCACCGTTTTTGAAAAAAAGCCAACCGATGTAGAGATGGGCAGGCAAGGGTATTGCGTTGTCCCCTACGCGACAGATGGCAACTATTGTACCTATATTCTCAATTTTTCCTGTGGCTCGATTGTCAACTGGGTGAGAAAAAAGATAATGCACGGCTACGCTCCCGAAGGCGAGAACTTCTTTTCCTATATGGAAAAGAAAATGAAGAGGACGCCGACAGGCATTCTCACCTTGCCCTATTTTTCGGGGGCAAGCACACCGTATCAGGATCTCTCGGCGAGAGGCGTCATTTTAGGACTTTCCAGCGAAAGTGAGGATTACGAGCTCTATCAATCGGTGCTGGAAGGCACCTCGATGGAAATGCGTTTCAATCTGGATGTCGTCAGGGAGTATGGTCTGTCTCTGTCTTCCCTCGTTGCGACGGGTGGTGGCGCAAACTCGGATATGTGGCTCGCCATCAAATCGGACATTATGCGCGTTCCTGTAAGGGCGCTTCGCTCGTCCGAGGGTGGACTTTGCGGTCTTGCTATGCTCTCGGCGGTGGCAATGGGTAGCGAAACGGATCTCTACTGTGCAAAAGAGCGTTTTGTCTGCTATGAGAAAACCTTCACCCCTGCGCCCGATGCCCCCTATGAAACCCAATATGAAAAATACAAAAAAATATATCCTCAGGTAAAGGAGTTTTATTGATTTATGAAATTTGCACTTTATTTTGGAAACCGTGGCTTTATGCCGGGCGAACTCATCACCGGCGCGAGAGCCGATATGATCAAGGCAGTAACCGATGCCGGCTATGAATATCTCGTAATGGATGAGAGCCTTACGCGCTATGGCGCGGTGGAAACCCGTGACGAAGGCCGTCTTTATCACGATTTTCTGAAAGAACACGAGGGTGAATACGATGGTGTCATCCTTTGTATGCCCATTTTCATCGATGAAAATGGTGCCATTACCGCTCTTCAGGATGCGGGTGTTCCCATCCTGATGCAAGCTTATCCCGATGAAATCGGTAAGATGGATTTCAAGCACCGTCGCGATGCTTACTGCGGTAAGTTTTCCGTGACCGATGTTTTCTATCAGTACAAACTCCCCTTTACCGTTATGAAGCCTCATGTGGTGCATCCTCTCACGGACGCCTTCCGTCAGAACCTCGACGATTTTGCAGCCATCTGCCGTGTGGTAAAGGGAATGCGTCGTTTCAACCTCGGATGCATCGGCGCGAGAACAACGGCATTCAAAACGGTGCGCTTTGATGAAGTCACCCTGCAACGCTATGGCATCAATGTAGAAAGCTTTGACCTCTCTGAACTTATCTTTAAGGTGCAGGCAAAGGCAGACGATGATGTCACCGTGCTTGCCAAGGTGAAAACACTTGAAAATTATACCGACTTCTCTCTCGTACCCGAAAAGAACAAACTCACTTTAGCGAAGATTTCCGTTGTGATTGACGAGTATATTGAAGAATATCACCTCGATGCCATCACGCTCCGTTGTTGGAATGAGATGGAGACCATTCTCCGTGTCTGTCCCTGTGTCCTGATTTCCGAGCTCAACGACCGTGGTATTGTCTGCTCCTGTGAGATTGACCTGACAAGCGCTATCACGATGCGCGCGATGCAATTGGCGAGTGGCAAACCCACGGCTTGCCTTGACTGGAACAACAACTATGGAGAGGACGAGAATAAGGTCATCCTCTTCCACTGCGGTCCTGTTGCACAGGGACTGATGAGCGGACGCGGTACAGTTACCGAGCATAAGATGTTCGCCAAGGGCGATCCCGGAAGCGGATGGGGAACGAACGAGGGAAGAATTGCCGCATTCGATATGACATTTTCCAACGGCTTTACCGAGGATGGCAAACTGAAGGTCTATGTCAGTGAGGCGAAATTTACCGATGATGTGATTGAAAGCTCCTTCTTTGGTTGTGGTGGCGTTGCCGAAATCCCGAACCTTCAGGACAAACTTCTTCGTCTCGCAAAGGGTGGCTTCAAGCATCATACCACCGTGGGTGTCGGACATATGAAATATGTGCTTGAGGAAGCATTCCGCACCTATCTCGGCTACGAAGTGATGGATATTGAGGGGTAAGTTATGCTTGTAGGATTAAAAGAAATATTGAAAGAGGGCAAGGAGAGAGGAATTGCTGTCGGCAGTTTCAATACGCCAAATCTGGAATGTATTTTAGCGGTACTGGAAAGTGCCGAGGAACTGGATGTTCCTGTGATTTTCGCTCATGCGCAAATCCACGAAGAAATCGCGCCACTGGATAAAATCGGACCTGTTATGGTCGCGCTTGCCAAGTCGGCAAAGGTAAATGTCTGTGTACACCTTGACCACGGCGAGAGCTTCGAATACTGCAAACGCGCCATCGACCTTGGCTTTACCTCGGTGATGATTGACTATTCCACCTTGCCCTATGAGGAGAATGTAAAGGGTACGGCAGAGGTGACGGCTTATGCGCATGCACACGGTGTGGATGTGGAAGCAGAGCTTGGTGCGCTTCCACAAAGAGAAGGTGGCGCGGGAGATGTGGCAAAGGATCCCACAGCGCTTTATACCAAACCCGAACTCGTCCCCGACTTCCTTTCCCGTACGGGCATTGATGCGCTTGCGATTGCCTTCGGCACAGCCCACGGCATTTATAAAAACAAACCCATATTGAATATGGATATTATCAGTCGGGTGCGAGAACTTACCGACATTCCTCTTGTTATGCACGGTGGCAGTGGTATTTCGCACGAGGAATACCGCGAGGTCATCCGTCGCGGTATTGGTAAAATCAATTATTATTCCTATATGGCATATGAAGGATATGCCGAGGCGAAGAGGACGGTAGAGGAAAAAACGGAGGACTTCTTCCATATCCTTGCTTATCGCGCCAAGGAGACGATGCGTAAAAATGCAACGCTTACGCTGAAGGTCTTTTCAGGTAAGGAGTAAACAGATGGACGGACGAATTTCAAACCTTGCACAAGTTGCGAGCCTCACACGCTATACCATCAGCGAAGGTGAGGGAAGGGGACTGGATGTTCTCGATTGCAACAATGGTACGCTCCGCTTTCTCATTAACCTCTCTCGTGGGGCAGATGTGATGCAACTCTACCACAAGGGTGAGAATGTTTCTTTTGTTTCAAAGAATGGCTTCAATACAAAAACGGACGACTTTCTTTCTCGTTTTGAAGGCGGCATGCTCTATACCTGCGGTCTGGATAGCGTCGGTGGACGAGAGGGATATGAGCTTCACGGAAAGCACCATCTTGCCATAGCACACCTTGTGCGCGCGGAAGTCGATGAGGGCGGTATTGTGATCGAAGCGGTGATGCGCGAGAGCGCACTCTTCGGCAAAAGTCTGTTTTTCCGCCGTAAAATTACAAGTGCCATACATGAAGAGACCTTGCACATAGAGGACATCTTAACCAACGAAGATACGGAAAAAGCAAACTATTGTTTGCTTTATCATATTAATATTGGTTATCCGATGCTTGACGAGGGCGCGAAACTCTCGGCAGAACTTCTCTCGTCAGAGCCTCGCACCCCTTGGGCAAAGGAAAATGCAGATACCATGCTTGAGATGAGCGCGCCATCGCCGAGGATGGAAGAATGCTGTTATTTCTGGCATCTCAGGACACCACGCGTCACCCTTTACAATCCAAAGAATAAGAAGCGTTTTTCTCTCACTTATTCGGGGGATACCCTGCCTGAATTTGTAGAATGGAAGAGTATGGCATCGGGCGATTATGCCCTCGGTCTTGAACCATCTACGACAAAACTCGATGACGGTTTCATCTATCGTACGATAGAAAGCGGTGAGAGCATTCGCTTTTATGTGAAGTTGACGGTGAGGGAAGGGTAGGAGACGCTTCGCTACGCTCGGCGTGGAGGTGTGGCTTCTGATGCAAAAAAGGCTTTGCATTCTGCAAAGCCTTTTTTTATATAGATTGGCAAAGCCAGACAACGAGTGGCATGGTGAGAATGGAGAGCAGAGTGGATACAATGACAAGACGGCTGGTGTAGGGGGCATCGCAATTGTACTTTTCTGCAAACATTGTGGCGCTTGTTGCCGAGGGGGTGGCGGCGAGAATAAGCGCCGTCAGGCACACGCCTTCGCTGATGGGAAGTCCTATGAGGGCAAGCAGCTTTGTCACAAAGAGAAAGAGGACGGGCAGGGCGATATGACGGAGCGCGAGGAAGATATACATATAGATATCACGAAGCATGCCCTTCAGTCGGATATCGGGAATACGCAGACCGATGACAACCATGGACAGAGGCGCGACAAGTCCTTTGATATGGGTAAGAGTGTCTGTCAGGACACCGAGATTGTGTTCTTTGAGCAGGGTGGTGTTTATGCCTGCGATAAGGACAATCAGACCGAGCGCGGAGGCGAGAGTGACAGGGTGGAGAAGCACTTTCGTAAGTGAGCCAACCTTTTTCATATGATGCGATGCGCTTGCGAGGGCATCGCCAAGGTCGCTGTCACCGTCACCGTCGAAGTCCGAGCCTTCGCTGTGTGTACAAAGATGCACGCCGAGCGTCCAGAGGAAGAGGTTGAAGGTGATGTTGTAAATCGAGGCGTAAATGGCGTTCTCTGCGCCGAGAAGAATGTCAATCAGGGGAATGCCCATAAAGGCGGCGTTTGAGAAAATCGTCGCGAGGCGGAGCATCTTCTTCTGGTTTTCTGGCGCTTTTTTGAACACGGGGATGGCTACAAGGCAGAAAATCAGATGGGCGATGACCGAGAGAAGAAAGACGATGAGAATGTTTTGCCAGATATCAGAAAATGTTCCCTCGAAGTTTAAGTAGGAATAAAATACGAGAACGGGTTGTGCGATATAGAGAATCAGGTTCGACAGTCCTTTGCCAAAGTCGCCTCCGACGAGCTTGCATTTTTTGAGCAGAATGCCGGGGACCATCATCAGAAAGAGAATCGCAACCTGTTCGATGAGCTTTGTGGTAATATTCATTGGTTTTCCTTTTTTGCGTTGAGATAAACAGAGTGGTTATAGAATGGTAATTGTATGTTCTCCGCGATATTCGCCGGAGGGCGCGAGGGAGAGGATGTCCTCCTTCTCACCGAGCTCGTAAGTTGTTCCGATGCGGTCGGGAATGCCTGCCCATGGCTCAATACAGAGATAGGGTGCGCTTGGTTTGTGCCAGAGCAGAAGGTTTTTTGCAAAGGGGAAGTCCACCTTGATTGCCTTGCCGTTTTTACGGTTGCGGAGAGTGAGGGCTTTTGTCGCGACATTTTCAAAGACAAGCGCATCTGTGACAAAGAATTTTTCATAAAGTGGGAACACATAGCCATCGGTGAGCATACGAATGCGCTCATTTGTCACAAGCGGACCGAGCAGAGGGGTATGGTCGAGCGTGACGGGGGTTTCAAAATGAATATCGTAATCCTCGATGCCCTCGGGCGTGTAGTAGCCCTCATGAGCGCCGATGGAGAAGAACATTTCCTCGTCCGAGTGGTTCTCGACGGAGTAGGTAACCTTCAGGGCGCATCCTTCAAGCTCATAAATCACGCGGAGAGCGAAGGCAAAGGGGTACTGCGCGAGCGTTTCTTCGCTTTCGCGCAGAAGAAATACGGCGGAGGTCTCGCTCCGACTTTCTACCTCATAGGTCATAAACTGCGCAAAGCCATGCTTATCCATATGGTAGGTCTTGCCCTTGTGGGTGTAGGTGTTTTCTTTGACACTTCCACAGATAGGGAAGAGCAAAGGCGCACTCTTGTTCCAGATGGCAGGCTGGGAGGGGTAAATATATTCGGTATTATCCTTGACGATGCTTTTGATTTCTGCACCGCGTTTTGCAATTTTTACGGTGAGTATATCGTTTCTGATGGTAATCATTGTGATTCTCCTTTGGTTTTCTCTACGATATTATAACATATTGCGTGGAAACTTGCAAGAACAAAAAGAAAAATTTTATCACAGTGGCAGGCTGTTTTTTGTCGGATAAGAGTTTGGTTGACCGATTTTGACTTTTCTTAAAATATAAAAATAGAAGATGCAATTTTTTTTACCAGTTTTGGAAAAAGTGTTGTATATTCTGGTGAGGTGTGCTAAAATAGCGGCAAGCACGAAAACGGTGCGAAAAACCGAATGTACGGCAGGGAAAAGTAGCCTGCCGTCATCCCGCGGAGAAATCCGCAATGAAGACGGAGTCTTCAGAGGTGTATTATGAATAATGATGCTCTTTTTATGAAAAACAAACCCCTGTCGAAAGGAGCGCTCGCACTGGCAGAGCGATTGAAGGCTCAAGGTGCGGAGATGCTGTTCGCCATTGTCGGTGACCTGTCACTTTCAGGTCGATATGCCGGAAGTGCCCTGATTTTTACCAAGGACACTTTATATGTCTATGATGAGGAGAGCGGGGAGAAGTCATACTCTTATCCGACGCTTTCGGATGTCAGGGCAAAGCGAATGTACGGAAATGCAACGCTTTCTGCAATGATAGAAGGAAAGCGTCGGATTTTGTTTCGCTATACATATGCGGTAGCGACACTCTGTGATGCTGCTGCACGCTTTTTGAACCGTGTATCGGGTACGCCGGGAGCCATTCAGGAAGAGTTTGCCATTATGGGCGTTGCCTTTGAACGTTCTCTTTCCGTGTGTCCGAAGTGTGGACGTACCCTTTTGCATCCGGGCGCAGAGTGCATTCGTTGCCGATCCAAAATGAAGGTGGTAAAGCGTCTCTTCTCCTATATCAAACCACACCTTCCGACAATTATCTTTTGTATTTTCCTCTCGCTCTTCACCACGGCAATGGCGCTTGTCCCTCCGTCTATTACAGGCTTTATCGTGGATAAAGTCTTTCCGACAGGTGAGATGACACCCCACGAAAATCCCATCTTTGCCACCATACAAACGTTGGTCGGCTCCGACCGTGGCAGATTGCTGTGGTCGATGGTAATCGCACTTCTCTTTGTTTATATGCTTCAGTTTGGTATTGGCATTCTGCGTGCGTATCTGATGCGTTCGGTCGGTGACAGGGCGGTTTCGGCAATGCGCCTTGATATTTATGAAAAGTGTCAGTATCTGCCGATGAAGTTCTACGATAAGACCTCGACCGGTGCAGTCATCAATCGTGTCTCTTCGGACTGCTCAACGCTCCAGAACTTTATGCTTCGCATCACGCAGGAGGCGGTGGTACACTTCTTCCAGATGATTGGCATTGTCGTGATTATGCTGACGATGAACCCCTCCCTGACGCTTCTTTCTTTGGCGCCCGTGCCGGTAATTGTTCTTATCAGCCGATTCTTTTCGAAGCGTCTGCGCCCGTATTATCGCCGTATCTGGCGTAAGTGGACACGTGTCTTTTCCACCCTCTCCGACACCATCCCCTGCATCAAGGTCATCAAGTCCTTCTCGGCAGAGAAACGTGCCAGTGAACGATTCCGTGAGAAAAACGAGGACTGGCTCAGGGTGGATCTTCGTCTTGGCAAAATTGCTACTGCCTTCCCTCAAATTGTCTCCTTCTTCGTCACCTGTGGCTCGCTCATTATCTGGGGCTTTGGTGGTAGCAGGGTGATTTCCGGTGAGGCAGGTTACAGCGCTGGTCTTGTGGTGAGTTTCATTTCCTATGCCGCAATGTTCTATAACCCCGTGACCTTCTTTGCCAACCTTTCGGATTCCTTCCAGAGTGCGATGGCATCGACAGAGAAGGTTCTTGATATTCTGGAAGCAGAGCCTGAAACTTCGGCTGAGGCACATATTGTTCCGGCACAGATTCAGGGACGCATTGAATTCAACCATGTGCATTTCTCCTTTGATCGTACGAAGAAGGTTCTTGATGATGTATCTTTCACCATTGAGCCCGGCGAGGTGGTCGGCATTGTCGGAACGACGGGTTCGGGCAAGTCAACACTCATTCATCTTCTAATGCGTTTTTACGATGGCTATTCGGGCGAAATACTCGTTGACGGACACAATATCAAAAATCTTGACCTCGCCACCTACCGTTCGATGATAGGCTATGTACAACAAGAGCCGATGATGTTTTCGGACACCATCTTCAACAACATTGCCTATGGCAATCCCGATGCCAGCGTGGAGGATGTCATTCATGCCGCCGATGTCGCCAATGCGCATTGCTTTATCGCAAGACAGCCAGATGGCTACGATACCGTCCTCGGTGAGCGTGGTGTGGGTGTTTCCGGAGGTGAAAAGCAGAGAATATCGATCGCACGTGCGGTCCTGTCCTCTCCTTCCATTCTGATTTTTGATGAGGCAACTGCCGCTGTGGACTCCGAGACCGAGCATCTCATCCAGGAGGCGATTGACCGTCTGATTGCGGGCAAAACCACTCTGATGATTGCTCACCGTCTTTCCACGCTTCGCCGTGCGACAAGAATTCTCGTTGTGGACAACGGACAGATTATTGAAAACGGTTCACCTGAGGAACTGATGGCGCTGAAGGGCAAATATTATAAATTGGTACAAATTCAGACGATGGCGCAGGAAGCCGAAGAAATGCGTACCAAGGAAAACTTCTGAGTGTGGTGAGTGAGGTATACATATGAAAAAAGAACGATTTTTCCTGACAATCGACGACATCGTTGAGGTATGCGAGAACAACCTGGTTTCCATCACGCATGAGGGGGTGAGATATGAATATCTCGAACCACGCTCCCTCTTTCCTGTCTCACATCCTGAGGAATACATCACATTCCTGGATGATGAAGGTGGCGAGGTCGCCATTCTGCGCACGCTCTCTGACCTTGCCCCGAACAGTCGCACAGTGGTAGAGATGAGTCTGCGAGATTACTATCTTGTACCACATATCAGACGCATCCTGACCTATTCCGAGACGGCAGGCGTGATGCACTGGACGGTGGAGACCGACCGTGGAGTTTGCTCCTTCGATATCCGTTCCCCCCAGCACGATATTCGTATCAGCAAGGGTGGCTCCTGCCGTCTGCGTGATTCGGACGACAATCGATATATCATAGACAATGTCTATGCTCTTGACCGTCATAGCCGTGGTGCGCTCGTTTCGGAAATTTAATATGGATATAAAAATGGATAAAGGGGCTGAGTCATTAAGAATTCAGCATACTTTGGTATTGAATAAGAAATTTCACTAAAATGCTGAATTCTTAGTGCGAAGCGCCTTTGGGGCTCGCTTAATTTAGAGCAGAAATCTTCGTTTGCGAACGATAGGCGTATATACATACGGCAAGCGAGCAAACGGAGATAGAACAAAAAACCTAAATAAAAAAAGAGAAAACCGTAGGTTTTGACCTTAGTTTCCTCTTAATCTGTAAACGACAGAGGCAATTTGATTGTACCTCTGTCGTTTTTCGTTCGGTTATGCCTAAATGAAGCAGCCCCTTTTTCTTGACAAAAAGTTTTCTGTCTGTTATAATAAAAGAGAAAACATACTATTCTTTTCCCAAAACGCCGTCTGCTTTTTTACAAAGTTTCCCACAGCTCACATCAGCATCCGTACGCATCAAATCAGGGTGGAAATACCCTCTGTATGAGCAGTCACAAATTGGACACATTTCGTACAGGCCAGGTTCATATTTATATAGTATAATGCTCTCCCAAACAAAAAACGGAGGCATAGTATGACAGTAACGATTTGTTCCAGACGAATGATTGAAGAGAGAATTGCAAACAATAGTTTGCAAAATTCGGCAGTTATCAGTTTCAGCGATCCCAAAGGCGGTAGAAGAGGCGAGGATTATGGCCCTGTAAATTTCGGTGATGCATGCGCTCGTGTGTTCTTTATCTCCGTATACGACCTCGATCCTGACGCGCTCGCGCGCTTCGGCTACACGATGGAGAGTTATTTTGACGAGGCGGACGCCGTCGCAGAGTTTGTTTATCAGGCGGTAGAGGACGGCGTGGAAATCGTATGCCAATGTGAGTACGGACAGAGCCGTAGCGCAGGTCTTGGCGCTGCCATTTTAGAGTATTACGAGGGACGGGGTATCGATATCTTCCGCGATTATCGCTATTACCCCAATCAGTTGATTTTTAACAAAGCCTATGAGGCGATGGTGCGTCTTTATGGGGATGCAAAAAAATAGTTTCTGTTTTGCAAAATCCGCTATCTTTCGCCCCTCGGCTCGGGTACAATAGAGCAGGAACAGAAAAGGAGGGTGAAAAATGGTATATGTGACATCAGACCTGCATGGGTTTTCCCTGGAACGCTTTCAGGCATTTCTTCTGGAGGTCGGCTTTTCGGACGAGGACTATCTCTTTATTCTCGGCGATGTGATTGACCGCGGAGACGAGGGTGTTGCCATTCTCAAGTGGCTGCTTGTTCAGCCGAATGTTGAATTGATTTTAGGCAATCACGAAGCGATGCTTCTCGCGTGCGACTTTCTCTTTTGCGAGGTGGATGAAGAGAATTTAGCTTCTTTGGATGGCGCACAGATACATTCCTACCGCGTATGGAAGTCCAATGGCGCTGAACCGACGCTGAACGCCCTCCGCGCTCTTGCGCCCGAGGACCGCGCCGACATCCTGGAATACCTTCGCGAATGCCCCCTGTATGACACCGTATCGCTCGATAGTGGAGAATTCCTTCTTGTTCATGGAGGTCTTGACGGCTACGAGGAGGGAAGGGACATCGACGCGTATGAACCGCATACTTTGCTCTGGTCGCGCCCGACGCCCGAGGACACCTATTCCGAGCGTTTTATGACCATCCTCGGTCATACGCCAACGCATTTTTACGGAAGTGAGTACAAAGGACGCGCCCTTCGCACGAAAACCTTCATCAACATCGATACCGGCTGTGCCACGGGTGGTACGCCAATGCTCCTGCGCCTCGACGATATGAAAGAGTTCTATATGGCGTAAGAGAAGAACGATAAAAACTTTATAGCACAATAAAAGAGAGCAAGCCCGAGGGATTATGCCACATCCCAGAGATTTGCTCTCTTTTCTAATTTTTTGTGTATCATCAGCAGGCCACAGCCGTGGCATTCCTTGTTTTCCTTGGTGTTGATAGCGCCACAGAGGGGGCAGGGTTGCTCCTTGACCTCGCGGCTTGTGACAACCATAAAGCGCGCGCCGGCAGGTTTATAGAGGGTATCGCCCTCTTCGTAGATATCCATATGCTTCGGGAACAGACCGCTCCACGAGGTGACATCCCCATTCCGGAGGCGAAGATAGACGGTGCCACGGATGAGGTGGCGCGGGACACCGCTTTTGCGGTTCGCATAGGTATGGGGAAGCAGGGGGCGACGGCTTGTGCCTTTGAGAAGCCCTTGCGATACGCGTTCGATGTATTCATGCTCCCTGACATTTTCGCCCTCGATTTCCTTCGAGAAGAGGACGGCGGGGTTCTGCTTCAGCCAGGAAAAACACATATACAGAAGAGATGTGAAAATGACTGCTCCTGCAATAAAGGTTGCTGTCTTATCGAAGTTGTAAACCATCACGCAGAGGGAGAGGACGACAAGCGCGAGGACAGTATACAGGCGTGTCATAAACGCCTTTTTCTTTTTCTGGATACGGAGCGCGAGCATCTCAAAATCGTATGTCATAAAAAACCCCTTTCGCTTTGGATACTGCTTTCATATACAGTATAGCATAAAGAAAGGGGTTTGTAAAGGGGGTTATAAGTTTTCAAGCACCTGGGTAGCCGCTGCAGGAAAACGGCCGAGGGGGTCAGGACCGACATTCAGCAGGAGATTGACCTTCTGTGTCCGCAGGCGTGCGAGAAGGGCGGCGATTTCTTCGGCACTCTTATAGTCGGTGTCTGTGGGCTTGTATCCCCAGGAGTGGTTCAGGGTGACGGGGGATTCAAAGAGTGTTTCCTGTTCGTCCTCGGGGATGACATTGTCCCCTGCGCTGATGTAATCAAAAAAGCCATTTCCAAGACGAGAATTTACCAGGCAATCGGGTTGGTACTCTTTTACCATGCGATATAGTTCTTCGCTGTATTTTCTCTCAAGTCCCATTGGCGTGTCAAACCAGATAAGACAGAGGTCGCCGTAGTTCGTCAGTAATTCTCGTAGTTGGGGTTTGATTTTTTCTTCAAAACAACGCTCGTAGCGTTTTGCCATAGCATCGGGAAAGTCCCAATCGTTGCCCCAACGCATCTCATCGCAGTTCAGGTTTCCGTCAAAACAAAGACCATCAGGGTGTGACCAGTCAATCGCTTGCGAGTAGTAAAGACCGAGCTTTATGTCATGCTTTTGGCAAGAGGTGGCAAGTTCGGCGATGATGTCACGGCGAAAAGGGGTGGCGTCCACCACATTGAATTTGGAAACGCCAGAGTGGAAGAGGGCGAAGCCATCGTGGTGTTTTGCCGTCACGACGAGGTATTTAGCGCCCGATTTTTTTACGGTCTGCACCCATTCATCTGCATTGAAATACAGAGGATTGAAGGCTTCGGCGAGCCTGTGATATTCTGCATTCGGAATGCGGAAATAGGACTGTGCCCACTCTGCAATATGTGGCATCACTTTGCCTTGGTATTCTCCACCGAGAAGAGCGTACAATCCGAAGTGTACCATGATGCCAAAGCCTGCTTCACGAAACCATTGTCTGTTATCCATAAGAAACCTCTGATATGTTTTTCCTTATTGTAGCACTACAAGAGAGAAAAGTAAATGCTTTAAATTGGCAACTTTATGTTTAAAATCGACTTTTTTTATTGAAAAATCAAAAAAACTATGTTAGAATGAAGAAAAGAGGTGAAACAATGAACAACATTCGTTTTGTGGGTTATGGACGCGCACGAAGAGGCGCATCGTGGTATATCGCGCCGATTGGTGGCGTCAATCGTCTATGGTATTTGCATAGCGGTTGTGTGCGCTTTCGATCCGGGGAAAAGGAACGCTTGCTCACGGCAGGGCATTTTTATCTTTTTCCTGAAAATCTGCCATTCTCCTTACTGACAGATGAAAATACAGATGTGGACCATACCTTTTTCGACTTTTTCTCCTTGCCACCACTTGTGATGGACGATGTGCTGGAAATCGGCGAGGAGGACGCGCTTTTGTCTATGGCGGGGAGGTTGCTTGTCGAGTTAGCGCCGAAGGCGAAGGAAAAATATCATTTTCTTTTGTCCTCTTACATGGAGAATTACCTTTCGCTCGCCAAGGGAGAGTGCGCTTTCTATTGCACGACAGATGAGGTGGTTGACGAGGCGGTGGCGTACATTCATAGTCATTTTCGGGAGAATATCTCGGTCGAGGCGCTTGCGAGAAAGTATCATCTGGAAAAGAGCGTTTTTATCCGCCGTTTCAAGCGCCGTATGGGGATAACACCTTATCAGTACCTGAAAAGTCACAGGGTAAATTATGCGGTTTCGCTTATCTGCATGGAAGGTTATTCGCTTGGCGATGTGGCGCAGATGACAGGATATGCCGATCAATCAACCCTTTCGCACGCGGTGAAATCGGTGTTTGGGCGATATCCTGCACAAATGAAAAAGGAGAAGAGTGACAGGTCCTTGCATTTTTGATATGCATATGCTATAATAGATATAGATAATCCGGAAAAAGAAAAGGAGACACAATATGGCAATTGGCATTCGATTGAAAAAGGCGGAAGAGGGATACGATCCTTCACGCTCCAAGTTCTTTGGAGACCCCACCGTACCGCAGGGATGGGAGGAGAGTTTTTCGGAGGACACCTTCTTTCTCTGTCAGATAAATCTTGAGGACCTCGCGTCTTTCGAGGAAGCAAAGGTTCTGCCCGACAAGGGATATCTTTATATCTTCCTCGACACAGAAGAGGGGGACTATGACCTTCGCCCCGATGTCCGTTATACCGCGGAAGATCCCGAGGTGATTTATGACGATTTTAACGGCGAAGTGGTCGACTATGAAAAGTTCACCGAGGCGTATCTTATGGAGTTTTATGAAACGGACGATGACGCCGACGGCATAAGGCTCTTTGGTGTGCCGAGCGACTGGAACTATGAGAGCGAAGCACCGAAGATGCTTCTGCAATACGATCCTCTCGACAATGAGAGCGGATTTCTTGACCACCTTGACGGATTTTTGTACTTCTTCTTTGGTAAGGACGAGCGAGATTTCGACGCGATTACCTTGATGGAGGAATATTCTTAATGGCTTACAGTATCGAAAAAAGAGCGCGCATGGAGGCGCTCATCGGCGATATTCAGGGAAGGAAAGCGCATGAATATGCTGCGCCGACATATGAGGATGCGAAGGCGATGTCCGAGCTTTTCTCTCTTGTGAAGGACGCGGTAGAGAATGACGGCGAGAGGGACACCCTTGTGGACAGCATCGTTGTGCTGTCTTTCCTTGCCGAAGGATATGACGGCATGGGACGCTTTGTTGTCTCTGCGCGTGTTTATGGAATGCTTTTGCACCTGGCGTTCGACCTGAAACGGATTTATGGCGAGGACACCGCTGGGATTGCGGATATTTTCTATCGCGCTCTCCGCGCGAGGAACGCTTATGTGGATGATGCCTGCAAGGATATCGTGGCGCTGGCGTATGGGCTGATGGAAAAGTCAGCGGTCGATGCGATGGTATGCGAACGCATGGCGCATCCGCGTACGCTGAAGCGTGATGCGGTAGAGATGACCGACGAATATCTCGCTGTCATTGACGAGGTCGAGAAGAAGGTCGAGGAAAACCGCACCTTCCACGGTCACGGCTCTTGTCACGAGGTCTGGATGCTCAAAAGCATGTATCTTGCAGAGCGTGGCATCGTGTGGCACTCGCTTGGCGAACTGAACCCGAGAGTACATTTTGACTGATTTTGTCGAAAATTAACTACATCTTAACCATATCTGTCAACATCACCGGCATCGGCATTCTCCGCCGTGAAGGCTACGAGGTCAAGAACTCCGATTTCTTCAAAATCGGTATCCCCTTCACCCTCGCCGCCATCATCCCCGCCTACATCTACCATTGGCTGATGTATGGTATATAAAAATGATGAAAAAGGACGCCCGGTACGCGTCCTTTTTTTACTATAAGGGGAAAAGCAGAAAAGTAACAACAAAAAAATATAAAGTAACAACACTTTTTTGTAAAGTGTGCTATAATATAGGCAGAAAAGTCTATGGAGGCGGAACATGGAATTCAAGGAAAAGTTAAAGAAGATGCGGGGCGAGAGGGGGCTGTCACAGCAGGTGCTTGCCGATGCGATTTTTGTCAGCAGAAGCGCGGTTGCCAAATGGGAAGCAGGTCTTGGAATGCCTTGCGAGGAATCGATGCGGGCGCTCGAAGCGCATTTCGGGGTGGCGCGCGATTATTTCCTGACGGATAAGCCTGATGAGGTGATTGTGAAAAAGAACATCCGAACGGTTAAAGTGACCGCGGTTTTTGGTGGCTTGCTTTTTGTTATGCTTATGGTGTTTTCCGTTTTGCTCATGGCTTCTGTGATGTGCAGTTCCTATGGCTTGACATCCAAAATGGCGGCAGGGAAATACTTTTATGACAACCCATGTATACATAATGCGGATTATGACATCTATTATGGTACGATGGACATTCTTTGGGGCGAGGGCGTGGAAGAAGAGAAAATCAGCGAATATATCTCTACCTTCCGTCCTGTCAGAAAGCTGTGGATTGGCTACGGTGTCTTTGAAGAGGATTACACGACACGCGAGGTGTATC
The DNA here is from genome assembly GCA_017508465.1 of Clostridia bacterium. GTDB lineage: Bacteria > Bacillota > Clostridia > Oscillospirales > CAG-272 > UBA1740. The sequence goes on from JAFVYW010000012.1 coordinate 27,520, forward strand.
AGGGAGATAAATATGTAGGCGTTCTCTATTCTATTCAGGGCAAGGACGGTTACTACAATATCCTGATGCGAAAAACCAATGTGTTCCCCACAGATTTGCTTATCTTTGAAAGCGTTGTTTCGGATGGGGAGGTGTGTGAGGTTTTGCTGAACTCTTATTTTGAAACGAAGGAAGTGCCAGAAACCTTGGTTGTAGGAGAGACCACATTGACAGTCCGCGTGGAAGAAGTCCCGCGCGCCGAGCTTTGCGCGGGGTGATGGAAAAGAAAAACAGGACACCAAAGCGGACTTCTCATAAGGAAGTTTAAATTCTCCTTGTAGGGACAGGCGTCCTCGACTGTCCGCAAAGTTATAAATGCAACGCAGAAGACAAATAATTACCCCGACAGATTTTACAGTCTGTCGGGGTAATTTTGATTTTAATACTTAAAAAGATAGAAGTCCCATACACAATTGCTTGCTTCTAAAGCACCAAAAAAATATTCTAAATCGTCAATTTTTACAGAATAAATATCAATGGTTTTATTCTCCACTATTTCTTTTTTTATAAAACTCCACTGATAATCAAAAATGTTTACTCCAAATAAAATTGTATTTCCGTCGATTCCGGTCATTTCATATTGCCAAGTTTTTTCTTTCCACATTTTCATTACTTATTTACCTCTATTCGGTAGTTTATCACACCAGTTTCGCCTTTGTATTACAAAGGCTTCGGGCTTAGCCCATACCCCTAAAGATGCACGAGTGTGTCCTAAGACTCCCTCCGGGAGGGAGCTTCCGACGAAGTCGGGTGAGGGAGAGTGCGTTACAATGAAGTTAGTACAAATCAACAGTCACGCAGGCTCCTTCCACCGCTAACGCGGTCCCCCTCCCTTTCGGAGGGAGGCTTTTCGTTGATTCCATTATAACACAAATCGGCAGAGAAAACAATATCTCTGCCGAAATTTATGTGTATCCGTAGGGAGACCTGCTGTCTCCCGCGGGCGAACACAGTTCGCCCCTACCATATTCCCAAAACATCCTTATAAGAAGGAGCCAAAATGATGTCCTGTTTGTTTTGGTGAGCCAATGTGTATCTAAGTCGAATCTTTAAACTGTCCGATAAATGGGAATTTGTTTAATTAAAAAATACCCTTGTTGTATTTCTTCTGTACGATAATAATAGAGGCAATTCCGATGCCCAAGCCGACGAACAGTACGGTAAGGGAAATCGTTGCAACGATTTTTGTATCGCCGAACAGGCTTACGATACCGCTCATCAATAATGACATTGAAACGACAAGCATCGCTTTGCCAAAAGCTTTTCCGTAGGCGACTTTATCGGTTACCTTCGTTTGATGGTAGTCGTGTATCAGATCGGTCTTCCCCTGATAGATTAAGATGCTCACAATAAACATCGGGACGGATGCCAAAAACATAATGATAGAATATAATAACATACACTTACCTCGATGGAATGCAATTTTACACTGAATTTATTATACTATATTTTTCACTAAAAGTCAATCGTTTGATGCTGTGGCGCGTGTTTGTCTCGGTCGATAAACCGAAAGGTTTTCATCCGGTCGACAAAACAAAAGGACACTCACAGGGAGAATCGTACGGTTGGGAATCTCGCCTGTGGCGAGTATACCCACGCTTGCCGCTTGTGAGCAAGCTCCCAGACGGCTTCGCGGGGTATGCGAACCCAGCGCAAAGCGCCTGCGGCGCTATGCGCCGGGTGAGATTCCTCGTACGAGGTACAAAAAAAGCACCACCCGAAGGGACTCGTACGGGAAGACGCCTCGCCTTGCGAGGTCTCCACAGGAGACTGGCGAGGCTATTGTTCGAACCCAAGCCCACCAAGCCGATGGCTTGGCGTGCTGTGTTCGATGAGCGTACGGGACAGCAAAATAAAAGGACACTCACAGGGAGTGTCCTTTTATTTTGGTGACTCGTACGGGAATCGAACCCATGTTACAGCCGTGAAAGGGCCGTGTCTTAACCGCTTGACCAACGAGCCAAATATGGTAGCGGATGTCGGATTTGAACCAACGACCTACCGGGTATGAACCGGGCGCTCTAG
>JAFVYW010000139.1 GCA_017508465.1 Clostridia bacterium
GGCGACTCCCCCTATGACCTCATCATCACAGGCGGTAGCCTGTTCGCATCCCGTGCCGGTGACGCAAAATATGCAATCAGCCCCGAAGCAATAATGAAGGATGCCGAGGGCAATACCGTTACCTTCACTCCTGCAGAACTCACTCTCACGGGCGCAGGAAACGATACGTATCTCACTAAAGTCTTTGGTTCTACGCATAATGTAAATGATGTCCGTACCGTCAATGACAAGGTAAATTTCTTCCTTACTGACACTTCCCTTCCCACCAAGATTTATACAAACAAGGGCATCTACCTCCCTGCATCCGAAGGAAGCACCACCTATACGCTTCATGATGCTCATACCGCAGAATCCGTTTACACACCTCACGAAGAGGATGCGGAGCTCCACAATGAATATCACCCCTGCTGTGACGAGACTGAAGTTGAGGGACACCTCTTTGCAGAAGGCAAATATGTGTGCGAATGTGGGCTTCATGCAATAGCACTTGTGGATGGCACATACTTTGTCAACTTTGACAACGCTCTGCGTGAAGCGCAGAAGGACGAAAGCTCGGCCATCACCCTTCTGATGAACGCCGAAATCGTGGACGATATCCACATCAATGGCAACATCACGCTTGACCTCAATGGCTTCTCCCTGATTACCTCCAACAAATATATGTACTCTATCTACCTGCGCACAGGCAGCCTCACCCTGAAGGATTCGAGCGAAGGTAAGACGGGTTCCATCCTTCCTAACAGCGCCAATGCAGACACCATCGGTATCGAAAACGGTACGCTTACCATCGAAAACGGTAAGTATGGCAAAATCGCGGGTACGAATGGTACGATCATCGTCAAGGATGGAACGATTGCTGACATCACTCTCTCCGCGGGCACTCTGAATATTCAAGGCGGCGAGTTCGGCAAGTTGAGTTCACATACTCTCCTGCAACCCTCCCTTGCGGAAAACCTCTTCTTCTATGACAGAGAAGGCAATATCGTGGACGGCAGAGTCATGACGCTCGATGATGTTGTTATAAAGACGGGTGCTGATTTCGCGAACGCGATAGCAACACTGGATATCAATAACACAACCTACACCGGTCTCCATAAAGAACCCGGACTTGTTCTCTCGATTTTTGATAGCGTTGTAGCCGCAGAGCATTACGATATTTCCTACACCGAAAACCTTCTCCCCGGTGAAGCGACCGTAACCGTCAGCGCAAAGGGCATTTATACCGGCGCGACCACCGCAACACTCAACATTGCCAAGGGTTATCTGCAGGTAATGGAAAACCCGACCGCTACGCACGAATTCGGCGACATCTACTCCGACAAGGAAATCACAGGTGGTAAAGTGGTTATCATCGGCAACGAAGAGACTGTTGTCAGTGGTAAATGGACATGGACAGAAGGCGAACCGAAGGCAACCTTCGTGCCTGATGAAAGCTACAATGGTCTTTTCGAGGAACTCACCGAAAGCTACGATGTCAACATCATCGTTACAGCGGCATCCCCCGCATTGAATATTTCCGCGCCCTCTATTTCCATTCTTCCCGGTGTGGATACGCCTATCTCCGTTGTCGCAAAGAATCCCTATGACGAAGAACTCACCGACATTCCTGTCGACTATAAGATTTTCTACCTTGTCGGTGAAGAGGGCGAAGAGGTTATGGTAGAAGGTCTCGTATTCAACCTTCCGAACACCGTTCGTCTCGGTGATAAAGTGTACCTTCGTGTCGAAAACATCGCTGTGGACGGCAAATATAGTGTCGCGACCTCCAATACCCTGGTGTTTACTGTGGGTGCGATTGATTACTCCGGAGAAATCGCAGACACCAAAGAAGAACTGAAGGGCGCGATTGAAGAATTGAAGGCGGCGATTGAAAGCGGCGAAGCATCTGACGAGGTTGTCGCACAAAAGCTTGACGACCTGCAAAAGAGAATCGCAGAGGCAGAAGATCTTCTGGAAAATCTCCCCACCGACAATGCATCCAAGAGCGAAGTCGCAGACCTGAAAGAGCTTCTCGAGCAGGCTGACACCGATATGGGAACTCTCATTCAGAGCCTAAACAGTTCTCTCAACTCCACCAAGGAAGATCTCGATGCAACCAAAGAGGATCTCAATGCAACCAAGGGCGAGCTGAATGCAACCAAGGGCGAACTGAATGCAACCAAGGGCGAGCTTGAAAATACAAAAGAAGCTCTGGAAGCCACAAAATCCGACCTTGAAGCAACCAAGACCGACATGGCAAACCGCATCGGCGCTATCGAAAATGAACCCGCACCGAAAAACACCACAGCTGTGGTTGCTGTTGTGATTGCCGCGGTCAGCGTGCTTGGAAACCTTGCGCTTGCTGCATACATGTTCCTTATCAAGCGCAGATAATCCATAACGCACATACTCCTCATTGAACAGGGGAAGGGGCGCACCCCTTCCCCACGGAAAAGCCACATAAAGTAAAGGGGCTGAGTCATTAAGAATTCAGCATACTTTGGCATTGAATAAGAATTTTCACTAAAATGCTGAATTCTTAGTGCGAAGCGCCTTTGGGGCTCGCTTCATTTAGGCATAACCGAACGAAAAACCCAAATAAAAAAAA
>JAFVYW010000140.1 GCA_017508465.1 Clostridia bacterium
ATGTCGATACAAATTGAGAGCATACGCTATTGGCTCTTTCAATATTCGTAGGGACAGGCGTCCCCGACTGTCCGTTATCGGTCTTATTTTCCTTTACCCAAAGCAAAAAATGAATGTGGTTAGGCATTATGACATATTTTTCGACCGACAAATGTTCATAGAAAGCACTTAATTGTTTGATGTATTTATCCGCAATTTTTCCGTATTGGGTTAATTCAATTTGCGGACAGTCGAGGACGCCTGTCCCTACAATGCGAGATGTTTTATCCGCAATTTCTCCATATCTCGTCAATTCTGGTTGCGGACAGTCGAGGACGCCTGTCCCTACAACGCGAGATGTTTTATCCGCAATTTTTCCGTATTGGGTTAATTCAATTTGCGGACAGTCGAGGACGCCTGTCCCTACAATGCGAGATAGGATGCATCGCCTGTTTTGCGTGCAAATCGTTATGAAATATACTCCAATACTATTGTAATCAAAACTTTGATATCTCGGTGTTTTTCTCTTTTTAAGTTCATCCATTTTTATCACCAATCTCATTATAACACAAATCGGCAGAGCGAGAGCGGTTCACTTTTATGTTCTCTCAAACACGAACACATCACCTTTGGTGGTGGGGCATTCGAGGGTGTCGTGTGTGGGAAATGTGGGGGTGACTTGTGCGCCGCTTTGGGTGACGCGGTAGGTCGCGATAGCGGGGTAGCGGATGCGCAGGGGCTCGCCTGCGCGCGAGGTGACGGTCATCCTGCGGAGGATGCCATCCTGCCACACGGCACAGAAGGCAAAGTTGCCACGGGCAACGAGACCTTCAAAGGCGCCGTTTTGCCATGCCTTCGGCAAAGCGATAAGAGGGCAGATGTATTTGCCCGAGGAGCAAAGGAGCATTTCTGCAACACCTGCGGTCGCGCCAAAGTTGCCGTCTGCCTGGAAAACACACTTATTGAAGTTTTCTTCCGTGATGATGTCATGTGAGTTCCAGAGGTTTTCAAAGAGGTGCGTTTTAATCATCTCGCTATACAGGAAATGAGAGATTTCACCGTCGCCAACTCTTGCCCACATACCAAGTTTGTGAGCAAAACTCCAGCCACAACCTGTGTTCAGACCGCGAAAATGTAAAGTTTTCTTTGCACCTTCAATCCATTCTGGCGTACTTTCGTTGATTACCGTGCCAGGATAAAGACCGACAAGGTGTGAGATGTGGCGATGGTGTTTATCGCCGATTTCGCCATAGAAGTTTTCCTCGCGGAATTCTTTCACCTGTCCCGACGCGCCAATGAGAACGGGAGAGAGGCGGTCGGCCTTCTCGCGCAAACGGTCAATCAGGGCGATGTCGGCATCGGGGATTTCGTCACCGTGCGTATCGTACATATAGATAAGAGAAGAGATGGTTTCGTAAATCATCTGCTGGTCGAAGGCACAGCCCGTGGTCATATAAGGTTTGCCTTCGTGGTGGATTTCAGGAGAGGCCGAATAGGTCACCAGATATTCATCCCCAAATTTTTCGAGACATTTATCGTAAAATCTGCCGAGGCTCTCCAAAATGGGATAGACGGTGAGAAGAACAGATTTGTCGCGCGTGAAGCGAAAATAGTCAATGTCGGATATCACGGTAAAACCACCTGTGCCAGGACCTGAATGGGTGCTTTTGGTTGCGCGGCCGACAGTATAGGCACTATTGCCTGTCGCGACAATCCAACCGTTTTTGCCCTTGCCCTCTTCAAAATTTTCGGGGTGAAGCTCGCGTATATAGGCATCTCCGCCCTCTTCGGCGGATGAAAGGCGCGCGAGATTGAAGGCGAGGTAGGGGGCATACAGTTCGGCAAGGTCGGTCGAAAATACGCCCCAGTAGTTCATCTGCTGGTTGATATTATACCAGTACCCTGCCGTCCAGGGCGCGATTTCGTAGGCGTTCCATTTGCCCTGAAGTCCGGGAGGAAGCGTTCCCTCGCGCGAGGTCGCGATGGTCATATATCTGCCCATTTCAAAGAAAAGTTCTTCCAGATACGGTACGGCTTTTCCCTCGCGATAATCCCTGATCCATTCGCGCGTTGTACGACCGTCATCCGCACCGCCGAGGTCGATGCTTGTGCGCGAGAAAAAGGCGTTGTGGTCCTCGATGTGTCGCGCGCGGAGTGCCTCGTAGGTACGGGTTTTGGCAAGGGTGAGACGCGCGGTAAGTGTCTCATGGGGCGAGGGGTTGCCTTTCAGTTTTTCTTCTCTCGGAAGAAGGAAGGTTTTTTCTTCCAGACGATAGTTTGTGCCGAGAGTGTACAGCACGGTGACGGTGTCTGCGTTCTTAACGGCAATATGATTGCCCTCTTCAGTGCGCTTTCCGCCCTGGTGGAGAACACAGAATTGTCCTTCAAAAACGATACCATAATACTCCGAAATGCCCGAGGCAACGAGGGTGTCGCCCGAGACTATCGTAGCGCCCGATTTTGCCGTGAAGGGAGGGATGGGTTCCACAGGGAGATGCTCGCGGACAAAAGCGATTTGTGCCGATATGTTCACCGTGATTTTTCCCTTTTCACTCGCCGACAGGCGTACCACACCGACACGGTCGGGGTAGGATGTAAAGTATTCTCTTTCGTACCTTACACCATTCTGCACGAAGGTGACGCGCGCGATGGCATCGTTGAGAGAGAGTGTTCTTTCGTAGTTTTTTACTTGGTCGAGGTCGGGAAAATCCAACAAGAGGTCGCCGAAGCTCTCCTGTCCCGATTTATAGCGGTTTTCAAGCCATCTGCCCGTACCACCGGTAACAAGGGTAGGCTCGGTCAGTTGCAACCTGTCACGCGCGACACCGCCAAAGACATTCACGCCCATATAGCCGTTGCCTAAAGGCAACGAGGCATTTTTCCAGCCGTGGATGGTGTCCTCGGCACACGAAGAAAAGCGAATCAGATACTCTTTCATAACGCCTCCGTCAGTAAGGTAAAATCGGGGTTTCGACGCCGTCACTCTTATCCAGGATATCGTCACAGTAAATACAGCTGTAATTGATGTATTTGTGTGAGGCGGGCTCTCCGTAGGTGAAGGTCTCTTCGCCCCTCTCGCCACATGCACAAAGATAAAAGTATTCCGCACTACCCATGCAGGTTGCTTTTTTGGCAAGGGTGTCCGGTGTCGGATTCATAATACAAAAATCGTGACCTGTCGCGTTGTCCACCGTAAAGGTCAGGTGACTTTTCTGCCCGCAAGCGCAGGTGTAGAAGTATACAGCGCCCGTGGTACAGCTCGCCGCACTCTTCAGGTTTTCCTCCCGCGTGTCCTGACGGTCGAAGGTGTGCGGGAGAGGATTGCCAAAGGAAAAGGTTTCCTCGCCATGCTCGCCACACAGACAGGAGATATAATAAAGGGCGCTGTGCTCACAGGTCGCAGGGGCGGCAGAAAAATCCTCGCGCACAAGCTGCATACAGAAATCATGTCCGCTCCCCTCGCCGACTTCGAAGGTCTCCTCGCCGAGCGCACCGCATTCGCAACAGTAGCGGTAGCGCGTGCCATGGGTACAATCCGCCTCGGCAAAAAAGGTGTCAGCGCTCTCCACCTTTAAGGTGAAATTGTGGGTATGCTCCTTACAGGAGCAAAGGGAGAATGCAAGGAACAGGGATAGAAAGAGGGCAAAGGTTCTTTTCATGTGTCACCTCCGCTGAAAAATCAAGCATCATTATATGGGAATGATAGGTAGTTCAATGGGTTCATCCGGTCCTTCAAATTCGTCGGGTTGTTCTTTTTCGCAATAGATACATTTACCGTTCTCGTAGGCATGAGGGAGCGGAAAACCATCGTAAAAAAGGGAGGTGGTCGCCTTTCCGCATTTGCAGGAATAAAAATAAGAGGCGGGTTTTTCGCAGGTGGCTTTTTCTGCAATATAGGTGTCTGATGTGTTGCGCTCGGTAAAGGAACAGGTGTGCGGTTCCTGCACTTCATCGCGTGGCGTACAGCCGACGGCAAAGAGAAGGGAGAGGACGAGAAGAAAGAGAAGTGTTTGTTTCATAATATCTCCGATACATTTTTCTTTCATTATACCAAGCCTCCAGAGAAATGTCAAGAACGCGCGCGCAAAATCTTGACATAATACGGAACTATTCGGCGCAGTTCGATGATTCCTTCCGCATCCCGAACGATGGCAGAGTGTTTGACGGGCGCGAGGTTCTGCCGAAAAACGGCTATCACGATATGTTCACGGATTATGGTACCTTCAGTACCTATTACTCCAATTATCACGCGAGTGATTTCCGCGTCTTTGCGCACCTCACGGTTTATAATTATCTCGCTTCAAGAAAAATGTTTTTGAATCATTTAAAATATTTGTTTTATGATAATATCATCTTTGATTTATTATAGAATAGGCAAAATATCTGTGATAAAATAAAAATGAGCCGTACAAAAAAATGAATACGGCGAAGGAACTATGGAGGATTTTTCTATGAGAAAAGCAAGTTTTAGAAGACTGATGGCATTGTTTCTCACACTCGCCCTTTTGTTGCCTGTTGTGAGTACAATGGCGCTCGCCATAGGCGAAGATGCGAATAGAGATGTTACCGCACCGAAGGTGGACGCGTCGGTGGCAATCAAGGAAGCACTCGACGATGCGCATAAGGTCTTTGAATCCGTTTATACCGATGAGGTCGACGAATACGGAAAGACGGCCTACGGTTATTGTGGCTTTGAGGTTAAGGTCACAACTTATGTCAAAAACAAGGCAACAGATGCTCTGCCAAATGATAGCACGATGATTGCCTATGTGATCAATACCAATACCGAGCGTGTGGGCACGGACTCCGATGTCAAAATCATTGAGTCTCTTCTGGAGAGAAATTATGTGGTTGCGGTGTTCGACTATCAGAACGATGCGCGTGCGAAAACGCCAGATCTCGACTGGTCACTCCAGACACTTCGCCGTCTGTGTCTCGATCCTGCGACGATGACAACATATCTCTCCCCCTCCGTCCTGCCTCTGCATAAAGAGAAATCCTATGCACTTCCGGCAGGATATAACATCGAAAGAGAAGTGGAATACTTCAACTTTGCCGATAGCGCAGTTGTGGGAACGCTGGAACACATCGTGGATATCTGGAACGGTGACTACGGTGACAACTCCGCGCAGGACTTCCTCTCCGACAACGGCAACCGTGTCATTCCCTGGGGACAGAAAACCACAGAAGATGGCACCCTCGTTTTCAACGATGCCAATGGCATTATGTGTGAAGAGTGGAGACGGCTATGTCTATCTTACCGACGGCGAAGGTCATAAGGCCGGCGATGCGGTCACAGATATAGACGCCGTTGTCCCTGAATACAAAAAACTCAAGGACGGCACAACCTACGCCGATACGCAAGCAAAAACGGCAAAAATCATCAACACCAAGGCAGAGGATTGGTGGGACTGTGTACAGAAGGACGGCACACCCATTCAGATAACTCTCGCAATGGATATCCTCTATCCGACAAATCCCGCGAAGGATGTGCCCGTGATGGGACTTTCTTCCTCTTATGAAACGCGTTCGGGCGACTGGCTCAATGCAATTCGTCCTCATATGACCGCCTTCCTCTTTGCAGGATATGCGGGCGCGATGTGGGACCACGCTTACACACCGATGGCGCGCGATGACCATTATGGCTACTTTGAATCGTCGGGCGCCGAGAGAAACACATTCACCCTGATGGGTTGGACGGGTATCAAGGCGCAGACCGCCGCGGTCCGCCGTCTGCGTTATCTCTCCGATGTGGAAGGCGATAAATATCATTTTGATGTCAATCATTTTGGCGTATACGGTCACTCGAAGGGTTGTTATGTCTATGTGCTTGGACATCCCGATCCCCTCTCGCTCGAAGAACAGGATATCTTTGAGAGCAATCCTACGGGCAAGACCTATGGCGCACAACCCTGGCTCACCTACACCGATGGCACACCCATCTCCTCTACCGTACAGATGGTTTACGGCTCTTCGGGTTCGGGCAACCTCTGGGGTAGCGAGGACTTTGCACCGATGTTTATCTCACAGGGTGTCAACGATGGCGCGCTCGGTGCCGATTCGGCATATCACAATTACAGCGCGATTGCGTATCAGTACGACATTCCCGCAATGGATTTCACGATGCCGGGTGTCGGACACACCATTATCTATGGTTACAGCAAAGAGTTTGATACCGATATGTATCACGCCTTCGTGAAATTCGCACATTACTGGCTCAAGGATGACAATGCCGATGTGGCATATATCACCCCCATCAAAGGCTCGACAGGCGTTTCCACCACCCAGCCGATTACCGTCAAATTCACAGGTCCCGTCTCACCTTCCGAAATCGAAAAGGTAAAGTTTGTGAACCTCTACAACGGTAAGGCGGCAAGTGGCAGATGGGAGAGTGCCTTTGGCAACACCACCTGGATTTTTACCCCCGATGCGTTGGACGGCGGCGCACTCTACTGTGTCAATGTGCCGAAGAGCGTGAAGGCAGAGAACGGCAAAGAGCTTGCCCGCGACTTTGCTATCACCTTCCGTACCACTTATGAAAGCACCATTTCGGCAACCCTTGGTACAAACAGAATCGAAAAGACCACAAGCACCGAGGAAGGTGTATTTGTTCTCTTCGATGAAACTGATTTCTCCCTCTCGACCAAGACGGCAATCCGTCTGACGATCGGTGACGAGGGTATCAACCGTGTGAAAGTCTATGCGGTTTTAGATTATAATGAAGAAAATCCCGAAGCCTCCGAACTTTCAGACCTTCTTACCACCGTCAATGTCTCGGGTGTGGGTGCATATGATGCCGATATCAGCGCATATGCCGATACGCTCTCTAAAGGCGCCCCTGTTTTCTATCTCGTTCCCGAAAAAACAACAGGCACCGTAACACTCAATAACTACGATACCGACAACAACACCTATTTTGGCGGTGACAAGGTCGGATACTGGGTTGAGGACGATAACAAGTCGGTGAAAATCACCGCGTCTTCCTCTTATCTTTACAGCCTCGTCCTTTCTCGTTCCTATACCGAAGAGGATCTTGGCCGTGAGTTTACCATTACCTTCCGTGCTTATCCCGAGCGTGAGGGCAATATTGCCTTTATCCCGATGACAGCAAAGGACGCTGTGGCAACGCCGATGAACGATGCCGCACGCTACTTTTCCTTTGAAAAGGACGAAAACGGCAAGGTCATTCAGAAATGGTACACCTTCTCCTTTACCTATACCGTTACAAAGACCGATATTGAATACGATAAACACGGTTTCTTCTTCAATAAACTTGGCAACGGCGCAGTTTACCTCGATGACATCGTTATCACCGAGAGGGTGACGGGCGTTGACCTTGCCGATGTGGAACTCGTTCTCCACAATGCCAACCGCAAGAGCGACACGCCGATAGATACCATCACTCTTGAAGGCGGCGTTGATAATGTCATCTCCGGTGATACCCTCCTCGTCAGCGGCAAGGACCGCGACCATACATTAGGCGAGAAGAGCAAGGTATATGCCACCCTCTCGCTTGAGGATTATGTGGCAGAAGAAAATGTATTTCTTCAGATTGGCGTCGGTGAAAATGCTAGTGCCAAACTGAATATTTATGGTATTGCCGACATTCTCCTCGCACAGAGCTTCGATAAGGAAAACACAAACTACCTGAACGCGCCTGCGCTCGACCGTTTTGGTGACGGCGTCACGCCCGAAGATGTCTTTGGCGGCGCACCGCTTTCGAGCGTTTTGGTAGGTGGCGCAGGAAAATACCTTGCCGACATCACGCCATATGTGCATTATATGCTGGCAAGCGGCGCAATGTATGCGACCGTGATTGTTGTCCTCGATGAAGAGAGCGAGACGAAGAGCCTCGACATCACCATCCCCGAAACCTCCGGCACGGCAAATCCCATCGATGGCTTTGAAAGTTATGAGACAGGCACAAATGCCCTCGGCACAACCACAAATGGTAAGACAGGCGCGGCAGGAGGTGCCGCGATTACCGAGGACGAAGCCTACCTTGGCAAGAAATCCTATTCCTTCCTCGTCAACGAAACCTACACGAGAGTATTCCTCTCAAAGACACTCACCCCCGAAAACTACACCACGGCGGACATCGGACGCTCCTTCACCGTCTCTTTCTACATCAAGTCGGATGTGGCAAGCAGTGTTCTTTTCGGTCTTGCAAACTACGGTGGCGCGAACAATGACTGGAACGGTGGTAACAGCGCAAAACTGTACCAGAACCGTCAGATTACCACCACAACCGAGTGGCAGCTCTTTACCTACACCTTCACCGTCGATGCGGCAATGGTCAAATCGACCTATGCAAACGATACTTCCGATGGCACAGGCCTTGCACCGACCGCCCTCACCTTCAACGGTCAGAACGGTACCGATAAGTACATCTATATCGATGAACTTTCGGTCGTCGAAAATACCACGGCAAGCGGTGCGCTCGCTCCGATTACCTTTGATTTTGAAGATGGTACCGTCGGCTCAAACTATGGCACTGTTCGCAATGGCACAGGTACTGCACCCGTCATTGTTGATACAGGCGCACACGGTGGCACAAAGGCACTCGCCGTCACTCTGAAGGCGTCCACGGCAAGATGGTACCTCAACGGCATCACGATTGCCAACTTCGCCGACGATGACCTCGGCAGACTTTTCGAGGTCACAATGTACATCAAGACCACAAACGAGGCTGGCTCCGGTGTATTGATTGGCCTTTCCTCTTCCGGCGGTGCGAACAACGACTGGAACGGTGGTAATGCCGCAAAACTCCATCAGGAAACGGCCGTCAACCTGACGACCGAGTGGCAGAAGGTTACCATGCAGTTCACCGTCGACGAGACGATGCTTCAATCGACCTATGCGAGTGATACTTCGGATGGCACAGGTCTTGCACCGACCACCCTCACCATCAATGGCTACTGGGGTGACACCAAAGAAATCGTCATTGACGATATCACCTACAAAGAAATCGACCAGAATGCACCTGTCGAGCACACCTATATTCAGAACTTCGAGGGTATGAGTGGTTCGCTTTCTGGCATTACGGTCAATGGTCTTTCGAGCTGGACAAGTAAAGTAACCCTTTCCGAGACGGAAAACCACACCCCCGGCAAAGGCTCGCATCAATCGATGTCCTTTATGAGTGACGGCGCATCGGCGCGTGTCTATTTTGGCGGACTTCTCCGTGTGAGCAATGTTCTGACCGATAAGGATATCGGCGCAAGCTATACCGTTTCCTTCTATATCAAACCCATCAAGAGTGGATCCTTCCGCGTAATGCTCGGTGCGGCAGGCGAAGAGCCTACCACGGCAACCAATGTGGTTGAGTATACGATGAGCGCGGACGACATCGGTAAGTGGGTAAGATATGAATATTCCTTCACCGTCACCGAAGAGATGGTAGCGGGCAACGATGCATATATCATTATGCGCCTGTCGAACAATTCCCTTTACTTCGATGACTTACAGTCTGTCCGCTATGTACAGGGTACAACCATTTCGCTCGGCTCGGCAAGCAGTGCTTCCGTATCGAACAAGGGCAACTTGGAAACCCTTACATTAAAGAATATCAGCACACCTCTCGGCGCGAAGATTTCCTACCTTGTCTATGGTACAAGAGGATATGATGACCTCCAGAGAGTACGCCTCAATCTTGGCATTCTCTCAAATACAGGCGAGAGCATCCAGGTCTATGGACTTGTGAATGCTACCTTCCCTGAAAATATCACCATAGAAAATGCACCCGCCCTTCTTCAGAGTGGCAAAGTAGATCTGACAAAGGTTTATGGTGGTGCGCCCCTCGCCGCCTTCCAGGCGATTGAAGGCGAGGCACAAGTCGATGTCACCGAGTATGTACGCGCGATGGGAGACTGCCCTGTGGTATTCCTTCTTGCGACAGAGGATAGCGGTGATACCGTCAACTTAAATCTCGATTTCTCTACCTATTCCTTTACCCCTGACAAAGATTATCTTGCGACAAGCAAAGCAACCGTCAATGATGGTGTGATGACGCTTTCGGGCAAAGAACTGACACTTCTGAATGTCTTTGGCAACGGTGACGCACCGATTGCGCAGGATAAGACCTATCGCGTAGCCGTTGTGGGCGAAGGCGATTTTGCTCTTTCCTTTACCAATGTGGATGGCACAAGAGTTCGTGCGCTCACCTATGTCGGCGAGGAAAACGGCAAGAAGATTTACACCTATACTGCGAATGCTATGGATGCGGCAAATGCACTTTCCCGTTTGAAGATTACCACCGCGGGTGAGAATATTGTACTGGACGAGATTGTGATTTCCTCTGCTTCCACCGCCTCTCTCGACGGTGCGCCTGCACTGATTTACGATGCGACAGAGTATCATGGCGAGGCAATGATGCAGGCAAATATGACACTTCATTCTTCCATTGATTTCAACGCCTTCATCGAGGACTTTGCAACGCTCGAACAACTCAACGGCAAGGACAAGGAGACCTATCCCACCGAGGTGATTGGCGGTAAGACCTATCGCAAGGTATCCTTCCGTAATTTAAGTGCCGACGGTATCGCACTCACCCAGACCATCACCTTCACGGTTGTGCTCGAAAATGGAATGGCGTTTGACTTTGCGCGCGAGATTTCCATAGGACGCTATGCCGAAAAAGTCCTGGCAAGCGGCGTGAGTGACGAGATGCGTTCGCTCGTGCTGGCGACGGTGGATTATCTCAATGAGGCATCCCGTTTCTTTGAAACGGCAGAACACAACTTTGAGACCGAAGATGTACTGAAGATGGAGAATTACACGCGTCCTGAATGGACTATGGAAGGCAAAGAGATTGTCACCATATCCAAAGACCTTAAGAACATTCTCGGTGCGACGGTAAGCATCAATAACACCCCCGGCTTCGCCGTATTCTTCCGTAGTGATTATGAAGGAGAAGTTACCCTCCTTGGCAAAACCTTCACGAAGGAACAATTCCACGAGGGCACCATCGGTGGCAAGGCTTGCAAGTTTGTCTATGTCAGCACGCCTGCATATGCCCTTCTTGACACCTTCACCATCACCGTAGGAGAGGACACGCTCGCCTACAATCTGGATACCTATATCTCTCGTATGACCGAAGCGAAACCCCTCGCCTCTGCCCTTTATGCGTATGCAAAATCAGCCCGTGCTTACCTTATAGCACAGGCAAACTGATCGAAAGGAGAACAACAGAATGACAACGCGCGAATATACCACTCCCGAGGTGGAAATCCTCACACTTTCTGACGAGGACATCATCACCACTTCTGACGAATTTGTTTTCCTTCCTCCAGATGAATTTGGCGAAATCTGATGGATAAGTAAACAATTCATTACAAATTCACCACAAAACCAAAAAAGCAGAAGGATTTTTCCTTCTGCTTTTATTTTTTAAAAATAAAAAGATATTCGTGCGCCAACAATAAAAAGTTATATTTTATGCTGTTCGTTTTCCAATATCCTGTGGCTTGACAATTATGTTGTTCCTTGATAATTATCTCTTTCAGAGTAAATCCTGCTTCTTGAAATATTTTCATTGTTTCAAAAGCCAAAGGCTGAACCATGCCTTTTTTTCTTGTGTCGCCCATCAATACAGCACAGTATTTTCCTTTTTTCAAAACGCGGAAAGCTTCTTTTGCTACACCATGCATTTCGTTTAAAAAATCTGTCATGCCAAGATGTGACAAATCTTCAACAATATCATCACTGTACTCGATAATATTTGCGTAGGGGGGGTGGGTGCAAATAAGATCTACGGATTCGTCTGATAAAGGAAGATGTCTTGCATCACCGAGTTCAATTCGAGAGGTTGCCTGTGTTTCAAACTCGAATGCATTTTTGCTTTTGGATAGGAATACTGCGCTGGGATTGATATCAAAGCCAATGAAATTTCTATGAGTCAGGCGTGCTTCTACTGCGGTGGTACCGCCACCAACAAATTGGTCTAAAACAGTATCACCTTCGCCTGAATATCTTAAAATGATGTTGCGTGGGATATATGGCGACCAATTGCCACGATATTTAGCATCGTGTGTAGCCCATTTACCGCGATTAGGAAACGCCCAAACAGTATTTGTTTCAAGCTCAAAATTTTCGGGCTGTAAAGGAATTTTTTTTGCCATTTAGATAAAAACCTCTGAAATTATTCCATTCTCCAAATCGTTGATGTTGTAAATGTTTTCCAATACATCAAATGTTTCTTCCAGATTATGTCGCGAAGGAAACCACCCTTTGCCATCAGTAAACCAAACAAATTTGAATCTTTCAATGCCTTTTGCTTCGAGAGCTATTGTTTTATAACTTCTTGCTGTTTCGCTAGGTTTTGAACCTTGAGAATTATAAAAATTGGTTTCTATTGCGTATACAGTATCGTTATTAATAACAACAAAATCAAAACGCTTTTCGGTTTTTCCAGTATTTGAGATGTTAGATAAATCCAATCCCCAATTTGCTTCGATAGTGGACAATTTCATCTCTTTAAAGTAAGTGACACCTTTAGTAAACCCTGCTTTAGCGATATACGATTCAACTAGATCTTCCATTGCATCTCCAGCTCGGCTTTTTCTTCCGTTGCTGTCCAAGCCTACCTCAACGCCTGTTACATAATCGACAAGGTTATTGATGATATGCTCCGAAATCAAGGTAAAAAGACCTGTTTTTTTCATAAACATTTTGTATTCTTCTAGTTCATAATTTGCCTTTTTGAAATTGAACAGATATTCGCCGTCACCGTCAAGAGCATAGATCTCTCTGCCTCTTACAGCTAACAGAATAGGAATACACTTTAATATCTGCGGATAATCCTTTAAGAGCTTTTCAAAGTCAGCTTCAATATTTTTAGAGCCGATCAAAGAATTCAAAATATTTAATTCTACCTTTATAGCATCAATATTGACATAAACCTTTTCAAAATCTACATAGTAACTATATGTAGCTATACTCGAACGGAAGGTTTCAAGCCATTCGTTAAAATTGCGTTTCATAGTTCACTCCTATCAGTAGTTTTTAATAAGCAATTCTTTGATTTTGCCACGAGAGGAACCCTTGCTATTTATCATACGAGAAGCATCTACTCTTACTATGGTGAAGCCAGCATACAAATCATCAAAGAAATTATCGTTTTCGTCAACATTATGAGGATCGGAATTGCTCAACATAACTTTTGCCCCCATGGTGGACAGTTCTTTATACATGTCAGCAAGTTCAATCTGATTTTGATCATTGAATTGATCTTCTGTATATGAAGTGAATCCAGAAGTAGCATTTAGTGGTCTGTAAGGGGGATCGATATAAACCAAAGTGTGCTCGTCGGCGAAAGACAACACATCATGATAGTCACAAGCGCGAATGACGACATTTTGCAAGGCGTGCGAAATAAGCGTAAGATTATCTACATCACATATGGTGGGCGTTTCATGTTTACCAAAAGGAACATTGAACTTTCCGCTCTTGTTTACACGATAAAGTCCGTTAAAACAGGTTTTATTGAGAAAAATAAAAAGTGAGGCTTTTTCTATTTTTGTTTCTTCACTTAACATTAGAACATTGAATCGTTCGCGTTTTTCATAATAGAAATTTTGTTTTTGTTCCAAGTTTTCCAGGGTATAATACTCGGTTTGTAATTGTTGCAGCAAATCAATACATTCTTCGCAATTCGTTTTTAATGTGGAATATGTATTTATCAATTCTTTGTTGTTATCGCAAATATAAACTTCTTCAAAAGTGTATTGGGTGAGCAAAGAAAACAAAAATGCTCCACCACCAACAAAGGGTTCGGCATATTTTGTTATTGTGGTACCAATACCATCAGGAAGATTTTGATGCAAAACATCTAACAGCTGTCCTTTGCCACCTGCCCATTTTACAAAAGGATGTGTACCTTTTGGGGCTTTTGTTGGTTTTAACTTGCGGGCATCTGTTGGTTTTTCCGCATCTCTCGGTATAATCCACATGTTACCAAGCATAGCAACATCAGGAATTCTGTTTTCAGCACACAAAATAGAAACTCGCCTTTGTGATATATTCCATTTTTCTGCTGCCTCTTTTGCTGTAATGTATTGAAGCATGTTTCCTCCAAAAGAAATGTTCTTGTATATATTATATTCCAAAACTCGAATGATGTCAAGATCCAAAAACAAAAAACTTGGCAAAGTTCAGAACTTTACCAAGTTAAAAAATTATCTGTTCGCTAAAGTGAGGGTTTCGGCGTTGTATGCCTGGGTGTTGGCGTGACGGCCTTGCTCGTCGATGACAGAGAGACGGAAGTAAAGCTGGTCGGGAGTGATGGGGAAGGAGGCTTCGGTCAGGGGGACAATGTTACCATTCTCGTCGAGCTTGCGATAGGTGACGCGGTGCTTGCGGATACCGGTAATCAAGGCAATCTCGCGCGCAGGCGAGGTCTTGATGTGGACCATGCCGTCCTCGACATAGAGGTCATAAATGAGGGGGGCTTCCGAGGCATAGAAATTGCCACCGAGGAGTGCTTCGCCGACAGCCTCGCGGGTGAGGGCGGCGGCTTTTATCATATTGAAGCCACCAAAGGAGTCATAAGCGAGCGTACCACGGACGCCGTGGTTGTGGTTGTCATCTGTCGCGGAGCAGAGGACGGGTTTTCCCGCGGTGAGCATCTCGTCAAAGACACGGGGGTTATATTCATCATGACCGATGGACTGGGAGGAATAGTTCGTGATTTCCATCGCGTGCATACCCTCATACGCCATGTACTCGGGGTAACTCTCGCGCGACCATGTCGGGTGGTTATAGGTGACAAAGAAGCCACCCTCGACACCACGGCGGATGATCTCGTTGATGCATTCGGGGGTATAAACGCGCTCAAAGTCGGGCAGGGTATCGTCAAACTTCGCGAGGTGCCAGCTCGGCTGTGAGCATTTGGGCATGAATTTTGTTCTGTGATAGCAGATTTGCAAAGGATTTTCCACAAGGGAAACAAAACAGAGATGACAGGTTTTATGTGTCATAGGCGGAAGTCCTGTTGCATCCTCGTTGATTTCCATTTCGTAGCCCTCCAGGGCAAGAAAATGCTCGTCGGTCAGCTCATGGTGGGGTATCATAATATCGTGGTCGGTGTAGGCAACGATGGCATAGCCCTCTTCCATGTATTGTCGCTTTATTTCTTCCGGGGAGAGCTTTCCGTCGGAGATGATGGAATGACAGTGCAGGTTTGCCTTGTAGAATTTGCCCTCTTCGGGCAGAAGATAAGTGCGCATGCTTTTTTACCTCTTTCTTTTAATTGAAATGAATTCGCTTCTGCGCCTCACGCATTGTGGGGAACCATCCGGCACAAAGAGCGCCGAACAGCGCCGCGCCGTACGCGCCCTCTTCCAGATGTCGGGGAATCGCGACGGACATGCCAAAGCGCTCGCCCGCGATGGCGAGCAGAGTAGGATTTTTGCGTATCGCGTTGCCTGAGGCAACGGCAAAGGTGCGCTCGCTTTTCATTGTGAGATACATCGAATACAGCTCCTCCACCATGCCATAAAGGACGCCGCGCGTCAGGGCGGAGGGGGTAAGGTTTTCGGTGGAAATCCCATCAATTTTCCCGCGGAGCGTGCTGTTTTCTCTCGTGCCATCAAAGCGCGTGTCGACGGTGAGGGGCGCATCGCGTCGCGAGAGAAATCTTTCCATTATATTATAAACCTCTTCCTTGGTAATGTCAACCACCTCACGCAAAACGGTCCGATAAAAATCGCAAAGAAGAGAGTATGCCCTGCCACCGCAAAGGGCCGAACCAACGGCGAGATATTTGCCTTCAAAATAGGGGCGACATTCGATGTTTTCGCCAGAAATTTTCTCGTCTGAAATCAGGGAAACCTGGCTTCCTGTACCGAAGTTGAGAAGCAGGGCATCCTCGCGCGTCAGGGTGGAAAGCACGCTCGCCTGATTGTCACCGATGGCAACAGAAACGGGGATATTACGATAAGCGCCTGCGATGGTATAGTTACCCGTGACATCAGGGGTATAGTCGTAATCGAAGGTCATGGTCGCGGGATCAAAAAGACCGAAGCTTGCAGCATTGGTGGTATGAATGAGAGGTGATTTCCTGCCTATGAGGCACATGACAAAATAATCGTGTATCGTACAGAAGGAGACGGCACGCGCAGGACGGATGCCATGTTCTCTGTTGTAAAAGTCGCTCGCACAGCCATAGCCTGCAAAAATGCCGAGATGGCGCGCATAGGTGGTGTTCCCATATGGCTCATCGGCTCTCTTGTCCTGCCAGGTGTAGAGAGGGCTTATGGCTTTGCCCTCGGCATCGAGGTAGACAATGCCGTGCATCTGTCCTGTAACACCGATGGAGACGGTGTCGCAGGTGATGAGCTCGTCGAGGATGGATTTTGCGAGCAGAATTATTTTTTCGGTGTCCTGGATTTTTTCAAAGGGGTGGGGCGTGTCAAGAAAAGCATCCGAATTTTTCGTACATGTCCCGAGGCACTCTCCGCTTTCCTTGTCGATGGCGACACCGCAGATGCTTGTTGTTCCGATATCCATTCCAATAAGTCTCATAGGTATCCTCAATAGCACTCAACGACGACAAGGTCGCCCGAGATATTGTATTTGCCCATAGAGGACGCGCCGACAAAGAAGTAATCGCCCTTCTTCACCGACATCTCATATCCGTCGCCCGTCACCTTGCCCTCGCCGTCAATGACGATGTAAATACCATAGGTGTCCGAGAGGGATATCGGGAACGCGCCACCCGTGAGAGTGATACGATTGATAACGAAGCAATTTGTCTGCTCCGGTCCTATCAATGCTTCAATTTTCATAAAATTGTCAACAAAAGTTGTCACAGGAGTGCATTTTGCCTGGGGTTGCTCGCCGAAAGTAAAACAATCGAGAGCTATGGTTTTATCAAGACCGAGATACATTTCATGGTCAGAAAGACGATGCTCGCCACAGTAGCGCTCGGGCTGGATGGTGAAATCGGTCGGCTCCTGTATTTCAAGGATCAGGCATCCTGCGCCGATGGCGTGCGCGGTTTTTGCAGGGACGATATACATCTCGCCGACCTTCGGCTCGATGGGACAGAGCAGGCGCTCCATCGCGTCCTTGTCGTGTTCGCTTTCCTCAATGGCGCGTACAAAATCCTCCTTCGTCACACCATCGCGAAAGCCGAAGAAAATTTTCGCGCCAGGGCGCGTATTTAAAATCAGCCAGCTCTCCGTCTTGCCGTATTCGCTACCAAAATGTATGCGGGAAAAGGCACGGTCGGGATGCGCCTGGGCGGGCAGACGGATGGCGCTGTCGAGTGCCTTGACAAGCAGGCGGAGCTTTCCTGCACCGCCGAGAAGCTCGCTTTTATATTCCTCCAGGAGATGGTCGAAGTAGATATCTGTACCGCGCACAATGGAAACGCCCTCACGCGCGCGGCGTGGCGGATCGTTTCTCGCAACGACGGCGGAAGCAATCCACTCTTCCGGAAAATGACTATCCTCGGGGGCATCGCCGAAGAGCCCTTCAAAAAGTTTACCGCCGAGATATACGCGGTATGCGCGATTGCGCTCAAAAAAGATCGGTTGATTTATGATTGTTTCTTTCATATCAGCACCCCATAGAAGTTGACGCAAGGTCAAGTCTTGTAATAATATCGTTTTGGATTTCGGGCGAGAGGTCGAGAAAGTTGACGAATGTGCCATGAATACGCATGATATAAACACCGCTCGGCGCGTATTTTTTCGGGTTTTCCAGCACCTTGCGCAGGGTGTCGGGTGTTGTGACATTCACATAGAGATAGAAGGGAGAGACACCCTCCTTGTATTCGTTGAAGAAGAGGGGATGGATGATACGCGCTTTGAAGTCGAGCCCCTTTTCGCCGAGCGTTTTGGAGGTGAAAAATTTCGGGTCGATGCCAAGATGAGAGGCATAGCCACCGTTGAACTCTTCAAAGGGAAGTACCATATTGGAGAGCATGCGGAAGCCGAGTCCCATCGATGCCTCGCCGTACAGAGGATCCACACCGTAGCCGAGCATGTCGCGGCTGCCTCTGCCGTCGGGGGTAGCGCCTACCCAGTAACCATAGGTCAGGTGCGTCGAGGGGGACGAGAAGTCGGGGCGGAAGGGATTGCCGAGATAGTTCTTTCTCTCGCGGAGCATCGTCGAGACACGAAGGGCAATTTCGCGCGCCTCGCGGTCGACCACCTCGATATTGTTGCCGAATTTCGGCTGTGCGAGAAGGAAGGCACGAAGCTCCTCGTAGCCTTCAAAGTTTTTACGCAGGGCATCGAGAAGCATCTCCTTACCGTCGGGGTAGGCCTCAACAAAGCCGTCAATGGCAAGGAAGGCATCGGCGAGGACAGAGAGACCATGCACAAGGCAACCGCTACCGTTGTATTTCGTACCCTGTACCTTGGTGTCGCTCATGTCGGCGCCCGTTTCAAGACCACCCATAAAACAGCTGAGGAAGGGGATGCGTAGCTCGCTGAGCGCGACGCTCGCACCGTTCGCCGCGGAAACCATACGGTCAAGGACACCGTCGAGTGTCTCATAAAACGCCTCGCGGATATTGTTAAGCTCATAGGTGGGGACATCGCAAAGATGCTCGCCTGTGATGGCAGAGTTGCCACCGTGAAGAAGGACCTCCAGCACCTTCGGTAAATTGAGCCAGGAGTTTGTGGTGTTGCCGTTGTCCTTGCCCATAATCAAGGGCTCCTGACAGCCTGCGACACTGTAATCGGGGAGGTCGCATCTTTCAATTCCGTGTTTTTCAAGCACCTCGAAAAGCGCATCATCGTTAAAGAGCGAGGGTGTCAGTACGCCGGGAGAGAAGAAGAATTTTCCCATCTCGGCATAAAGCGCATCCGGGGTGTTTTTGTGAAGCTTGACGGAGAGGATAGGCTGGGGAAGGTTCATTTCAAAATAGGCATCTAAAATGGCGTAGGTCATCGTGCTTGTGAGGTCGCGTCCCTCGTTGTCTCTACCACTGACGAGAACATTCTGCGAGATCGCCCAGCTACGGTCACCGACATTGTAAAAGACAAGGAAGTGGCAGAAGAGCGCCTTTGCTTCTTCGCGCGTCAACTCGCCCCTGTACGGCTCAAAAATGCGGTCGGCGTTGCCAAGGGAGAAGGCGTAGGGGTTCGGTGCCTGCTCAAGACACATCACCTGCCACAGGAGAAGATACAGCTGCATCGCCTCATGCAGATTGGTTGCGCCACCCGAACGAATTTGACACAGGGTGCGCTCCATTTGCTCCAAAATTCCGACACGGGTGGTGTCGGCTTCCGCTTTTTGCGCTCTGAGTAGGTCAAGATAGCGGTCAATCAATATCTGAACGGCATGCAGGGCGACCGACGCGGCGCGATAAAAGGGCGTGTCCTTTTCGCTCGCCTCATCTATCAGCGCGCCGATACCCTCGCGAAGGGCGGTGCGGAAGTCGGGAATGACATGTCCCGTTACCTGCTCGACGAAGTAAATGACCTCGCTCGTGTCGCGCTGTGCGCGCTTGTAGGTCGCGTTCAGAAGGCGTACCATATCGCTTTTTGCGGTGAAATCGCGCACCGCGCTGATGCGTGCGCTTGTAAATTCCTCGTTTGGCTCGATATCGCCATAAATCGCCATCGGATCGCAATAGCCCGAGAAGCCCGCCACGGTGAACGAGGGGTTAATCAGGGCATAGCTGCGCGCGAAGGCATCGCGCTGTGTGCCGACAAAAATGGCATGTTCGGAAAGGGAGAGGGGGATGCTTTTCATAATCTCACAAAGAAGGTGCGCCTTCTTTTCCTCTTTGTCAAGTCCCTCATATTTCCCATCGTTTTGCATCTCGATTTCTTTGGCTGAAAACCAACCGTCCAGACGGTCAATTGCCCTTTCCTCACGGAAGAGCGCCTTCGCCATAGCAACCAGCTTTTCAGGGGATGTTTTCATATGTATTCTCCTATGTGTGTTTTATTTTCAGTCCGTATTCACGAAAGACGCGGTGGAATTCCCCGAGCACTTCCTTCGGGACAAAGCCGTCCTGTATCTTATATTCCTCCGTCCATTTTCCCTTGCCGTATTCGTGGTAGGGAAGAAACTCAAAGTCACAATGCGCCGTATCGTACGCGGCGAGACAGGAAGCGAAGCCCTCGGGGGAGGATGTGTTGAAGCCGTGAATTAAGGGAATGCGGATATGTACCTCGCGCCCTGTGTCGGTGAGCATTTTGTAGTTATCCATGACGGCCTCGCACCCGACACCCGTGAACGCCTTCAATCGGTCGCTATCATAGTGCTTGAAGTCCATCATCAGATAGTCAATGAAGGGGAGAAGCTCGCCAAGACGGCGCGATGTGCCGTTGGTTTCTATGGCGGTATGAATGCCCTCTCGCTTTAAGGCGCGTAAGGTTTCAAGAAGCTCATCGTGCCAGAGCGTCGCTTCGCCACCTGTGAAGGTGACGCCACCGCCATCAAAGAACATCGCCCGCGCACGCAGGGCATCGGTGACAATGTCAGAGGGGGTAATCTCCTTGCCACCCTCACAGGAGAAGCCCTCGGGGTTCGCGCACCACAGACATCGCATGTTGCACCCGGAGAGGTGGTAGACCAGACGGTTTCCAGGTCCGTCCTGCGAGAAGTTGAACCCTCGTCCGAAATATTTCATAGTGCCCACCTCCTTTTTTCTCCATTATACAACGCGTGCGCACATTTTACCATTGACAAAGCAGAAAAAAAGATGTAAAATAAAGAAAAAGGAGTGCGCTATGGAACAATTATTTTTTCCGGATATCATTTATCGTGTCAAAGAAGCGAACATCAATTATTACAAGACACCCTTCGTACACCCCAGACGGAAAATGGCGGAATGCGATTTTATATATCTGCTGGAGGGGGAATGGAAAATCGCGCAGGAAGGGGTGGAATATTCGCTGAAAAAGGATACCTTGCTCGTTCTGAAGGGAAATGCGGAGCATTATGGCGTTGCGCCATGCGCCGAGGGGACCAGGACAATGTACTTTCATGTTGAGATGCCCGAGGTGGTCTCAAAGGAAAATGCCTTCGCCGTCCATACTTTTTATACAGACGCCTCCGAAAAGGTAAAAAAACGATTTTCCGATGTTGTCCGTTCTTTCCTCTCGGGAAATGAAAGAAAGGCGAATTTTTATTTTTCCCTCCTCTTGTGCGACCTGGAAGAGAGCGAAAATGTCAGCGAGGACACGAAAATCGCGGCAAAAATCAAGACAAAAATCCATGAGCATCCCGAACTGTTTTTCTCGAATGCCGACCTCGCACGCATGATGAATGTTTCGGTCAAGACCGCAGAAAACAAATTCAAGGCAATGTACGGCATGACCATTCACCGTTATATTCTCCACTTCAAAATCCGAGAGGCAATCGCCTATTTTGACCTCTCTCCGGAGATAACCGTCAAGGAAATCGCCCATAACCTCGGCTTCTTTGATGAATACCACTTCTCGAAAACCTTCAAGAAAATCATGGGAAAAAGCCCCCGCGCCTGGAAAAAAGCAGAGAGGGGAAGGGGTGTCGCCGCGGGAGAATACGACAACTAAAAAAAGAGGACCGAGCCAATGCGAACATGCATCTGACCCGGTCCTTTTCCTATTATTTCATTTAAGGGGTATTGTTGCTTTTACAGAATGCGCGCATATGTCGCGCGACTAACAAGCTGACACATTATTTTACGTAATTCTTTGCGCTGACGCCATAGGCGTAAAGCGCTTTTGCGAGGGATGCGAGTTTCGCATCGGTGCCAACGCTTACACGATAGAGGTAAGAGTTTGCGTTGACGGTGAGAACCTTGCCGACAGCCTCTTCACCATCCATCATAGTGAAGGTGACTACGGTGTCAAGCTCGTTCGCGAGAATGCCGTCGTAAACGATGGTGATGATACCATTTTCGTCAGCGGTGTAATCGTCAAGGTTGAATACAACCTTCTCTTCACCGCATACGGCAACGAGAGTAAGTCCTGCTTTGTTTGCCTTGACGCCAAGACGGAAGGAGAATGCGCCGTCAAGGTTCATACCAAAGTAGCCGATGCCACCCTTTTCGGAGGCCTCGCCACTCATGGAAAGAATATCTGCGTCCGCAGAGATGTCGCCAAGTACTGCTTCGAAGGCATCGGTGCTTTCCGATACATAATGCGAGGCAGCCGCGCCGTAAACGAGAAGGTTATCGACGAGGGCGATAAGAGAGGTGTTACGCTCTTCCTCTGCCTTTGCTTCCTCGAGAGCCTTAAGAGCCTCGGCGTAGGCATTGACGGAGAGCGTGTCGTGTGTGAGGGTAACGGTCTCGTCGCCATAGGTCGCGGTGAGAGAAGCGCTGATGGTCTCGCCCATTCTTGCAGGGTTGATATTGGGCAGACGATAGCAGGAGTAGCCGTTTTCATCTACGAAGCATTCGGTAACTTCCACAACGGATGTGCCGACGGTGAAGGTCATCACGGGTGCGGTGTA
>JAFVYW010000141.1 GCA_017508465.1 Clostridia bacterium
ATCAGTAAGGTCTGCTCGTAACGGGCAAACATATCCTCGTCCGAAACGATAAAGAGCATCGGGGAATATTCCGCATCCATACCGACAAAATACATCGGCGCCCTCTCGTCGACAATGACACGGCGACCGTCCTCGCCTTCCTTCTTCAGCACATTGAAGTGTGCCGTAGGCTGACCTGCGTCATGGATATACGCCGCGATATCGGTAGGCTTCATGCCGACCGCTTCCAGATATTTTCTGTCAAAGCACAGCATCATCGAAAGATAGCCGCCCGCACTGCTTCCGCCGACATACATACGGCGGCACTTGCCATATTCACCAATATGGTCGCGAAGGAAGCGGATGGAGTCCGCGCAATCCACGATAAAATCAGGGAATTTCGCGTCGGGGTACATACGGTACTCAACCGATGCCACGGCGATGCCACGCTCTGCGAGTGGCTCGGCAAACACTTCTACGCCTCTACGGCTTCCCTTTTCCAGTCCACCACCGTGGAAGTATACGAACAGGTCAAATGTCTCACTCTCGGGCAAGTGAAGGTCAAGGAGCAGATCTTTTTTGTACTCAATCGAATAAATGCTTTTCATAATTTTTTCCTACTTTCATTTCTTTATGTATTATTGTTTTTTCAAATGTCATCACGCCATCGTTCAGCGCAAACGGGATATCCTTCCCATCAATGGTGAGAGAATATGCCGTCTCGCCTTTCACGAGGCCGAAGGCGGACAGGGCAAGGGGGCTTCCCGCAATCGACAGGGTGGTGCTTTCCTTGGTAATGCACACATCGCCATAGCTCTCGCCTACGCTGAAGAAATAGCGCGAAGCGCCTTCCCCTTTTGGCGAGAAGCCAATATAGCCTCTTGTCATATCATAAGTAAAGCCACTATAAACCGCAAGCAGAGCAAAGGAGGCCATGGAGCGCGCATAGTTGTTTCCACACTCAATCTCGTTATATGGATTTCTCTTCTTACCATCGTAACGCTCGCGCACAGCGCACACCATGTTGTGTCCCTCTGCTACCATGCCGTTCTCTACCATAAGCACCGACAGGGCATACTCAAATCCTGTCATGCATTCCTCACAGTAAGGAATCGGAATCACAGGCACGCGCACTCCCTCGGGATATGCGCAAATGATAGTTCCGCGCTCGTCCTCCACGGCAAAATTACGCCACATATTCGTCACCTCGCGCATCGAGGCTTTGTAGTTGTAACGGTAAAGCGAGCGGAGCGCCGTCATCCGTTTCTCGTCATCGTAAAGTGACGGTCTGCCAATGAGTGTCGCGTGGTAATCAGCGAGCATCTGGTCGATAATCGAGCCTTCGCCTATCTGATATTTGATTTCCCCAGCCTCATCGTTCCAGTAATTGAGCGCATCGAAGGAAATCAGGGTTTCTTTATTTTTCAGGTCTATTCTTTGACAGAAATACTCGCCGCCAAAGAGGTTTTCGTTCATCCACGCGCGCCCCTTCCTGTAAAGAGCGCGATAACGCTCTGCGCGTTCCTTCTCGCCGAGAGTCTCTGCCATCTCGCCCGCGCAATCGAGCGCAAGCAGATAAAGTCCCTCGAGCCAGGAGGACGGACCGAAGAGCTCCATATCAAGTGTGTGATGCTGTCTGCCCTCAAGCACGCCATCCATATCGGCATCCCAACGGTCAGGGTTTTCCTCGCTCCACGCATATTCGAGCATTTTGAAAATGGCTTCGGCATATGTACGGAGCCATTCGGTATCTCCCGAGATTTTCCACTCGCGATAGCACTTGATGACCTCGCCCATCTGTCCGTCCAGACAGGCGCGGGAGGTATTCTTTTTCATGCCAATCGGAAGCGCCACACGGAAAATGCTCTTTCCACTTTCCTCCAGGGCATATCTGATGGTATTCTCACGCAAAGAGCGTTCCAGCCTCGGGAAGAGGAATGGAAGCGCATAGGCGTAGTTCCATACATGCTGACAACTGCCCTCGCACGAACCCGCTCTCTCAAGCGAGCCTTCCCACGCCCAGAGTGAACCGTCCGTCAGGCGAAGCACGGTCGGGCTATGTAGTACCGAAAGGTTCGAGGCAATCGCATCGATTTCCTCTTTCGGCAAGGTGCAGGCGTGAAGCGCATCGGCAAACCATTTTGTCTTTTCCAGAAGCATATCGAGGTTTCGCATGGTATAAACCGCGCTCGCACGCGAGTTTTCAAACTGCGTCGCATAGTAATGCTTCCATGTGACATCCGCCCCGTTCTCGTCGCGGAAGGGGAACCAATAATTATACATATTCGGCACAGACCACGAAAGGACAAAACGAAGCGTTTTCTTTTCCTTTGGTGAGAGGGTGGCGTGTGCAACCAGCGTGGCGTGGTCATACTTGCCGTTCTCATCATAATGACGCTCGGGCATCCGCTCCTCATTCATCAGATTTTTCCAGTACATCGTCACGCCATCCTGCCAACGACCGCGATACCAATATGTCTGCGTATCCGCATCGGGCGTGTCGGTCAGAATTGAGAAGTCAGAATATTCCTTTGCATCGGGTTCTGCCCCTGCATTACGCAGAAAAACGCCAGCACTTCCCTCCTCGGAAAACGCCTCATTGTGCGAGAGTATCGAGGGGTTGCGGAATGTGAAGGCGAGAGCGCACTTCACTTCCTTGTCCGTCACATTTTCCAGTTCCCACACAAAGCACGCGACAGGCAGACTGGAATGGTATTCATCCTGCGGTATAAAAGGATTGAACGCGGAAAGGCGACACACCAGAGGACAATCCTGATCACGCATTGTCAGGTATGCCATCGGGAACTCGCCTCTGAAGGTGACATCACGAAAATGCGGGAATCCCGCCATCGTGCCCAAATGAGGACCAAAGCCAAAGCCGGCAAATTTCTCCTTCGGATCTGGCATGCCCATCAAGCTCTCTACCGTATCTCCCTGCAACACGCGGACATCTCTTTTTCCTTCGCATTCGGTACGGATAGCAAAATGTGTGTAGCCATTGTATGCGTTTTTATCGGGACGGCCGAAAACTTCAAAATCTATAAAACTGCCGTTTCCACAAAGCCCGATGCTACCTGTACCGATACCACCGAGGGGAAAGGAAATGGCCTTTTTGTTTTCACCCTGATAAATCATAACTTCGCCTCTCGTTTTTCTTTCATTATACAATACTATCCCTTGCTTGTCAATGTTTTGTAGCAAAAAGAGCCTCACTTTTTCAAAGAAAAAGGAGGCTCGCAGTTATAGCTCACGCACAGTAAGAAAATATTCCTCGAAGATTTCAGGGCAGGACAAAAGATGCGCCTTCGAGGTATGCAAAAGCGAAAGGAAACGCTCGAGTGACATCACCTTGACATCGGTGCGCTCGCTGCGCCTTAAGTCATCATGTCGGGAGCATTTGGAAAAGGGACGCCCACGGTCATCCGTCATATATGTAACGAAGATGTCTGCCTCAACAGCACGCCTTATGTATGTACCGCCTGACGCCTTGATACGACCGACAAGGTAGAGCATCTCCTTGTAGTGCGACTGCTCATAGTTGAGGGAGATGCAGACCTTCTGTCCCTCCAGTACATCGCGCATCTCGCCGATGGGAGCGCCTTTATCGATATAACGCTGGAAGTTGATATAGTTCTGTGTCGGACGGAGAATATAGTTCTCTTTGCCCTTTTCAATTTCACGGATAAAGTCGCGTGTGTACTTCACACAGTAAACATCGGAAAACCTATCCCTGCTCTGACCGTTCCACCCCCAATAAAAATCAAAGGTGCGCCCTGTGCAATCATAGGCGAGGGCGGAATATTCCTCAAAGTTTTTTCCACTCTTTTGAAGCAGTCCGCGAAGGACAAGCATCGTCGCTCTGGCATCCTCGTCACTGCGGTGGAAGGTGCATTCGGTCTCAATGCCGAGCTCAAGCAGAGCGTTCTGTAAGGAAATGGCGTTTTTGCGCCCTTCAAGGTCGCGATAGGTGCGCTGGGTGTCGAAATATTCAAATTCAAGAGGCGGCATACCATAGCGCTTGCACGCCATGTTAAGAAACTTGATGTCGTTATCGACCGAGTGCCCGACGACATAGACATCGGGCGCTTCGAGAAGCGCCTTGATTTCATCATAGACCTTATCGAAGGTGGGCGCCGCGTAGAACACCTCATGGGGATAGGCGAGGGTGAACTCTCCCCTTCCCTTTTTATCTTCAAAGAAAAAGTCGGACTCGGGGTTGACGAGAATGTCCCGCTGCTCGAGCACCTCAAAATCCAGCGTGCAGATAACATAACCGAAGGAGCAGATCGTGGCTTTTCCGCCGTCGGCACATTCGATATCGAAAAACAAATACTTCATACTTTCCCTCGGCAAAAAGCCCCTCCTTTTCCTTGTCACATTTTGTCATATACAAGATTATACCACGCGCGCCCTCAAATGTCAAGACAAAAAAGGGAGAAGAATAAAATCCTCTCCCTTATGCTTTTTGTAAACTTTGGTTTTCAAAATGTCAGAATTCTATACGAATTGTTGCCTTGAACTGTTGCGTTTTAAGGTCAAAACCAATCTGATACTTTTTGTTGACGCGTTCAACCTCAATGCGGTATTCAATTGCGACAATTTCATCTCCCTTGACCTCGACATGTATCGTCAGTTTTTGTCCATCGAGAATATATGCTCCACTAAAGCCGTCCTCGGTGGGTGTTTCTGCTACGATTTTTTCTATCAGAGCGCTGGCATCTGCTCCTAAAGTCTGGAAGGTAAAATCATAACATGTCGTACGCCATTTACCCTTGTAGGAAGAAACACTCTCTATCCCTGTCGGCAAAAAAGCGGCGGGTGTCATTTCAGCCTTCACCATCGTCCTTGCTACCTCTTCTGCCTGTTTGGGGTTGCCATAGGTCAGGTCGTTTTCCTTTCCGTTTACCAGGAAAATGCCATCGCTGTATTTCACGGAGGAAACCGCTCCCTTTACATTCGAACGCGTCGCTATGTCAAAGCAAAAACCATAGTCATCCGTTCCGAAGGAGATGTCCTTGTTTGTCTCTACGCTACCGATCACCTCACCATTATAAAGCATCTCACCCGATAATGCATAGGTGAAGTCTCCCTTTTCTTTGTCATACAATTGCGAAAAGAGCGTCATTGTGCGCGGAAGAGAAAGAGTGTCCTGCAAGAGTGTACAGTTCTCGGTGTTCATCTCCACCTCTTGTGCGCAACCATAATCGGAATACTTCACCAATTGTGTACCACGGGAGCTCTCGTCTGTAAAAATGAATTCGGTCGCGGATGACAGAAGCCGATAACCGCTGTCGGTGGTCAGGGTAATCACAATATCCGAAACCTTTACACCATCCCCGGAATAAGGGAAACCATATGTCTCATTGATTGCCTCTATCACACTCTCGCGGTAACCCGAAAGAATGATTTCGTGCGTACCATCCTCGCCTTCATTGTGCGTGAGAGAGGAATAGCCCGAAAAGCCATCCGCGCCTTCACTCTGCTCCTTCATATATTCCTTGAATGTTTTCAGACCGAGGGGAGAATAGTAATAATCAGAAATCGTATGTTCTCTTGGTGAAAAATAGAAGAAATAATTACCGTCATCATAGGCTTCAAGAACGGTAACCTTGGGAAGGTGAGTACCCATAATGTATTCTCTCGAATAATAATAGAAGTCGGATGTATCTCCCTTTACGATCTTTCTGGTTTCGCCATAGACAGATGCGGTTTTGTTTTTTTCATCGGCAACTGTCATTTCCAACTCGCCCTCTATCTGATACGAGGGAGCCTTCTCCATCGCGCGCATCACTTTATCTACAACATCCCATCTGAAAAAGTCCGTGACCGCCTCCCATGCACTGCATGAGGAGAGCGTGAGAGAACATAAAAGAAGCATGAGAACAAGAAATGTGCGTGTTTTTTTCATCGTTTTTCTCCTAATTTATTTATGTTTGGGTTTTGACACCTCTGGTGTTTGCATTTTTATTGTGCATTGTGAAAACGCGTTTTCAGCGTTACACCGCCCCAGATTTCCACATAAAGTCCTGATACCAGATAACGACCAGTCGCGGTAACATCCACGACCGTTTCCTTTAATCGGTAATCCTCCACAACAACAAGAAGCGAAGCTTTTACATTATGCAAACTTCCAAGCCCGACCGACTTGAGAAGCCTTTTTACCATCGAGGAAACATCGGAATTCTTAAGATTCAAGGTCAGCGTATAAGTTGTCAATCCGTCTTTTTGCGACACAATCCCCACATATTCCACGAAATCAGGACGGAAATTCATTGGATCTATCATCCCACGAATCAGCGCCTTCGCCGCGGTATCGCTCTGAATGGTTGATTCTTCGGAAATCTCACCATCCACCCGACACACACCATCCGCATAGGTGATATGGAGGTCCTTGGTGTCCGTTTTCGCATCGATATCAAAGAAATATCCGCCCTCGTTTGTGCCATAGGTGACCTCATCTGTTTCCGTCACCTTTGCACTTTCTCCTTTATCGGTAGATACATCGCGCATGTCCGTATAAGTAAACGCGCCTGCTTCCCTTGCCTTTTCCTCGGCAAGAGTGCGAAGAAGAAGTGGCAAAACGCTTGCATCCTCCACGGCTGTGTAATTTTGCGGAATGATTCTGTCAAGATCCCGCTTTGCCATACCGATGTCCGAACAGTTCACCCATTGTCTGCCGAAGAGAGAGGTGTCGGAAAAGGTGTAATCCGTAATCACCTCTTGTATCTGATAGAGCTCGTTTGTGCGTATCTGCACCTCGCACGCGGTCACGACAGCACCGCCTTCCTCCATAGGAAAACCGTAAAGCGCATTGACTCTGTCTATCCTTTCGCTATCATAATCGCTCAACACCACCGTATGCGTTCCATCCTCGCCCTCGGTGTGCTGGACATCCTGATACCCCATGAGAAAGGAATCGGAAGCCATTGTGTTTTCATAATAATCCAGGAATTCCTCCTGCGACTTCGGAGAGTAAAAACGAGCAGATTGATTCCCGAAAGTAAAATCAAAGAAATAGTTGCCGTCATGATAGGCTTCCAGCGTTGCCGTTCTCGTCCTTTGGGATGCAATGTCAATTGTCAAATCTTCATAAGAAAGAAAATACAAATCCTCCTCGCCCTCGACTACAATCTTTTGCGTTTGTCCCTCTATCCTTACCTCCTGACCGCCGACGCTCACATGAAAACTCACATCGCCGTCCATACGGAAAGAGGCGACCTCATTCATGGCGTCATCAATCCGTTCCATGACCGTCTTTGGTGGTTTGCCCCACTCTTTGAAGAAAGAACAGGACGAGAGCATCAGGGAGCATATCATAAGTACAAGAACAAAAAGTGCGCTTATTCTTTTCATCGTTTTTCTCCTTATTTATTCTGTGTTCGTGTTTCGGCAGGTAGGCAAGCTCGCCTTCGCGCACCGAGACCACCTCGCCCGTGTCGAGAAAAAAGGTGCATTCCCCACGCGAAAGGTATAGCATACCATGCGTTCTTCTGCCTGCGGTGGAAAAATCCACCGTTCTGCCTCGCGTGCGAACGCCGGACAACACCGATATATTCTTGATTTGTAAGTCCTCAAAAAACGCACTACCTAACATTTTCTATAACCTCGCTTAAAAAAATCAGTATAGGCGCTTACCTATACTGATTTTAACATATTTATATCCGTTTGTAAAGTGTTTTTTTAGTCGGTGGTGGACTCTTCCCTTTTCTTCTTGTTGTTCGGAGAGTCCATACCTTCATAAGCTGACTGATAATCGACCTCGATGGCTTCGCTCTGCCAGTCCACCTTCCACGGTTTTCCGGTACGGAAGGGATGTTCAAACTTGTTACCGAGAAGTCCTCTCTTCTCAAGGCTTATCATGCATGCGCGCGTACAACCTTTCGCACCGCAGATGGCTTTTCCGGTATTATAAAGGTGTTTGGGTGCGTGTGCAAAAGGGTTGATTTCCGAGGGGTTGTACTTACCGTATCTTTCGCCGGCGCTTTCAGGGAAATATGTACCGAACTCACCCTCAGGTGCTTCCACACCACCCTGGAATACCCAGTCACATTTTTCCATATCGACATCTGCCCATTCAAGCTCATAACCGCCAACATTCGCCTTGATGGTTCTGTCCGCAGGGATACAACCGCCGGGACACTCACGAACGCAAGCCATACAACGATTGCACAGCGTGCCGGGTTCGATAATCGGATCGGGTTCAAGTTCCAGTTCGGTGATGATGATACCAACGCGCACGCGAGGACCGAACTCGGGCGTCAGGAGCATCTTCGAATAACCAATCTCGCCAAGACCGCACAAGAAGCCTGCGATACGAAGGCTGATCATAACATCGGGTGCTGCCTTACCCGGTGCAACCGGTCTGGAATAATCCTCGTATAAATAACCCAGGTTGTCAATTGCGCGCCAGTCACTCTGGTGTCCCATAGGAACTGCCTCATAACCCGCGTCCTCAATCATCTTGCTAAGATTGATAACCGTCATCGGCATGTAAAGATAGGTGATACCACCATAGCCCATCGCGGAATAGTTCGAGAAGTAAGTTCCCTCTTCAATGCCACGAAGCGAGCCGCGAAGCACGCGGAAGCCTAAGGCAATAATCGATTTTGCATTCGGCATAATCTGCTTTGGGTCCATCTGAATGGGTGCGGTACTCCAGCGATCAATCGAGCCGATACCGACAATGTCGGCGCCCATGCTTTTCGCCGCCGCTTTGATATCCTGTGCAGTAATCATAATCTGTTCTCCTTTTTTTACATTTCTACCTTTGTATTATAATAAAAACAAAGAATATTTGAAATGCAGAAAACAACCGCTTTATTACACAAAACAACAATTTTTCATTCAAAAACGGCGCATTTTATCATTTTTATATCATAAATCAAACGATAGCATAAAAATCCCCCGGTCAAAGACAGGTTCTCATAAGGAAGTTTACATTTTATTTGTAGGGACAGGCGTCCTCGACTGTCCGTTATCGGTCTTGTTTTTATTATCTTTTACCCAAAGCAAAATATGAATATGGTTAGGCATTATGACATATTTTTCGACCGACAAATGCTCATAGAAATCATTTAATTGTTTGATGTATTTATCAGCAATTTCTCTATATCTCGTCAATTCCGGTTGCGGACAGTCGAGGACGCCTGTCCCTACAACTTTTTATTGTCTTTCTCTTCATCGGCAGTGCCTCTTTTGAACCACGCGACTATCGCGTGGTTTTCGTCTTACAACAAAAAAAGAGGTTGCGGAAGGGCAACCTCTTTTTTTACATAAATATCAAAGCATCGTGCCCGACACCAACAAGGTAAGAAGGACGAAGAGCATCGAGAAGACACCCTCCGAAAGACCGACGATACCACAGATAAAACCGGGAATGGGCTTGCGGTCAGGCGCTTTGGTTCTTCTGAATCTGCCGATGCTCTTCAGACCGAAGATGAAGGGCAAAATGCAAAGAGGAAGAGAGAGGAAGGAAAGAAAAAATCCCGCTGCTCCCGTTTCCAAGATGGCACAAAGAATGAAGGATACATAGCTGAAGATAAAGCCGACAAATCCGAGAATGGCCGCTGTAAGACCAAGTCCGAAGCCCGCCATAACGCCCTTGCCGGGTTCCTCTGTCTGCGAATAATACTCCTGTCGGATTGCCTGCGTCTCGGCGCTGGCGGTGAAAGCTGCGAAGTTGTTTGTTTTCACATTCGATTGTCCATTCATGGACTCGATAGCGATGCATTCGCTGCAAAGCGAACCGCTTTCAATTTTTTTACCACATCTGTTACAAAACATATTGGATGCTCCTTTTATATCATAATTTTTATTTTTCAGTTTTTTGCAGACCTTTTTCAAAGGTCTGTATCATGAGGGAAAGAAGCTCTTCGTTGACGGCGCTGTATCTCTCATGGTCGACCGCCAGATAAATCTCCTTTTTCTCATGGTCGGTAAGCGCTCGTGAAAGCTCGCGCTCGCGTTCCTTTATCGTGCTTTCCACCACGCGGACATATGCTTCCGCATCGTCAGAATGCCAGATGCCCATGTGAGAGCCCTGATAGCCCTTGCCCCAATAGAGCGTCACATCCGGGTTTGTGATTTCGTCCATATGGGCGGTGATGGATTGCCCGTCCGGGCGGATAATCGTGTCGTCCACGCCCTGCGCAATCAGCACAGGCGCATCGGTCGCGTTGATACCCATCACCCCATTATATTTTATATAATCGCCAAAAAGAACCTTCTGATAGGTGTCAAAGACAGGTTTCGCGGCATATGCCATCTTCCCCACATGTTGCTCTGCCGTCTCGAACATTACCTGATAGCCGCTATACATCGGTGCAAGCAGCACCGCCGCTTTGATTTCACTATGAAGCGCGAGAACGGACGAGGCGGCATAACCACCCCAGCTATGTCCTACCACAACCTTCTCCATTGTATCAAAGGGCGCATTGACCTTCGCATAGCGGAGTACATGATCCAGGTCAACGAGAGACTGGCACATACCGACAACGCTATCACCCCCCGAGGAATACACGCCCGTTACATCATAAGTGAGGACGGCATAGTCCCTCTCGTACAGCGCGAGAATCAGGGGCAGATAATCGTCAGCCCCCGCATGGAAGCCATGCGCAAGCACCACAAGAGCGCGCGCATTCTCTCTTTTGTAATAGTACGCCGCAAGCTTGTTATCGCCCGAAGGGATAGTACACTCCTCTCTGGGCAGTCTCTCGCGCACTCGCTCGTAGCAAAACATTCCCGGGTAAAGGTCATAGTCGGGGCGTTCATAGCGTTCAAAAAACGAATCGTAAATACATATTGTCGAAAGGATGGACGCCACGCTGACACCCACTAAAGAAGCCGCGACAATCATCGCTATTCTCTTGGCTTTTGACGATGGTTTTTTCTTTTTTCCGTCTTGCATTTGTGAGATAAATCACCTGTTTTCTTATTTATTTGGATAAGTCTATATCCGAAAAGACGCGCACCCTCTCCGGCGTCGCCGTCGCCACCGACCAGACATATGCCTTGCCGTCGATGATAATGGTTTGTGTGCGGACACTCGCCGAGCGGGTATCCTGTTCCTTCGGGATAAAATGCGCCATGCCCTTCGACTTGAAAATCGCCTCCTTGGCGGTCCAGATTTCTATGAGCCGACGCTCGCGCTCCTCGTCACTCACCTGTTCATAGGCGCGCAGTTCCTCCTCGTTCATCATCCACTCTGCCATTCTCTCGCTTTTCGGGGTATGAACATGTTCGATATCCACACCGACCGCGCCACGCGATACGGCAACCGCCAAAGCACCCTCGCTATGTGAGAGCGACAGGAATACATCCCCCGCCGTCCAGCCGCCATAACTTGTTTTTTCGGGCTTCATCTTTCTCGCACGCAGACCAAAGGTGCGCTCGAGCGCATAGAGAAGAAGCTTCCACACGAAGTACTTCTCGCGCTTCACTCTCTCGTTGGTAGCGGCGTCGATCTCCTCCTGGCGCTCCTGACATGCCACCTTTCCCAGTGGCAAATCCAAAGGGAGCGAAGCCAAATAGACATCCACTACGGGCATCGTGCGAAAGAGGGCGCGCACATCCTCTGCCTGACGGCAAACCCCGACACCTGTGATACATTCATTCGCGAAATGCTCGCAGTTGTTATAAAGAATGTGGTAGCCACGCATGCCGATTTTCGAGCGCGCATACGCGACAACCTCGTCGGGTGTGCGGTTTTTCTTTCTTTCCTTTTTATCAAACTCGCATACCTCTAAAAAGCCACCTGCAAGAAAGGTATCGATGTCCGAGACCAGTACCTCAACCTCATCGTCTGATAGGTTCGTCCGACGCGCAGGGGGCAGACCGAACGCAATGACCTCTTCGTCGCTGACATAGATGCCGAAATGATAGATGGTGCCGACATGGACACGGATCATATCGCCGCGCGACGGTTCGTTATATGTCCACTTCATTCTTCCATTTTCTTCCCGATATAATCGATAACATCGCCGATTGTTTTAAAATCGGCAAATCCGACATCGTCGAAACGGATACCGAAAAACTCCTCAATCGCAATAACGACATACAGAATGCCGACCGAGGAAAGTCCGACATCCGAGGTCAGGGTAGCCGTTTCAGGCAGGCTATCGAAATCCACCTCGCTCGAGGGGGTAGCCATACGCATGACATCATTCAGCTTCTCTTTGATTTCACTTCTTGACATTGCCATTCAAATTTCTCGCAATCTTCATCGCAGGGGTACGGACAAAGTCTGTATCGCGGATGATAATTTTATTAATTCTTTCAAAGGGTGGAAGGGTATCGTTGATTTTTCCGACCTCGCCCTTCAGGTATTCGTAAAGGTTTTCAATACCGAGCGCCTTGACACTGCTCATACGGGGGAGAACCTCGAGGACGAGCTGTTCCCTTCCGTTTTCATTGACATCATAAACGAGGCAGTCCTGTACCACCTCAAGCGCGTAGAACTTTACCTCCAGCTCTGCCGGGGAGACATTCTCACCTGTGGAGAGGACGATGATTTCCTTCAGTCTGCCCGTGATATAGAGGAAGCCTTCCTCGTCGATACGGACGAGGTCGCCCGTCTTGAAGTAACCGTCCTCATAGGTGGTAGCGTTGTCCTCTGCAGTGGCATAGCCGTCCATCATATTGATACCACGGAGCCAGAGCTCGCCGTCGACCACCTTATAATCCATTCCGTCATAGATAAGACCGACGGACTCGGGCTTGCGAAGGGCTTCGGGGTTACCGGAGACGAGGTTTGCCGACTCGGTCAGACCGTAGCCGGGCAGGAGGGTGATGCCCAGTTTATCGTATTCTTTGACAAGATAGGGCGCGACAGGCGCTGCGCCACAGATAATCGTTTTCATGTCCGCGCCGAGCATATTGCGACCGAACTGGCGTGAGAGGTTGAGCGCCATCTCCGCCAGAGCAGGAACGAGAACCAGAATGGTGGGCTTAAAGACCGCGATATCGCGGAACATATCCTTGTTGTTACGGCAGATAAACATCGCACTGCCTGTATAAAGTGATGTCATCAGATTACGGATAAGACCGAATACATGCGTCAGGGGAAGGACGAGAAGATATCTCTGTCCGAATATTTCACGGATGCCATAGCAACCGTTTCTGGTGCCTGCCATCACCGCGCCATGCGAAAGCCTCGCCGCCTTGCTCTTTCCTGTTGTACCGCCCGTGAAAATGAATACGCAGGGCGTCTGTTTCGGTACGGAAATCGCAGGGGTAAGCTCCTCCTGTGTCGCGGACGAATCGATCAGGGCGACGCCAGGAAGCTTTGCACGCACCTCTGCCACCTTATCGGCCAGGGCGCCGTCATATACAATGGCTTTCAGACCAAACTTATAGGCAATACCGAACACCGTCATCGCATCGAGGTGCGCGGGAAGAAGGACGGCAGGAAGCGCATAGGTTGCAGCCGCGAGGAACGCCTTGACAAATCCCACCGAGTTCGGACAAAGAATTGCCACAAGAGAGCCAGGCGTAACACCCGCCTTGCGATAGACGCTTCTGAATGCTGAAACCGCAGTATCAAGGGCGCCGTATGTATATTCTGCACCGTCGACAATCGCCACATCGTCCGTGTATTCCTTGACAGAGTGCTGCCACATCTCTGCCACATTTTCAAAGTCAACAATTCTCGAAAAAGTCAACGCATCGGTATATTTTGCAAATTTTTCATTCATTTGTATCACCTTGCCTTATGTTTCTTTCGTTTTCTGTAGTTTCCTGTAAATTGGCAAGCTCTCGAAATATTCACGAAGGGCAAGCTCCCTCTCGTGGAGCATTGTGGTCGCCCTTTCCATATCCTCGAGCGACGGTCTCTCACCTATCTCCGCTCTCACATCAAAAGGCTCGCCAATCACAATCCGCTGTCTTTCATACCACCTCGTGCGCCGTACAATATAGACGGGAAGAATGGGCGCGCCCGCCTTATGCGCCATCAGGACAGCGCCCGATTTAAAGGCACGGATATTGTCCCCCGAATGCACATCGACACTTCCTTCGGGGAAAATGACAACCATCTTTCCTTCCGAAAGCCTCGATGTAACCTCACGGAAGGCGGACATGGTGAAGTTTTCCTTATCGACAATCACGCAGTGCATCAATTCAAAAAAGGTGCGTTTGAGTTTCGTATTGAACAAATCCTTTGTCGCAAGACAATGCAGGCGACGCGAGGGAATGGCGAGGTGCATGATGATGGGATCAATCAGCGTGCCGTGGTTCGCCGTCACCATCACACCGCCCCGCGGTATCTTCGATTTTACCGGGCGATAGACCTTCGGGCGTAGCCACACAAGCGCGGGTATCGCACCCGTCACCTTTACAAAATCGTAACAGAAGTTATAAAACAGCCCGCGACGCGCCGGTTTATTTTTCGATTTTCTTTCCGAGTTCAATGATTTTGTTCCTCACATATTGGTTAATCTTTTCTATATTTTCGCGCTCTGACAGGGTGGCATCATACAGCTCCTCCACATAAATGGGCGTACCAATCACCACCTCGGCGCGTTCTCTGGCAAACGCCTTGCCATTCTGATACACAGGCACAATAGGCGCGCCACTCTCAAGGGCGAGGTAGACATAGCTCGGCTTGAACGCCAGGGGCTTTTCCTCTTCCTTGCGAGGCAGACGGCTCTCGGGATAGATTTCCACAACGCCGCCACGGTCAAGCACCCTCTTCAATTTCGGGAGGAAGGAAAAATCGTGCGCATCGCGCTCTACCCTGATACAGCCCATAAAATGCAGGAACGCCGTCAGGAATATGTTTTTCTGATACAATACCTCTGCCACCGCACAACGAAGGGTGCGACGCCAGAACACAAAAATCAGCACCGCAAAATCCATCAGGTTGTTGTGATTGGATGCGACGATGGCTTTTCCGCGAATACGCGTACTCTGCGCCCTTTTGTCCTCATACGATACCCTCGTGCGAAAGACAAAAAGCTGGGGCAGAACTGCCGTGATTTTGACAATCCAGTTACCAATGATAGCAAGCATGGTTTTATCCTTTGGTGGCGTAAAGCTTGTTTTTCGCACTCTGGAGCATCGCAAGCCCCACCACATTGAGAGGAAGAACAGGCAAAAGGATGGACGAGAGGACAAGCGCTGTCTTGTTCAGGGAAAGCGAGGCCCCTGCTTCCTCCGCCTCACAGAGAAGTGCGTCGCGCATTTTCAGGTTGTAGTACACCGATGCGAAGGGGATGCAGACGGACGCGAGGTACAGGAGCGCATTCTGCCAGGACTTCTTATACGGTCTGACGGCGCGCATAAGCAATCCGCCCCAGAGAAAACCGAAAAGGAAGCCCGAGAGGACAGAAAGTCCGACCTGGACGAAAATAATTTCGCCCCTCTCTTCTTCCGCCTCCTCCTGAACCGCCGAGACATCGACCGTGGGATCCATTCTCGCGTATTCCTCTGCCAGAATGTCAGGCTTGAAGTCACGGGGGAGACGGAAGGCGAGGAAGAAGCCAAGCACACAGGTGATACATACGATAAAGGGAACCATCAGGTTTCCGAAGTTAAAGACGGTGGACGCGACGGTCTCGATATCGGCTGGCGCACCAAAAAACGCCTGATATGCGACCTCGGGGGCAGAAAGACCATCCTTTGCCTCCGCCCATACCAAACCCTTGCCGCGAACAAGGAAAAGGTTCTTGATATATTCATAAACAAGGTTGCCGGAAATCGCGCCGACAATCGAGGTTGCGACGGCATTTCCTGCAAAATACATCGCCGAATGATTTTTGCCCGTCAATTTTTCCTCCACGCTCGAAATCTGCGAGGGAGCGAGATAGGGCATCATAAAGAACGCGCCAATCGACCAGCTACCGAAAAGCCCGCCGACAATACCAATGAGC
Source organism: Clostridia bacterium (assembly GCA_017508465.1). Taxonomy (GTDB): domain Bacteria; phylum Bacillota; class Clostridia; order Oscillospirales; family CAG-272; genus UBA1740. The sequence goes on from JAFVYW010000141.1 coordinate 15,846, forward strand.
ATCTTCGCTGTGATAGCGCCCTCTCCCCACACGAAGCGCGAGCCGAGGAAGAAGGATAAAATGGATACGGCGAACAAAAAGAGACAGCTCTGATAGGTTGCGCGCACACCGACGCGCGCTTTCGCCTTGTTGAAAAGGTAGAGCATCACAGGAACAGGGCCAAAAGCGCAGGTATTGAGAATTGCCATCTGCACGCCGTTGAGCCCCATACCGCCGATAATCAGACCGTTCATCGAGGAGAGGAACATCTGAAGTCCGAAGAAGGTACAGCAGTTGACAAGAAGCCAATTTCGGAAAATGCGGTTTTTGAAGGTCAGACGGATGCTCTCGCCGATACCGACCTTTTCGGGACTTTGTCCCTCATTTTCAGGATAGCCGTATTTTTCACCCTCTTTGATAAGGAAGAGGGGGATAATCATGGTAAGCATCAGGGGTGTGCAAAGAAAGACAAGGGTATCGATTTGCATTTTTGCCCCCGAGAGAATGACGGGAACGAGCGCGTAAACCAGACAATAGGAAATCGTATCGAAGAACGATTTATATCCCGAGACACGAAGTCTCTGTCCTTCGCTCGTACAAACGGTGGAGAGCGAGCCGTAAAAGGCGATAAGACACATCGTATAAGTCGCGAAGAAAATCACGCTGAACACGCTCACCCAGATGGTATTGAACAGGGGGCGCTCTGCACCGCCGATGGGAATCCAGCAGAGGATATAGCTGACAATCATCGGAAGGGTGCAAACGGCAATCGCAGGTCTGCGTCTTCCCCACTTCGTTGACAGGGTGTCCGTGATATGCGCGAAGGGAATATCGATAATGCCGTCAAAAATTTTGCCAATCGCAAAGAGGATAGGAAAGAGCGCCGGCAGGATAAAGCAAACGCCTGGCACAATCGCCTGAAAGCCCTCGCCTGTTTCGAGCGCCGAAGGGTTCAGTGCGTCCGAATAATAGGAACCCATCATAATCATCAACAGGTTCGGACCAAAGCCCGAGAATGCGAAAAGAAATTCCTTCCATTTTTTATCCAAAGATTTTACCATTGTTGCATTTTCTCCATTATTGTTTATCTTCTGCTTTGATGTATTCGACAAATGCGCTTACACTCGAGAGCTTTTTGTCTGCACTCGTCATAACATCCACGCCGAGACGGGATTTCATGTGAGAGAGAAGGGTGAAGTAATCCAGGCTCGTACCATTCAGGTCGCGGAAAAAGTCATCATCGGGGCCGATACTATCGCATTCGATACAGAGAGCATCGGCAAAGCAGAGTGCGACCTCGCGTTCCATTCCCTCTTCAAGCTCCCGCATATGCTCACCGACAAATCTCGCGTCAAAGGTACGGATTTCCCCGCAATCCACGCGGGATGCAAGCTTTCTGCGATTGAGTTTAAACTCGCTCGGCAAAAGCAACGGCTCGTGCGTAAAGAGGACATTTTTTACCGCTCCCGTAAGCTTCACTTCGTCGATGCGACGAAGAAGCGCGTCGTGAATTTCACCAAGACGGCTCTCGGAGAATACGCCGGGGACAGAGGCAAGCACAGTAACGCCCTTGCCTGCGCGCAAAATGCATACGCGGTCTGCACCGTCGACCATAAGAGAAATTTCAAGAAGAAGGGGATTGATATTTTCACCATCCTCGAGGACAATCAGGTCGTCTTCCCTGCCATCAAAATAATATCGGGAGCCGTCGCATCTGACGATGTCGCCTGTCGGAAACCACGCATCGTAGTTCGTCTCTGTGACCTCACCGCCTTGCAGAATGCGCGAGGCTCTGGTTTTGCCTCGGACGAGCAGTACTCCCGAGGGAGAAACCGAATATTCCGTAAAGCCGAAGGGCGCACCGATGGACGCCTTGGCTACCAATTTCTTTTTGCTTGTTGTCTCGAGGGATGTGATGCCGATTTCGGTCATACCGTAGCCGTTGACGAGATGGTAGCCGATACCGCTGAAAAAGGACAGAGTTTCACTGTTGATATGACTTCCGCCCGTAATCATAAAGCAGACGCTGTCGCCAAACAGCCCCTCTCGCACCTCCGAGAGAAAACGCCTCGCCAGCGCATCGCCTACGCCATCCAGACGGTTGACAAGCTTCTTCATCTTCAAAAAGCGCTTGTATGTCCTCTCGCCTCTCTCGCGGATTTTGCGCAGAGCGGCCTTGTGAACCGCCTCCCATACCATAGGCACGGCGAAAATATGAGTGACCTTATGCTTTTTTACTGTTTTCTGAATGGTATCTGGCGAAAGGTCGCGCGGGAAAACAAAGGTGCGCGAGAAGAAGCCGAACCACAGATATACCGCGATAAAGCCAAAGACATGGCAAAGCGGGAGAAGGACAAGCTGTTTCAGTTGTCCTTCGTAATGTGTCTTGATTTTCGGACACGCCTTGATAATATGGGCGCTATCTAAAATCTGATAATAGAAATTCTCGCCGTTGTAGGCACAGAGTTTGACATTTTTCGTCGTGCCGGAGGACATAAAAATAACCTCGTCGCCAAAGGGGCGAGGGGTATATTCCTCATCGCTTGGCAAAAGGGCTTCCTGCAAAACGGTTTTACATGAGAAGGTCTTGCCGTCCGAAATCACATAGGGAATGTGATAGGTGGAAAGGACGCCCTCCAGCACCTCATCGGCAAGGCGCGTGTTCATCAGCACTGGGGTATAACCTGCGCCG
>JAFVYW010000142.1 GCA_017508465.1 Clostridia bacterium
GATGCTTATGCTCAATATGGTGAACCATTTCTTCCCCGTGACCACAGAGCGTTTTGTTTGCGAGGCGGGCGATTCCCTGACACTGAATGCCAGAGGTGAAACCCTTGATGTTGCAGGTCCGGGGCTGAATGTAACCCTCGAAGAACTCCCTGCAGAATTTACCCTTCGACGCCCTGGTACATATACCCTCACACAGTACCCCATCTCTGGTACACCTGTTGTGGAGAATATATATGTCAGGATTCCTCCCGAGGAGAGTAACATCCTCTCGAGCGAGGGCGTACTTGAGAATCCTTATTTATATTCGGATTCCGATGCGATGAATACCGATTTATTATTCTATATTGCATTGGCGATGGTCATGCTGCTGTTCATTGAATGGTGGCTCAAGTCGCGTGAGCAAGTATAGAAAGAAAGGACAAAATGACAAACTTTAATGTTAATTTCACAAATGCGTGGTGGCTTCTTCTTCTCGTCCCAGCTTTTGTCCTGACGCTTATCTCGTATTTTAAGGTCAACAAAAGATATCGCGCGACAAGAAACCGTATCGTATCGACCGTATTACATTTGGTCATTATGGTCCTTTCGATTGCCCTTCTGGCAGGATTCACTGTTGATTATTACATTCCGAACAAGGAAACGGAAGTCATACTTCTCGTGGATACCTCCTATTCGCAGGACGATAATAAGAAGGAGACAGATACCTTTATCAGAGAAGTTATCGATAACTGTGACTCCAAGTATAAGCTGGGTATCGTGAAGTTTGGCTACGACCAGGTCTATGCCGTCAAATTAACCAACAAAATGGATAGAGTGTACGCCACCTATCAGTCGGCGAAAAATCCCGATACCACCGCGACCGATATCTCCGCGGCACTTTCCTATGCCTCGACTCTCCTTTCCAACCCTGCAAGCGCACGCATTGTCCTGATCAGTGACGCGCTGGAAACAGATGGCAAGGCGAGGGATGTTATCAAATCCTTCAGCGCCAAGGGCATCGCCGTGGATACCGTTTATTTCCCGAATACCACAGTCGAGAGGGAAGTGCAGATTGTTGAAGCAATTCCTTCCGTCCCGAAGGTAGAGGTCAATGAGAGCTTTGAGATGCAGATTACCGTGGAAAGCTCTTATACGGGTAAAGCAACCATTACGCCCTACGATAATAACACCGCAGGCCTGCCCGTAGAAATCCATCTGCGCGAAGGAGAGCAAACCGTTTCTATCCCCTATTCCTTCCCTTGGGGTGGCATGCACATGGTTTCCTTCGAGATTGCCGCAGAGGGCGATACCGTTTTGCAGAACAATACCTATCATTCATATATTTATATCGAAACCTTCAGCGAGGTGCTTGTCATTGAGAATATCAAGGATGAGTCCTCTTCCTTGGTTGAGATGTTGAATGAGGAGCTCAATGTGACGGTTGTCAATGTTGCGGATGGCACAAGAATGCCAAACTCCCTGGAGAAACTGCGTCGCTATGACGAGGTTGTTCTTGTCAATATTGCCAATGCGGACCTTCCTGACGGTTTTGATGTGATGCTCAAGGAATATGTTGAAGTTATCGGCGGTGGTCTGTTTACCATCTGTGGTAATACGGAGGATTCCACCGAGGATAACTGGACCGCGAATGCCTATACGCGTGACGATATGTATAAGAGCATTTATCAGGATATGCTTCCTGTCGAAATCATCGAATACACGCCTCCCGTCGGCGTTATCATCATTGTGGACTCCTCGGGCTCTATGCTCGGTCAGAACTTCGAGCAAACCAGATTTTACTGGGCGCTCCAGGGTGCAAAGGCATGTCTTGAGGGCGCTCTTACAGAGCGTGACTATGTTGGTATCATGACGCTTGCCGATGAGTATACAGAGGAACTCTCTCTTACCCCCTGTACACAAAGAGATAAGTTTATGGATGCCATCACCGAGCTTGAGGATCAGGCGATCAAAGGCACACTCCCCTCGGGTGGTACCTTGTACTCTCCCGCCCTTGAGCGTGCAGGAAAGGCGCTTGGTGCGCGTTCCGACCTGGAAAAGAAGCACATTATCATTGTATCTGACGCAGAACCATCCTCGGATGATGAAGGAAATTACAAGTACTGGGCGGCAGAGAATGCCAAGCTCGGCATCACCATGTCCATCGTAGGCATTCAGGCGAGCGAGGAAGGCAGAGCAAGGATGGAGGACCTGCTTGTCAACTATGCAGGCTGCGATAAGAAAAACTATCACTCCATTGAAGATTTGACATCACTTCCTCAAGTAATGAGAGAGGACCTTCAGACACCCGATATCAAATCGGTGAACTATGAAACCTTCGTTCCCACCATCAAATCCTACAATTCCATCACCAACACACTCAACCCCGATGAGATACCATCTCTTGACGGCTACTATGGTGTGAAGCTCAAGGAGGAGGCGACTGCCGTCCTGATGGGAAACTTCACCCCGATCTACGCCCATTGGGAATATGGTAAAGGACGCGTTGGCACCTTCGCCTGCGACCTGAATGGTACATGGTCGAAGGAGTTCATTACCGAGGATGTTGGTAAAACCATAATCAATAGTATCATTTACTACCTTTTCCCGAAAGAAAGTGTACGCACAAGTGATATTGGCGTCGGACTTACGGGAGAAAACTATACGACAAATCTCTCTATTATAACAGAACTTGGCGAGGATGAGAAAATTGTTATCGCGATAACCACACCCTCTCTCACACTCGAGCAATACACTCTCGACCATAAGACAGGATATAGCCGTTTCTCCTTCGTCACCAAGGAAAGTGGTCTCTACACCATTAATGTCAAAAAGGTAAATGCCTCGGATACAGAGATTTCGTCAACAACTATTTACAAAACCATGTCGTATTCCAAAGAATACCTGGCATTCCGTGACGAAGTCGGAGCGCAGGAGCTGATGCAAACGCTTTCGGAAAACACAAATGGCGGTGTGATAAAAAAGGCAAAGGATGTCTTTGATAACGCTGTAAAATATCTGCATATTATCATCGATCCTCGCATTGTCTTTGCTATCATCATCGGCGTCGCGTTCCTCCTTGATATTGCCGCACGCAAGTTCAAGTGGAAGTGGCCACATGAAATCGTCCGCGACAAACGCCGCGCAAGAGAACAACTTGGAGAGGGGGAAAAAGGCAAATGAAAAACAAGCTTCTGATTCTTTTTACCACAACCTTTTTTGTTACCCTCCTTCTTCTGACATCCTGTGGGAATGACCTCGCAGAGCCAGGAAAATTCGTGCTTGACGAGGATACGCAGACATTACATTGGCAAGAGGTCAACGGCGCACAGTCCTATACCGTCAGAGTCTCGGATGGCGACGAGATCGTTGTCTATGAGCCTTTCTATTCGCTCGAATACCTCGCCCCTGGAGATTACACTGTTTTTGTCCGCTCTAATGGAGATGGCGAGGTGGTTGGCAATTCTGGTTTTGTGAAATACGCCTACCGTCGTTACGCGGAAAGCGGTCTGAAGTATCAGCTTATCAACAACGGCACCGAATATCAATTGATTGGCGGTGGCACCGCGACAGGCGATGTTGTTATGGAAGCGGTTTATCGTAAAAAACCCGTTACCGCGATTGCCGACAAGGCCCTTTATAACAACCAGAAAATCACAACGCTTACCATCAGTGAAAATGTTAAGACGATAGGTGAGAAAGCATTTACAAAATGCTCCAATCTTGAAACCGTTATTATTCCTGAAGGTGTGAACAGCCTTGGCGCGTATGCCTTCCAGAGCTGTAAAAACCTTAAGAAAATCACCCTTCCGAACAGTATCACCGTGATAAAAGAGCATACATTCGCCTGGTGCAGTGGACTTGTTGAGGTAACACTTGGCACAAATCTCAAAGAAATCGAACAGTATGCCTTTTCGAATTGCGAGGCTCTTCGGAAAATCAATGCATTTGGATTGAACTCCGACACCTACGAATCGAATCTTCCGAATTCCCTGGAGAACATCGGGCAGTACGCCTTTACCGATTGTACCGACCTTCAGAGCATCCATCTTGGAAATGGCGTTCGGGATGTTGCTCTTGGTGCGTTTATGAGCTGTAAATCTCTTGTGGCGCTCAATCTTGGTGAAAGCGTGAAAACAATAGGCGAATGTGCCTTCCAATACTGTGAGAAGCTTTCTTCCGTTGCCATTCCTGATAGCGCAGAGGTGATACAGAACGGCGCATTTGTCGGCTGTACGGCTCTTATGGATGTCACGCTCGGGGATGGATTGACCGAGGTCGGTCATTCCGTTCTCTTCGATACAGCAATTTATTCCGATGCCGAAGCGAAGAATGATGTGCTGATTATCGACGGCTGGCTGATCAAAGCCTTCAAGCTTCCCGTTGTATACACCATTCCAGAAGGTGTCTATGGTATTGCAAGCTATGCGGCGTCGGAAAGCGCCGATGTCCAGCAACTCAATCTCGCAGGCGTCCGATATGTCGGTTACGCTGGCTTCCATGCCTGTGCGAGCCTCTTCAAAGCCACCTTTGATGACTCGCTTCTGACACTTGGGGAAGCGGCTTTCAACTCCTGTCCCTATCTCGCGACCGTTATCGTCGGTGACAATCTCCGTTCCATTGGTGATTATGCTTTCTACGATTGTGAAAGACTATCCGATACGGGTATCACTCTTCCCGATACGCTGGCAACTGTTGGCATGCAGGCATTCCGCAACACCAAGGCTTATAAGAATGTTGCTACATCCGAAGAGAAGGGCGGCGTTGTTTATATCGGCGCATGGGCAGTCGACTTTATTGTCCCTGAAGATATATTTGCTACCATCACGCTGGCAGACGGCACTTATGGTATTGCGAACTACACCTTCGCGAACCAGACAATTCTTCAGGTTGTCCTCGCTGACAGCATCGAGTATATCGGACGCAGCGCATTCTACAAGAGCGTCTGTTATCGGCTCAACCTTCCCCTGAATCTCCGACACATCGACGATTATGCGTTCTATCATGCCTCCTATACCAATTTTGGCGGCAATTATTATGAGCTTAACATTCCCGAAGGCACGGAAATCATTGGAAAGAGCGCCTTTTACGGATGCGAGAATGTCCTGATTCTTACCATTCCCTCTACTGTTACCTCCATTGGCGATTACGCCTTTTATAACTGTGTCAATATCGGCATGACCGTCGAGCTTGACATTCCCACAGGAGAAGAGGACGAGGATGGCGAGCCGATTACCGAACCTGAGGAAGTCACGGGATATATAACGCTCGCAGAAGGCATCCTCTCCATCGGAAAGCGCGCGTTCCAGGGCTGTATCTCCCTCGTTGAGGTCAACATTCCCAATAGCGTTACCACCCTCGGTGATAAAGCATTTTTTAGGTGCGAGGCGCTTCAAAGCATCCACATCGGCTCTGGTGTGCGTGAAATCAGCGACCACATGTTCTATGAAAACAAGGCATTGAAAACGGTTGTTGTGACAGGTGTTCTCGACCGTATCGAAGAAGGCGCATTCCAGGGTTGTACCGCGCTCACTACCGTAGATATCTATGGTGTACGCGTGATTGGCGCTTTCGCCTTCCGTGATTGCAGTGCGCTTGTCTCCATTGTTCTTCCCGAAACGCTCACTACCATTGGCGAGTATGCCTTCCGTGGCTGTAACGCGGTAATGTCCTTCTATCTTCCGACAAGCGTGACTACCATTGGAGAGCATGCATTCTACGGTGCAAACCGCGCAACACTCTACCTCGGTCACAACACCATTCCCGAAGGCTTTGACGCCTTGTTCAATTCCTCCTTCCGACCAGTCATCCTTGGCGTTACTGCCGAAAATGGCGTTATCGTCCGCGTTTGCGTGGAGGAAGGGAAGATTATCAACGCCCTCGCCGTGCCGGGCATCTCTGCTCCCTGTCGGAACGGTTATGTATTTGATGTGTGGAAGAGTGCCGATGGCACCTCGATTCCCGCAGATAAGCTTGCCGAAGCACCCCGCGGCGTAGAACTTTTCGCAACATGGCAATCTATCGTTGAACAATAAGCAAAGGATAATCAAATGAATAATAAAAAAACATCAAAAAAACTTCTGATGCTTGTGTTGGTGGTTTCCCTTATGGCGCTTGTTCTTTCTCTCACCTCATGCAAGGAGAAAATCACCGACATCTACATCTCGAATGTCAATCCTCCCCGCTCACTTTATGTCGAAGGACAAGACCTTGATCTTACCACAGGTTACTTGAGTGTCGTCATGAAGAATGGCGAAGAAGCCAAGCTCGCTCTGAATGCAGAAGGCGTTAGTGTGAGTGGTTATGATAAATACAAGCTTGGGGAGCAGACCATCACTGTCTCGCACGGTGACCTCACCACAAGCTTTACCATCACCGTGATTCCGCGCATGGTAGCGGAAGGCTATGAAACCCTTTACTTCGTCGGTGACAAATTCGATAAGGAAAAGGGAAGAGTAAAAATTGCATCGGATGATGGCTCGACCTTTACGGTCAATATGAATGACTTCCGTGTAAGCGTTGCCTCCTTCGATTCTTCGAAAACGGGTATCGTCGCAGTAAAGCTTGCCTATGATATGGGCGATGCTGTTTATGAAACCACCTTCAATGTCACCGTTTACGAGCATGAGAATGTTTCCTTTACCGCGCCTCCGGAAAAGAATAATTCGTATTTGAGCCACGAAAAAGGTGGCGTGAATGTCAGTGGTGGTTATTTTACAATTGTTTCCGCCGACGGCAGATTGACGAAAAAGGTCAACCTGACACAGGACATGGTCAAAGGCTTTGACCTTTCTGTCGCTACCATGGCAAACCGTACCAACCCTTATGAGCAGACGCTTACCATAGAGTACCTGCCTGGCATCACTTTCCAATACAATATCAAAATAACCTTCAGTGATATCGATGTTGTCAATTATTACGCAAATGGTATTCTTTCCGACATCATCTGGAATGAAGATGTCGAAAATCTTCTTACCGAAGAGCAGATGGCAGGCGCAATTGATGCTCTTGGCGCGTACTATAATCTGACGCCCGCCGAAAAGAAGCTTCTCGATGCCGAATGCGTGAACCTCGTTGCCCGCGCGGGAACGATTGCAGCGCAGAGCGAGTTTGCAAAGGAGCTTGTCTCCTTTGAGGACACCTTCGGTATCGATGAGAATCTCAACATATATCTTAACAAAATGACGACCTTCGATGCTGTCGCAGAGGATATTGTACGCTTGAAGGACAAAGACGCAGACATCAATCTTTATGCAAAATACCTTCAGAATCTCAAAGCAGATTTTGAAGATACAATCCTTGCAGGCGATAAGACCATTGGCGATTACATCCTTGTGTATCCCAAAGATGTATATGATGCGCTGGTCGAAATCATCGCTCACATGGTCAGTGTTTATGAAGGCATGAAGGACATTCCAGAAAACTGGACAAACGATGATCTCGTCGCTTATGCCGATGCGATTCTGGGCGCAACACTCCAGATTAACAGCGCAGGATATTACAAAAACGGCACGGGCGGTTTCTATACCGAGGTTCTCTCAAAATGGAGAGCGAAGGATGATTTCTTTGATATCCTCTATGCGTATTTCCTCTATGAATATGAAGATGGCGTAAAGTTTATCTCGACCAACATGCTCGGTTCTGTGCCCCTTCCCGGCTTGCTCGATGATTGGCATGCATCTCTTTCACAATCCGTCATTTACATCGAGAATTACATCAATTATTATAATGAATATCTCCGGACGGGAAATAAAAACTATCTTGCAGAAATTATCCTGGATGATACCTCACCCATGATGTATTATTTCTTTGAAACCATGGAGAAGGCGCAAGCGGTGAAATCTTCTACCAAAACGCTTTACCTTGACCTGTATCGCGCCATTGAAGGCGATAGCATCAATCATCTCTATATGTATGGTCGTGATTTTGGTTATCTCTATCAGGTCGGTGGTCTGGATAATGCGCCCGCATTCAACGCCCTGTGGGATAGTTATAATGCGGTTTTGAAGCTTTATCTTGCAGGGGAACTCTCGAAGGATACCCATGCGAGCGAGCTTGCGCTGATGTTTGAATATTTCTCGAGCCTCACCCCCACAGAGCTCTTCGGTTTCCTGAATACCATTAATCTTCTGTACGCGAAAACAGACTTTGCCATTCAGGTTCTCTCCTATACCGATACCTCTTCGTATAACACCTTCGTCAAGATTCTTAAGGAATACTATCTTCCGAATCTCAACGAAGTGAATAAGCCTCTTTTTGCAAAGCTTCTTCTTGCGATGGAGCATTATGCTATCATAGGACATAAAGAAGGCGCTCTTGCAGAATTTGTCACCCTCATGGCAGAAATCACGGATGCATATGGTAAACTCTCGCCTGACGACCAGAAGAATTTTGATGACTATCTTGGTACCGCTTATGCACAGTATTCCGACATTTACGCCCTGACGCTTGAAGGCGCGCTTCTCCCGACACTTACCACCGAGGAAAACGCCCTTCTCGAAGAGCTTCTTGCATCTCTTAAGAGATATTACGCGCTTCACGCATATATGAGCGGACTTACAGATAGACCTACCGCCCTCTTCGGCGTCCTCTATGCAAGCTTTGTAGAAGCAGACGCGTGCTACAACGCATTCATGAAGGTGGCAAGCCGTGACGCCAAAGCATATCTTTTCTACAAGACCTATACCATAGGTAACAAAGAACAGACGCTTCTTTGCGCTTTCTATGAGGTGGATTCCATCACCACGGAAATGCTCAATGCCAGAAGTTTTGAACTTACCTCCATTACAGATGGCAGCAAGTATCATCAGACCGCATGGGAGCTTCTCAAGAGTTACGATATGATGCCCCTTCTCTCCGACCTGGCAAAATTGCTTTATTATGGTTATGACAGCACGGCGGTTTCCTTGACCGATGAGGAGGTCATCTCCCTGATGACACGCGTTCGTGCGCTCGAAGGACTTCAGTACAGTATCTTTACGATGCTCTATCAGGACGAAGCCTATTACAATGCTCTCGACAAATACTTTGAAGAGAATATGAGCGAGAGTGGATACGCTATTGCACAGAACCTTATGGATGCCGAAAAGGCTTATTTCAAAGGCGAAAACAAGGCGTTCCTTTCCACCATGGAATCTCTCATTCCCGCATGGGAAGCGCATGAAAACGCAGAGGATAAAGCTCTCCTTCTTGCAATGTACAACTACTATAAAGCAAAAATGGCGTAACCTTATCCCTTTAATAAAAAAGAACGCATTTTCCGTAAGGAAAGTGCGTTCTTTTTGTAATTTTGTAAAAGAAAACGGAAGTCAGCGCAGGAAAAAGTAGAGAAACAGGGCAGTCAAACCAAAAGCGCCGACAAGAATCAGCAAGGGGACGGAGTAGACGGAAAATGCCGCCCGCATCATCGCCCAACGCTCACTTGCCGTAACGAGTGGTCGGTTCTGCTTTTTCTTTTCCAGCTCCTCTGCCTCCTCGGGCGTCATGCCATCGAGAAAGGACATCGGATAAATCGTCTGTCCGTGGTCCTCGTAATAGACCTCTTTACGCTTCTTTTTCTTCATATTTTCCTGTACCTTCTTGCGCCGCAAGGTGGCAGGCTACGAAGTGACCGGGTGTAACCTCGACCACAGGGGGCGCCATCTGCGCACATTGTTCGGTGCAATACTTGCATCTTGTGTGGAACTTACAGCCCGCAGGCGGATTGGCAGGGCTGGGAAGCTCGCCCTCAAGCGCGACGGGATCGGATTTGTGATGCGGATCCGCCACGGGAACGGCAGAGAAGATCGCCTGCGTGTAGGGGTGCTTCGCATTCGTGCAGATGTCATGCGTCGTGCCCATTTCCACGATATTGCCGAGGTACATAACGGCGATTTCATCCGAGATGTACTTGACAACAGAAAGGTCATGGGAGATGAACATGTAGGACATGCCTTCTTCTCTTTGCAGTTTTTTCAGAAGGTTGATAATCTGCGCCTGAATCGATACATCAAGTGCCGATACAGGCTCGTCGCAGATAACGAGCTTCGGTTTCACTGCGAGCGCTCTCGCGATACAGATTCTCTGGCGCTGACCGCCCGAGAACTCGTGAGGATATCTGTCATAGTGGTGAGGCTGCAGACCACAACGCTCCATGACGCTGCGCACATAATTGCCGACCTCACTATCGGGAACGATGTGATGAATGCGGACCGCTTCGCCGATAATATCGCCCACCGTCATACGAGGGGGAAGAGAGGAATAGGGATCCTGGAAAATCAGCTGAAGCTCGGTGCGGAGCTTGTAAAATTCCTTGCGGGTAATCGTTGCCAGGTCGTAATCGGTAATCTTTCCTTCACTATCCATGGAGTGATAGATGGCGTTGCCCTCTGTCACGTCATAAAGACGAAGAATGGTTCTGCCGAGCGTGGTTTTGCCACAACCCGATTCACCTACAATACCCAGCGTTTTACCGCGGGGAAGCTTAAAGGAAACACCATCCACGGCACGGAGGAACGAAAGAGGTCTGCCGAAAATATCCTTTGCGACAGGGAAGTACTGCTTGAGACCGCTGACCTCAAGGATGTAATCAGGCGCACTATCTTCCACGGCCTGTGTCATGATTTCTTCACTCATTGTTTGCTCGTGCCTCCTTCCTCGCTTACTTCCTCATACATGTGGCAGAATACGCTATGCGTGGGAGATACCTTGATTTCGCGAGGATATCCCTTGCCTTCACATTCTGCACATCTTCTGTGACATCTGCCCTTGAAGAGACATTCGTCAGGGATGTTGATGGGGTTCGGTACATTACCGGGGATACTGTAAAGCTCCGCCGTCTCATCGGAGACGAGAGAGGGCTTCGCCTTCTGAATACCGATGGTGTAGGGATGAAGAGGATTGTCGAAAATCTCATACACCGTACCCTTTTCGACGATTTTACCTGCATACATAACCACGACATAGTCTGCCATCTCTGCGACAACACCAAGATCGTGTGTAATCAGGACAACCGATGCGCCACAGCTCTTCTGCACATTCTTAAGCAGCTTCAGAATCTGACTCTGAATGGTAACATCGAGCGCCGTCGTAGGCTCATCGGCAATAATCAATTTAGGGTTGCCTGTGAGGGCAATCGCAATCATAACTCTCTGGCGCATACCGCCGGAAAGCTGGTGAGGATAGTAGTTTACAATCGTTTCAGGCATCGGAAGGCCAACCATAGTTAACATTTCGATGGCTTTTGCATGCGCCTCTTCCTTGGTCGCCTCGGGATTGTTGAGATAGAATACCTCTTCAATCTGGTAGCCAACCGTGAACACAGGGTTCAGGCTCGTCATAGGCTCCTGGAAAATCATGGAGATATCTCTGCCACGAATGCGGCACATATCAAGCGTAGGCATCTTGGTGATATCGTAACAGCGGTCCTGTCCATCCACCTGACCAAGTTCGCCATTGTTGAAGCGGATTTGTCCGCCGACAACCTGTCCCTGCGGTGCCTGGACAAGCTGCATGATCGAAAGGCTTGTTACGCTCTTTCCGCATCCCGATTCGCCGACAAGACCGACGATCGCATTCTTCGGTACTTCAAACGAGATACCATTGACCGA
>JAFVYW010000143.1 GCA_017508465.1 Clostridia bacterium
AAAGGGGCTGAGTCATTAAGAATTCAGCATACTTTGGCATTGAATAAGAATTTTCACTAAAATGCTGAATTCTTAGTGCGAAGCGCCTTTGGGGCTCGCTTCATTTAGGCATAACCGAACGAAAAACCCAAATAAAAAAAAGAGAAAACCGCAGGTTTTGACCTTAGTTTCCTCTTAATCTGTAAACGACAGAGGCAATTTGATTGTACCTCTGTCGTTTTTCGTTCGGTTATGCCTAAATGAAGCAGCCCCAAAAAATCAATCTTCTTTTTTGGAGGGACAAAGGCCGCATGCGCCGCAGTTTCCGCCGCAGGAGCAGGAGGACTTTCCCTGTATTTTTTTACGGATTTCGTTGACTATTATGGCAACGAAAACCAAACCAATGATGGATGCAACGATAATCGTCGGTCCCATATAAGTCACCTCTTTTTATTATTTAATGGTAGAAATTCTCTCGCCCTTTTCATTGTAGGGGTTTTTGCGGATAAGAAGGAATACAAAGAGTGCGAGAATAAGTGCGGCAAACACGGTGCCGACAACATTTCCTTTGTTTTCAAACCATGCGCCGAACTGATAAATCATGAGCGATACAGCATATGCGAAAACGCACATGTAGCCAATCGCAAAGGCGGTCCATTTACCACTGTTCATCTCGCGCTTGATAGCGCCCATAGCGGCAAAGCAGGGAGCGCAAAGGAGGTTGAAAATCATAAAGGAGAAGCCAGAAAGCGCCGAGCCACCGAAAAATTCCTGTGCAATCACGCCATAAATCTGCGCATCGCCTTCCATAGCGAGATCGGCATTCGCCATCGAGGAGAGCGTACCGAAGGTACCGACAACCTCTTCCTTTGCCACAAGTCCGAGAATGGTAGCGACGGTCGCCTGCCAGTTACCAAAGCCGAGGGGAAGGAAAATCCATGCGAAGAGTTCGCCGATGTTTTCCAGAATGGAAGCGCCACCCATCTCTTCGGTGATGAAGTGGAAGCCGCCTTCGAAGGAAAGGCTGTTGAGCGTCCAGATAATAACGCTGGCAGCGAGGATAACTGTACCTGCGCGCTTGATGAAGGACCAGCCTCTGTCCCATGTGGTACGGAGGATATTCGACATCAGGGGTGCATGATACTGGGGAAGCTCCATAACGAAGGGAGCAGGTTTGCCAGCGAAGGGTTTGGTCTTTTTCAGGATGATACCTGAGACAATGACAGCGGCGATACCGACAAAATATGCCGAGGTTGCAATCAGGGGCGAGCCACCGAACAGTGCGCCCGCAATCATACCGACGATAGGCATTTTCGCTCCGCAGGGCATAAATGCGGTAGTCATAACGGTCATGCGGCGGTCTCGTTCCTGGTCGATGGTACGGGAAGCCATAATCGCAGGGACGCTACAACCCGTGCCGACAAGAAGGGGAATGAAGGATTTGCCGGAGAGGCCGAATTTACGGAAAATTTTATCCATGATAAAGGCAACGCGCGACATGTATCCGCAGTCCTCAAGTAAAGCAAGAAGAAGGAAGAGGATGAGCATCTGGGGTACGAAGCCCAGCACGGCGCCAACACCGCCGACGATACCGTCAGCAACAAGTCCAACGAGCCAGGGCACGCAACCGATAGTGGTCAATCCGTGCGATACAGCGGGCACAATCCACTCGCCAAACAGAATATCGTTCATGAAGGTGACGGAGAGGTCACCAATCGAGCCGATGGAGAGAAAATAAACAAGGAACATCGCAAGGGCAAAAATGGGGAGAGCGAAAATGCGATGCGTCACGATATGGTCGATGCGGTCAGAGATACTGACAACATTTTTATTTTTCTTTATGTAGGAACGAGCGCAAAGGCGCGCAATATAATCGTAGCGTTCATTGATGATAACGCTCACGGCATCGTCATCATATTCTGCTTCGACGAGGGAGATATCCTGCTCGATGTGGGCCAGTTTTTCCTCGGGAATGGAAAGACTTTCGAGAACCTTTTCGTCGCGTTCAAAGATTTTTACGGCGTACCATCTCTGCTCTTCTTCGGGCATATCATGCACAACGGCTTCCTCGATGTGCGCGAGCGCATGCTCCACAGAACCCGAAAAAACATGGGCAGGGGTGAACTTACCGCTTTTCGCGACCTCGATTGCCGCTTCGGCAACCGCTTCGACACCTACGCCCTTCAGGGCGGAGATTTCAAGAACAGGACAATGCAGCGCCTTCGAGAGCGCTTCGATATTGATTTTCTCGCCGCGTTTTTCGACGGCGTCAAGCATGTTGATAGCGATAACAATCGGAATACCGATTTCCATCAGTTGCGTCGTGAGGTACAGGTTTCTTTCAAGATTAGTACCGTCGACAATATTCAGAATAACATCGGGGCGCTCGGAGATAAGATAATCTCTCGCGACCACCTCTTCCAGTGTATAGGGAGAGAGCGAATAAATGCCCGGAAGGTCTGTTACGGTAACATCCTCGTGACCTTTCATTTTTCCCTCTTTTTTCTCCACTGTAACACCAGGCCAGTTTCCGACATACTGATTGGAACCCGTCAGGGCGTTGAACAGTGTGGTTTTTCCCGAATTGGGATTGCCCGCCAAGGCAATACGAATACTCATTTTCCCCTCCATCAGTTAATTTCAATGATTTCGGCATCCTGGCGACGAATGGTCAGTTCGTAACCGCGTACCGTAAGCTCCAGAGGATCACCGAGGGGAGCAACCTTGCGAACAAAAATTTCCGTTCCCTTCGTGATACCCATATCCATAATTCTGCGCTTGACAGCGCCTTCTCCGTGGACCTTCACCACTTTGACCGTAGCGCCGACCTTCACTTCTTTCAGTGTCTGCATTTCCTTCTCCTTTTAGAGTTAGCCTTTGCTAACTGTTGAGTGTAAGAATAGTTAGCCTTGGCTAACTGTATCAATTATACTACTTATTCGGTGTTTTGTCAATGCTTTTTTCCTCTTTTTGTCTGTTTTTTGAAAATTTTGGAAGAAAATGCAATGAAAACACCTCGCTTTTCCCGAAAATTATTCAATTTAGACAAAACAAAAGTGGTGCCACATACATGGCACCACAGGAAAAACTTATTCTTGTTTTTTCTTCTTACCGAAAATTTTCGAGAAGAAGCCTTTGAATTTCTCGCGGGTTTTGAATTGCTTCAATAATTTAGGAAGCTTTTGAAGCTTCACTCTCAACCCCTTTTTCTCTCTCTTTACATATTGCTTATAAGTATACATTGCGACATTGACGATGAACTCTCCGACTTCGTGGTCAGGAAGTTGCTCCGCGGTAATCTCGCGCCAGCCAAAGGCTTCCGCATAAGTATCGTGCAAAAGATTGAAGAGCGATTCCTTCGAATCATTGTTGAGAATATTGTAAATCTTGAAAATACGACTGGTGGAAAGCCACACGAAGCTCTGTACAAGGGGAAGATACATGCCGTGTTTTACGAGGAATTCCTTGATTTTCGCATATACAAGCGGCACTTCCGGATAATATTTACGGAAAAAGCGATTGCGCGCAGACTCGCTATGAACGCGATGATGAATCCAGACAGTATCATCACGCGCGATTCTCTCTGCGAGGGAAAGCGCGGTACATACAAAGTAGACATCCTCGAACATTCTGACATCCGTGAGGAAATGAAGCTCTTTTTCCTCAATGAATGCGCGACGGAACAGCTTATTCCACGCGTTACCATCGGTAGCCTGAAAGATATGGTCAGGATATTCATTCTTCGAGGCAACCTTTCCATCGGCAAAAATTTCCTCATGGGGCGAGGGAATGGATTTCACAAACTTACAGGTTTTTTCCTGAAAAAGATCATAGCCCGAGATCGCGATATCCAGGTTCTTCTCCTTCGCGAGCGCATAAAGACGCTCCAGCGTCGGAGACTCCATAAAATCGTCGGCATCGAGAAAGGCAATATATTCACCTCTCGCGCGACGCAAGCCATTATTGCGCGCGATAGCAACGCCCGCATTATTCTCGGTCACAATACGGATACGGGGATCCTGTTCGGCGTACTGCTTGATCACCTGAAGGGAGTGATCGGTCGAGCCATCGTCCACGCAGATAATCTCGATTTCACGAAGCGTCTGGTCAATCGCAGATTCGATAGCGAGTCCAACATATTCACGGGCATTATATATAGGTATAATCACAGAGACTTTAATCGGTGTGTCAGGAGATACGACAATATCAACCTCTTGTTCCATATGCTCTCCCCTTCCTTATTTTTCCTCAAAGAATGATATGTTCTCTTTCTATATTTTAACACAAAACCCTAAATATGTCAACCATTTTTTACAAAATCTCCGTATATTTCTTGAAAAAAAGAAGAAAAACCAAAAAAACGCAAACTCAAATATCACTATAAAAAGGAGAAAAAGCACCCGTGAAGAAACATTCGCCTCTTCACGGGTGCTTTTATATTGCAAAATTATTCTGCTACAAACACGACCTCGTCAAATTCATCCTCGATGTCAGTGGCGGGCTCATCATCGCCGAATACGCCTTCGGTGATGACCTCACACTCTGCCTCGTGATCAATTGCTTCGATCGCACGGTAAGCGCCAATACCCGTTCCTGCGGGAATGAGTTTACCGATAATAACATTTTCCTTAAGTCCAAGAAGGTGGTCGCTCTTGCCGCGGATTGCCGCCTCGGTAAGAACCTTGGTGGTTTCCTGGAAGGACGCCGCCGACAGGAAGGATTCTGTCATAAGGGATGCCTTCGTGATACCGAGAAGCATGGGCGCGCCTTCTGCATGGCGAAGGGTCAGTTCACCTGCGGCAATACGAGCGTCAATCTTTTCGTTCTCTTCACGAAGTTCAAGAATGTCAACGGTAGAACCAACAAGAAGGTCGGTATCACCTGCATCCTCGATTCTGACCTTACGAGTCATCTGACGAGCGATACATTCGACATGCTTATCATTGATTTCAACATCCTCTCCGCGATACACCTTCTGTACCTCGCGGATGATGTAGTCATATACGGCGTCAATGCCGAGCATATGAAGAACATCGGCGGGGTTCAGGAAGCCTTCGGTGAGCTGCTGACCTCTCTTAACCTGCTGGCCATCCTCGATGCACAGGCGCATACCGAAAGGAATTTCGTATACGACCTCTTCATCGGTGGGCTCCTCAGGATGGAGAATGGTAACTTTAGAAAGTTTTTTATCGGATTCAATGCGGGTTGTACCCGTGAATTCGGTAACGATTGCCGTCTTCTTGGGACGGCGAGCCTCGAAGAGTTCTTCAACTCTGGGAAGACCCTGGGTAATGTCCGAACCTGCGACACCACCGGTGTGGAAGGTTCTCATCGTAAGCTGTGTACCAGGTTCACCGATTGACTGAGCGGCGATAACACCAACCGCCTCACCGATGCTGACGGGAGTACCGTGAGCAAGGTCGGCACCGTAACAGTGTACGCAGACACCTCTCTTCGCAAGGCAGCGAAGGATGGTACGGACTTCTACCTGTCTGATACCTGCGGCAACGATGTTCTTTGCATCCTCTTCGGAAATCATCGTATTTGCAGGAACGATAAGTTCGCCTGTTTCCTCATCGACAACATCACCAACGGTGTATCTGCCGATAAGACGCTCTTCCAGAGGTTCAACCACATTGTTGCCTGAAACGATATCCGATACGACAATACCGGATTTTGCGCCACAGTCCTCTTCGCGAACGATGACATCCTGCGATACATCGACAAGACGACGGGTAAGATAACCCGAGTCAGCGGTACGAAGAGCCGTATCCGACAGGGACTTACGGGAACCTTTCGCACCCATGAAGTACTCGAGCATGGTAAGGCCTTCGCGGAAGTTCGACTTAATGGGAATTTCAATCGTCTTACCGTTGGTAGCGAACATAAGTCCACGCATACCAGCAAGCTGACGCATCTGTTTCATGGAACCACGGGCTCCCGAGGTACAGATCATGTTCAACGAGTTGTATCTGTCAAGGTTAGCAATCAGAGCATTGGTAACATCGTCTGTGGTCTTTTCCCAGACGCTGATAACCTGTTTGTATCTTTCCTCTTCGGAAAGCTCACCCCACTGGAAGAGTTCGGTGATTTCCTCGATCTGAGCCGTTGCATCCGCAAGAAGCTGTTTCTTCTTGGGAGGAATGGTCATATCGTAAACCGAGATGGAAAGAGAGGAACGGGTAGAATACTTATAACCCATTGCCTTGATATTATCAAGAACTGCTGCCGCTTCGGCAAAGCCGTGATATTTGATCGTACGGTCAACAATTTCCTTGAGCTTTTTGGAGGTGGTCGCAAAGTCGATTTCCAGACTGAAAGGATCGACACTTCTGTCAACATATCCGAGGTCCTGAGGAATCTTTGCGTTGAAAATAAGTCTACCATAGGTAGCATCGATGAGACGGGTAACGCTCTCACCGTTTACCTCACGGGTAACACGCACCTTGATTGCCGCGTGCATGCCGAGCTGCTTATTCTCATAAGCCATTTCTACTTCGTTGAAGTCGCGGAATACTCTGCCCTCACCAAGCTCACCAGGGTGGTCGATGGTAAGGTAGTAGGAACCGAGGACCATGTCCTGCGAAGGAACGGTAACCGCTTTACCCGAAACGGGCTTCAGGAGGTTGTTCGCAGAGAGCATAAGGAATCTCGACTCTGCCTGCGCTTCTGCAGAAAGAGGTACATGGACAGGCATCTGGTCACCGTCGAAGTCGGCGTTGAACGCAGTACATACCAAGGGGTGAAGCTTGATTGCACGGCCCTCGACAAGAACAGGCTCGAATGCCTGAATCGAAAGACGGTGAAGTGTGGGCGCACGGTTGAGAAGTACGGGGTGTTCCTTGATAACATATTCAAGAGCATCCCATACCGCCATATCGACCTTGTCGACCTTCTTCTTCGCGTCCTTGATGGAGTTTGCCTTCTGGGTTTCAATCAGTCTCTTCATAACGAAGGGACGGAAGAGCTCGAGCGCCATTTCCTTGGGAAGACCGCACTGATAAATGCGGAGTTCAGGACCGACGACGATAACCGAACGGCCAGAGTAGTCAACACGCTTACCGAGAAGGTTCTGACGGAAACGACCTTGTTTACCGCGGAGCATTTCGGAGAGCGATTTGAGAGGACGGTTGGAAGCACCTGTAACGGGCTTGCCGCGTCTGCCGTTGTCGATAAGGGCGTCAACGAATTCCTGAAGCATTCTCTTCTCGTTACGGATGATGATGTCAGGGGCATTCATCTCGAGGAAGTGCTTCAAACGGTTGTTTCTGTTGATAACGCGTCTGTACAGTTCGTTGAGGTCGGAGGTTGCAAAACGGCCGCCGTCAAGCTGAACCATGGGACGGATATCGGGGGGAAGAACAGGAATGGCATCGAGAATCATCCATTCAGGACGGTTGCCGCTCTTACGGAAGGCTTCGATAACTTCCAGTCTCTTAATGATTTTTACTTTCTTCTGACCCGTGCTCTGTGCGAGCTTTTCACGGAGTTCCTTCGAAAGTTCATCGAGATCGATCTCGGCGAGCAGTTCGCGTACTGCTTCAGCACCCATACCTGCCTTGAAGTCATCCTCATACTTTTCACGAGCGCTCTGATATTCAGCGTCGGTCAGAAGCTGCTTCTTTTCCAGGGGGGTATTTCCGGGATCAATAACAATATAACGAATGTAGTAAAGGACACGCTCGAGAAGTCTGGGGGACATATCGAGAACAAGTCCCATTCGGGAAGGAATGGCTCTGAAGTACCAGATATGCGATACAGGGGCAGCAAGCTCGATGTGGCCCATACGCTCACGGCGTACCTTCTTCGTAGTTACTTCAACGCCACACTTTTCACACACCTTGCCCTTGAAACGAACTCTCTTGTACTTACCGCAAAGACATTCCCAATCCTTGGTCGGGCCAAAGATTTTTTCGCAGAAAAGACCGTCGCGTTCCGCTTTGAGTGTACGGTAGTTGATGGTTTCCGCTTTGGTGACTTCGCCGTATGACCAGGAACGGATCATTTCGGGAGATGCCAGACCTACTTGAATAGCATCAAATGCGTTTCTTTCCATAGATTTTATACATAGGCTCTATCCCGCCATATCGCGGGACAGATACCGTTTCCCTTCTTAAAATTATTCCTCGTAACTATCCTCGTATTCGCCGAGGTCTTCGTCTTCGAGTTCATCCTCGAAAGCGTATTCTTCTTCCTCAAAATCGAGATCTTCATCATCGATTTCTTCTTCGGGCTCTTCCTGTGCGGAATCCACTGCCTTATCGACTTCATCGATGCTGGTGAATTGGGGCGTATCGTCCTCGCTGATGCCAGAGAGTTCAATGGGTGCGCCATTTTCGTCCAGAACGCGGATGTCAAGACAGAGTGCCTGAAGTTCTTTGACAAGAACCTTGAACGATTCGGGAATGCCGGGTGTGGGGATATTCTGACCTTTTACGATAGCCTCGTAGGTCTTGGTACGGCCCATGACATCGTCCGACTTCACCGTCAGGATTTCCTGAAGGGTGTATGCCGCACCGTATGCCTCGAGCGCCCAGACCTCCATCTCACCGAAACGCTGGCCGCCGAACTGGGCTTTACCGCCGAGAGGCTGCTGTGTTACGAGAGAGTACGGACCGATAGAACGAGCGTGAATCTTATCGTCAACAAGGTGGTGGAGCTTGAGGTAGTACATAATACCAACGGTAACAGGGTTATCGAAGGGATCGCCTGTACGGCCGTCATAAAGAGTAACCTTACCGTCGATAACGCGAAGGGTTTCAGTCTTCATGAGACTGCGAAGTCTTGCATCGTCATCCACGATTTCCTGATCGACTCTCTGAAGGTCGGGCTGACCGTCCTCACGGATAACTTCCATAAAGACTGCCTTACCGCGAACGCTTTCACCAGGACGGATTTCACGGGTGTATTTTGCCTGACGCAGAAGCTCGAGAATGTCGGTTTCCTTTGCACCGTCAAATACGGGCGTCATAATCTTGATACCAAGCTTACGACATGCGATACCAAGGTGAACCTCAAGCACCTGACCGATGTTCATACGGGAAGGAACGCCCAGGGGGTTCAGAACGATATCGAGGGGAGTACCATCGGCAAGGAAGGGCATGTCTTCGGGAGGAAGGATGCGGGATACGACACCCTTGTTACCGTGACGGCCTGCCATCTTGTCACCGACAGAGATCTTTCTCTTCTGTGCAATATAAACATGAACAACTTTATTGACGCCGGGAGCAAGATCGTCCGAGTTGGTACGGTCATAGATCTTGACATCGACAACAATACCGTATTCGCCGTGGCGCATACGGAGAGAGGAGTCCTTGACCTCGCGTGCCTTTTCGCCGAAAATCGCACGGAGAAGTCTTTCCTCGGGTGTCAGCTCGGTCTCGCCCTTGGGCGTAACCTTACCGACGAGAATATCACCTGCGCGGACTTCCGTACCGATACGGATAATACCGTCGGCGTCGAGGTCCTTCAGAGCATCGTCAGAAACATTGGGGATTTCACGGGTGATTTCCTGTGCGCCAAGCTTCGTGTCGCGCGCTTCGATGGTGTATTCTTCAATGTGGATAGAGGTATACATATCTTCGCGGACGAGCTTTTCATTCAGAAGAACGGCGTCCTCGTAGTTATAACCTTCCCAGGTCATGAAGCCGATAAGAGCATTCTTACCGAGAGAGATTTCACCCTGGGAGGTTGCAGGACCATCGGCGATGACCTGACCTGCTTCTACTCTGTCACCAACATTCACGATAGGACGCTGGTTGACACAAGTGCCCTGGTTCGATCTCTTGAACTTAATGAGATAGTAAGTATCTTTTGTTCCATTATCGTTAAGGATAACAATTCTGGAGTCTGCGGCATACTCAACGATACCGCCAGCCTTCGCTACGACAACGGCGCCAGAGTCAACGGCCGCCTTATATTCCATACCGGTAGCAACGATAGGAGAGTCGGTCATCATAAGCGGCACTGCCTGCTTCTGCATGTTCGAGCCCATCAGAGCACGGGTATTGTCGTCGTTTTCCAGGAAAGGAATACAGCCCGCAGCGACAGAAACCGCCATCTGGGGACATGCGTCCATCAGGTCAACCTCGCCGGGATCCACTTCGATGAACTCGGAGTTGAGACGGGCAATAACTCTCTTGTTGAGGAAGTTGCCATGCTCGTCGATATGCTCGTTTGCCTGTGCAACAATATGGTTATCTTCTTCGTCTGCGGTAAGGTATACAACCTCTTCGGTTACGATACCATTCTTAACCACGCGATAGGGCGCTTTCAGGAAGCCGTAATCGCTGATCTTCGCATAGGAGGCAAGATAAGAAATAAGACCGATGTTAGGACCTTCGGGCGTTTCTACGGGACAGATACGACCATAGTGCGTATAGTGTACGTCACGAACCTCGAAGGATGCGCGGTCACGGGAAAGACCGCCAGGACCAAGTGCCGAAAGACGGCGCTTGTGGGTAAGCTCTGCCAGAGGGTTGTTCTGGTCCATGAACTGGGAGAGGGGCGAGGAGCCGAAGAACTCACGGATCGCCGTCGCAACGGGACGGGTGTTGATGAGTGTCTCGGGACGGACATCCTCGGACTGAACATTCATTCTCTCCTTGATGTTCTTGTCCATTCTGGACATACCGATACGGAACTGGTTCTGAAGAAGTTCACCGACACAACGAAGGCGTCTGTTGCCAAGGTGGTCGATATCGTCGGTCGAACCGATGCCGTAAGAGAGGCAGATCATATAGTTGATGGAAGCAAAAATGTCTTCCTTGGTGATATGCTTGGGAGCAAGAACAGCAATCTGTTCCTTCACCTGTTCCTTGATGAACGCTACGCGGGCATCACCAGTGTGGCCCTGTGCATCCGCTGCAGCCAGGATTTCCTTGAAGGGAGCAAATCTGACCTTCTCGCCAACCTTGACGCCTGCATCCGCAAGGTCATAGCCAAGAACGAGCTGGGGATCGACAGTATCGTTACCAAACACTTTGACAAGTCTGCCACCTTCGAGCTGAAGGGTGACTTCATTGACAAGGCTGTTCTCGATCTTCTGTGCAAGTTCCGCATTGATAAACTGTCCTGCTTCTGCGACAATCTCGCCGGTCATCTGGTCGATAACCATCTCACCGAGGGTGAAGCCCTCGATACGGCGCGCAAGTGCAAGCTTCTTGTTGTACTTGTAACGGCCGACTGCGGCAAGGTCATAACGCTTGGGATCAAAGAAAAGGTTATTGATAAGGATTTCCGCACTCTCTACGATGGCAGGCTCGCCGGGACGAAGTTTCTTATAAACTTCCTTGAGCGCTTCCTCGCGGAAGGATGTGCCGTTTTCCATCGCAAGCGTTCTGCATTCATCCTTGGCAAAGGTGGTTACAAGAACCTCCTCTTCACCAAACTTCGCATAAATTGCTTCCTCGGAATCCTGACCATCTTCCATCAGGGCGCGGATAAGTACGGTAATCGGAATTTTACGGGTTTTATCAATCTTTACAAAGAATACGCCGGCAGCGTCGGTCTCGTACTCGAGCCATGCGCCTCTGTAAGGAATAACGGTAGCCGTATAATTGTGCTTGCCCTGCTTGTCAACCTCGTCACCATAATAGATGCCGGGAGAACGAACAAGTTGGGATACGATAACACGCTCTGCGCCGTTGATAACGAAAGTACCATTTTCGGTCATAAGCGGGAAATCACCCATATAAATTTGAGCCGTCTTGATTTCGCCTGTCGCGCGGTTCAGAAGGCGAACGCCCACCTTCATGTGCGCATCGTAGGTGACAGAACGATCCTTACATTCCTCGACAGAGTAGCGGGGGTTCGGATCGAGAGTAAAGTCGGTGAATTCAATGGAAAGGTTACCAGTGTAGTCTACGATGGGAGATACATCGCGCAATACCTCGGCAAGACCTTCGCGAAGAAACCATTCATACGACTTCTTCTGCACCTCAATAAGGTTTGGCATTTCGGTAGCGGCTTCGATTTTAGAGAAACTCATTCTCACAGTGGTGCCAAGCTTTTGGGGTTTAAGCATCATAAATAGAATCACTCCATTCCTGAAATTTTCAAACGATAAATTGCACTCCGAATTTCGCTCGTCTATAATATATAGTTGTAGCAAAATGTCGGATTTGGGCTATTTTTTACCATTTTTTCAAGGGTTTTCCTGCAAAAAGGGCAAAAAATCCCCATAATATAGCCATTATAATGCATTTTAATATTATAACACAAATTTCCTTCTTGTCAAGAGGTTTTACAAATTTTCTCAAAAAATTTTTTGCCATTTTTTTGCCCACCGCCACCCTCCGCCTGTTTTATACAACAAAAAGGCAACCGCACGGGTTGCCTTTTTTGCATATTTCAGTTATTTCCAAAGGTAGATAAGTATGGTAAAAAGCGTCAATAATCCGATAGCCAAAGCGAATATGACCAAGGTTTTTTTCGTCCTCGTCTTTTCTTCCTTCATCCCTTCCCCGTCGTCGCGCATCTCTTCCCTGCTTTCTCCCAGCGCACGCTCCGCTCTTCTGCATTCCTGCTCTATCACGGTTTTCGTCGCGAGTTCGATGTAGACGGACAAGTCGTCTGTGTATTCCTGCGCATAAATCAGCAAACAAATGTACTCTTCCATCTCGAGCGAAAAGGTGTCCGATTGCGTAAACTCCAAGGCATCCACCACCCCGAGTTTCGCGCACAGGATTTTGAACTGGCATTCATGCCACCGTTCGTGGTCCAGGTGAAAAAGCGCCAATTCATAATACGTTCTTGCCTGCGCGAACTTTCTCTCCCCGAGCAATTTGTCGGCAAGAAGAAGCGTTTCTTCGGCGTACACCCGTCGATCGAAGGGGAGAAGGCGCGACAGATATCTGTGCAAGATATACTCGACACCACACGCATCGTACCAGAACTCTGCCACTGACGGCATGTGTCCCATAGGGGCGCACGGCAATTCCAACAGGAAGGGACAAAAAGCTCTAATGGTACATATAAACAGCGCCTTGTTCTGTATTTCTTTGGAAAGCAGGGCGACACGCCTGATATAATACGCAAGATAATGAACAAACTTTTCGCGAAGAACAGGGAATTCCGCCACAACGGCGCAGATATCACGCGCATTGTCGAGGATGTCGACGACCTGATAGGTGTACCAGTCGCGCGAAGGAAAAACATCATCAAGAAACCAATCGGAAAGTTCCCTGTCAAAAAAGGATATCGACAGGGATAACACCGCGCTCATTTCGTCCGCCGCATGCCCCTCGAGATACGCATCCATCAGTACGCGCGCCTCGGAAAAGCCATCCACAAGAAGCATTTGTTTCACCGTCGACAGCTCTAAATTTATGCCTTTTTTCTCCTTTTTTTCTTCTTCCATTTTTGTTCTCCTTATAAAAATCTTTGTATGGAGTATATTCTACTATAAAAATCTTTGTATGTCAAGGCATTTTTACAAATATTATGGTAAAATGAGGTCATCTTACAAAGAAAATCGATAAAAAGGAGTATTTTATGAGAATCAGAATTCGCGATTTAAGGGAGGACCGTGATGTCAAACAATGTGATCTGGCAGAGGCGATTGGAATCAATCAACAGACGATTTCCAACTATGAAACGGGGAAAACCATTCCCGATGCCTTTGTGCTGATCAAGATTGCTGACTTCTTCGGTGTATCCATCGACTATCTGCTTGGCAGAGTCGATATGGACCTCTACAACGAAAAGCGTCGCACAGCCCTGATTGAAAACATTCAGCGG
Organism: Clostridia bacterium; assembly: GCA_017508465.1. Taxonomy (GTDB): domain Bacteria; phylum Bacillota; class Clostridia; order Oscillospirales; family CAG-272; genus UBA1740. The sequence continues at coordinate 13,720 of JAFVYW010000143.1, forward strand.
GAGCTTGAGGAGTTGAAATTGATGAAATATCCTCAACCCCTGGAAACAAAACAATCAATATGATATTCAAAAACAATTCCCAGTTTCTTAACAAACTTCCATTATAAAGATATTTGTAAAATCACCGTTCATGCCGAAAATCTTGGTATGGACGGTGGTTTTTTATTGATTATTGAGATTATCCATTCAATGATTGCTGAAAAATTATTTTACAAAAAATGTAAATTCCTATTGACAAAATTTGAAAAGTAGTTTATAATGAGATCAAAGAACGATTTTCGAGAAAGGAGGCAGCCTGTGTTAAGGGAACGAATGAAACAAATGGGGCTGAAAGTTTCAGAGCTTTCCAGTTATCTTCAAATATCGCGTCCTACCATGTATAAATTCATAGAGTATTATGACGAGCAACAATTTGATTTAATTAATAAAAAGGTGTTAAAACTCTTCAACTTTATTTCAGAAAATGAGTTTATCGGAAAGAAAAGTGTTATTTCCTATGTTTTAAATCACCTTGTAGAATTAAAGCCTATTGGAGAAAAAAGCGATATTACCACTCTCAATAAATTGAGAAGAACAATTATTGAAAACCCAGACTCCAAAAAAAGTAAATTCCTGGAAATGTGTGTGGTTACAGATTTCTATGATGAGATAATCAACTATTTATACGATATAGCAGTGCTCTCAAAAAAAAGGAAAAAGACGGAAGAGGAAAAGCAAATCGTTGATTTGTATAACCAATTTGTCGAATCTATAAAAACAAAATATAATCAATCAATTGAATTACAGTAGAAAGGAAAATTTAAAACTATGGCAACCAGAAGTTTAAGAATTGAAAAGTTCCGTAATATCGGTATTGATGAACCTGCAACTTTAGTCCTGAATCATTCTATGGAAGAAGGAGAACAAGGCAATCTTATCATTCTCATCGGAGAAAACAACTCCGGAAAATCCAATGTGCTTGATGCACTGATGTGTTTCAGGCAAAAAAGCATTGAAAACAGAGACAAGACTCTTCTTGAATACGGCGAAGAATATCAAAAGCCTGTACTTTCCTTGGTAACAAGTGACGGCAAGCAAGAATATGCCTGTATCCTGAAATACGGATCCTCATCATTTGAGGTGTGCGCCTCGCCTTCAAGAAAACAGACTCCACCCCTGACAAAAGAAGGAGCTTTACGAGTGTACAGCTACATGGAGTATTATCTGAGTGTGCCAAGCAAAATAAAAGAAACGCTACAGAATGAAAAATCTTCAAAACAAGAAATCGAACTCGCCATCAAAGAAGTAATTGACCGCGCCCAAAACTATTATGCACAAAAAAATTCTCATCCGTATTATAATATCATCGAAAACATTAGACAAAACCTTCCCACCTTTTATTCGACATTGTCGCAAAACCAATTTGAATCCGTCAACAAAGAGTATATAGAGAGATTTGGAGCAAGTATTCTTCCCACGATCATTCGCTACGAAGAAAAACAGATCACGAATAATGATATCGTATGCACTCCAGACAATATCAACACATTTATGATAAACCTTTTAGAAGATATTGGCTACAAAGTAGAGGATTTGAAGCGCGCTTATAGCATTGCAAACAGCTTAAACGATAGTTCGTTCCTGAAAAAACTTGAAGATCAACTAAACCAGAAGATCGGAGTTGTTTCCAAAAAATTCAATTCTCTTTACCAGTTTGGTAACGATTACTACAAATTTGCTTTTAGGGCAGAAAGTACTAAACTTTCGTTGATTATATCCAAAAATGACCAACCTCTTACACTCAATTATCAATCCACAGGTTTTCGTTGGTTCTTCAATCTTTATTTCAACTTTTTATCAAAAAATAGTTTAAAAGCAGGTGACATTGTCATCATGGACGAGCCTGCCACACATTTGCATGTGCGTGGTCAACAAGAATTAAGAAAATTCCTAAAAGATTTCACGCTGAAAACAGGTATCAACATTGTTTTAGCCACGCACTCTCCCTTTCTTATTGACATGAACCACCTTGATGAATTGCGTGTTGTGAAAAACATCAATGGTAGAACCATTATTGAAAACGATTTCGCTGCAATCAATCCAAACGATTCTGATACGCTTTCTTCCGTAATTGATGCTTTGACTGTCCAAACACATATTTTATGCGACCCGGATAAACAACTTGTGTTTGTAGAAGGAATCACAGACTACAACGCTTATATCAAATTTACAAGTATGTTGGGCGAAAAATATCAAAATATTTGTTTCCTTCCAGTAAACGGCATTGGAAAAACACAAGAGCAACAAAGAGCAATATTGAAGCGCATTATGGAAATCGGCAGAAAGCGAGAGTTCATCCTTCTTGTAGACGGCGATAAAGCTGGCAAGGCGATTAAGAAATTGAACGGAGAAAACGACGATCTTCCTATTATCTCTTTAGATGAAATCGATCCCGCATTTACAGAAATCGAAAGTTTGTTCGCTGATGCAGACCTCGTTCAGCTTGGCATTAAAAGAGGGGATGGATCCCTTGTAAAGAGCTCTGCTCTCTCGTCTAACATCAAGAACTATCGTTCCAGCCAAGATTTTTCTGATGAAACCATTGCGAACTTCAAAAAAGTGTTAGATCGCATTGTTGAGACTTTCGAAGAAGATTAATGGAGAATGGCTTATAAACAACCACTAAATTTTTGACACTTAAAAAGTTCCTTCAAAATTCATATTGCATCACGCCGCTTATGCCGACATACTGGTGTAAGCGGCTCTTTGTTTCCAAAGTAAGTTTTAATTGACAAATCATATCGGATATGTTATACTGAAAACAATAAGTCAAATTATAAAAAGTGATTGGAGGTTTTTTATGCAGACAATCAGAAAATATCTGTCCGAGGCGCAGGGGGCAGACGCGCTTCTTGACCGCGCGTATCTCTTTTTGGAGGACGGGGACACGAAGAATGCACTTACCTATTTTGAGCGCGTACTGGACGAGAACGCGAGAGAGCCGTTTGCCTATCTTGGCAAGCTTCTGGTCGCGATGGGTGTCCGGGGAATTGGTGCGATGGCGCTGTATGAGCGTTCCTATACAGAAAATGCCGATTTTATGAAAGCACTTCGCTTTAGCGAAGGAGAACTGCATGAGGCGCTGGAAAAGGTCGCGCGTGAGCGTGATGCTTATGCCGAGGCATACGAAAAGGCATGTGCTGCCGAGAAGGCGGCAACCGATATCGAAGCTTTTATTGAGGTATATAAGCTCTTTGAACTGGCAGGTGATTTTGCCGATGCGAAGGCAAAGGTCAAGGCAATCAAAGAGGCGCTTTCCCTTCTTGCTTATTATTCGGGTGCTGGTTATGGCAAGATACTCGAAGTGGTTGAAGGTGCGCGTGCCCGTCAAACCACGCTGAATGCAATGATACAACAACTCAACACCTTAATCCAATCGGAAGCGACGATGCAAACGACGATGAATGGCGAAGTCGCGAAGCGTCAGAGAGAACTGGACAATCTCGGTTGGTTTAAGAAAAAGAGAAAACTGGAACTTGCGGCAGAGATTGAAGAGGGCAAAAAAGCCCTTACCACTCTTGAGGAGAGCATCAAGAAAAACAAGAGACAACTCGCGCAGGCGAATGGCGAATTGCGCCGTGTCGGTGAGAAGTTGGCTCTCGAAGAAGTCTTTGGTGTTCGCTCGTCACAAAGTGGCTCGGTCGGCAAGGGAGAAGGGGGAGATATCCCCGAACTCGAAGGTCTCGAACTGATCGATTTTGCAAGCGATGACGAAGCGCGCGCTCTGCTTGCGCGCAAGGGCGTTATGGGCGTTGTTGCCAAAAACACATTATCTCTCTTTGCTATGTTACAGGACGAGAAGGTGATAGAACTTATCACGAGCAGTGAGGAAAATGCTTCCGCCGTCGGTACATCGCCCGCATTCAAAAAAGTAGCACCTTATGTATTCGCTACGATACGAACATGCAAAAATCTGAAAAAGTTTCTCCCCGTGGCACTTCGTGTCGCATTGGAAGCGACGGCAGGTGATATTGTCACCCTCGGCTATTTCCCTGAGGATGGACGTGATCCTTATCGCGACATCGTCCCTCTTCCTGGTACGCCTTATGTACGCCCGGGCAATCCTGTTGAGTGGAAAATTCTGAAGAGAGAAAACGGTATGCTGACGCTGATCCCCACGAAGCCCCTGACACAGAGAGCATTTGACTATACCTGCCGTCAGGAGATGACCTGGGCAAACTGCACACTGCGCGAATATATGCAAGGGGAAATGTTTGAGCTTCTTTTCCAAGGCGAAGAGGCAGAGATGGTTGTGCCGATGAAGGTTACCGTCGGTAATGTGTCGGTAGTAGACAAAATCATTTTGCCAAGCTTTGCAGAGGTCAAGGAGGTTTATCCTCTTCTCGAAAAGAATGAGCATTATATCTGGACGAGGGATAAAATTGAAATCGACTACTACAACTCCTCCTGGCTTGTGCAACCTTCTGTTTTCTCCATGAGATCTGCTTCCCAATGGAAAGAACTTGTGTTCAAAGAATGCGATCTTCTTCCCGTTGTTACCGTTAAAATACCCAAAGTATAAAAATAGCGCCCTCGTGCCACAGCTTCTGGCTTGAGGGTGCTTTTTTTGCTATGAAGAAGCCTGCTCTTAACCCATATAATGGCGCAGCTTGTCAATCGCTCCCTTTTCAATGCGTGAGACCTGCGCTTGCGAAATGCCGATCTCCGCGGCGATTTCCATCTGGGTGCGCCCTTTGTAAAAGCGGCGGTTGATGATGTTCCATTCCCTCTCGTTCAGCTTTTTGAGCGCCTCCTTCAAGGTCAGGTTTTCGATAAAGCTATCGTCATTCGTGTCCTCATCCTTGACCTGATCGATGACATAGGTGGAGTCCTCGCCATCACCATAAACAGCATCATAGAGGGACATCGGCTCAACAATCGCCTCGAGGGCATGGGCGAGGTCTTGTTCCTTGCAGGCAAGGGCGCGCGCAAGCTCCGAGATGCTCGCCTCCCTGCTCTCTTCCCTCGAGATTTTCTCACGGATGAGCAGGGCGCGATAGGCGAGGTCGCGCAGTCCGCGTGAGACGCGCATTGAGTTGTTATCGCGCAGATAGCGTCGGATTTCGCCGATAATCATCGGCACGGCATAGGTGGAAAAACGGACATCCATTTCGATATTGAAGTTATCGATGGCTTTGAGAAGTCCCATGCAACCAACCTGAAAGAGATCATCCGCCTCTTCCTTTGCCCCCTGAAAACGGCGCACCACGCTTAAAACCAGTCTTAAATTGCCGAGCGTCAGGCGCTCGCGTGCAGTCATATCGCCCGCTTGGCTTTTCTTTAACAGTTCTCTTTTTTCGTCTTCCTTAAGTGTCAGGAGCGATGAGGTGTCTACTCCGCAGATATCTACTTTTCCGCCTCGCATACGATCCCCCTTTTCGTCGCAGGGTTTGTGTGTTTTGTCCCTTGCGGCTATGATGATAGTATGGACGAAAGCGATGCATTTCATACCTCAAAAAAACAAAGGGGCTGCTTCATTTAGGCATAACCGAACGAAAAACGACAGAGGTACAATCAAATTGCCTCTGTCGTTTACAGATTAAGAGGAAACTAAGGTCAAAACCTACGGTTTTCTCTTTTTTTATTTAGGTTTTTCGTTCTAT